>JASHPU010000060.1 GCA_030037885.1 Xanthobacteraceae bacterium | reverse complement strand
TCGCCGATCGTCGGCGCGGGCGAAGTTTTGGTCGACATGCCGGACGGCGAGACGATGCATGTCGGCATCGAGCGGCTGCATCTTGAACAGGACGCCGGCAAATCGCTGCATGAAGAGCACCCGCAGCTCACCTTGGTCGATCTCAACCGCTCCGGCGTGGCGCTGATGGAGATCGTGACCAAGCCGGACCTGCGCTCCGCGGAGGAGGCCAAGGCGTTCCTGAGCAAGCTGCGCACCATCCTGCGCTACCTCGGTACCTGCGACGGCGACATGGAGAAGGGTCATCTGCGCGCCGACGTCAACGTGTCGGTGCGGCGGTCCGGCAGCCAAAACCTCGGCACGCGCTGCGAGATCAAGAATTTGAATTCGATCCGCTTCATTGGCCAGGCCATCGCGTGCGAAGCGTGGCGGCAGATCGGCGTCGTCGAGGACGGCGGCACGGTCGAGCAGGAGACCCGGCTGTTCGATCCCGACAAGGGCGAGACCCGCTCCATGCGCTCGAAGGAAGAGGCGCACGACTACCGCTATTTCCCGGATCCCGATCTGTTGCCGCTGGAGCTTTCGCCGTCGCTCATTGCCGAGCTGGAACAAAGCCTGCCGGAGTTGCCGGACGAGAAGAAGGCGCGCTTCATGCGCGAATACGGCCTTTCGGCCTATGACGCGGATATTTTGGTAACTGAGCAGGCCAGCGCCGGCTTTTTCGAAAGAACGGTCAATATTGATCCGATTGAAGCTGCTAATGAAGCAAAGCTTCCAGTAACCGCTTCTGCTGACCAGATGCTCGAACCGTTCACAATGAAAGCAGAGGGCAAAGTCGTTGTGAGCGCTTCGGTAAACATGACGATTCTGCCTATCGCGATCAATGCGGAGGTCAAAGTCGAGCCAAAACGCGATCCCAAAACGGTTGCGAACTGGATAATCAACGACCTGTTCGCGTGCCTTAATAAGCAGGGTAAAAGTATAGGCGAGGCTCCTGTGAACGCTGCAAAGCTCGCCACTTTACTCGACCTCATTACGCAGGGCGCGATCTCGGGCAAGATCGCGAAGGACGTATTCGAGATCGTTTGGAACGAGGGCGGCGACCCCGCGGCGATCGTCGAGCAGCGGGGCCTCAAGCAGGTCACTGACGTTTCGGCGATCGACGCGATCGTGGACGAGATCATCGCCAACAACGCCGACAAGGTCGCCGACGCCAAAGCCAATGCGAAGGCGATCGGCTGGTTCGTCGGTCAGGTCATGAAGGCGTCGGGCGGCAAGGCGAACCCGCAAGCCGTCAACGAACTGCTCAAGAAGAAGCTCGGCGTCTGAGCGCTCGCACCGCGCACGATGATATGCGCTACGCGCCTTCGCGCCGACTGCAACGCGCGCTTTGAACTCGCTCCGCGTCCGCGCCGAAAGCGTCCTTGACGACCACCGAAAGAGCCGTTCACGGCGGCGCCGACGCGAATCACTTGGCGCCGATTCGCGCGTTTTGCGCGCTCACAGGGCCGCAACAACGCCCGCGACGGCGGCTGCGGCGAAAAATTTTTTCGCGCGGCGGAAACCGCTCGCCGCCTGCCTTCAAGCGCTTTTCGACGGCCGATCAGCGCGTCTCGTGCTCATCTCCAGTGTCGCGGAGCTGCGTCGAACGGCGCAGCAAAAGTGCCCGATCCATCGGCGCTTTTGCGATTCTGTTATTTGTTTGATGAAAATGCCGCGACCGCAGCGGTTTGCGCGGCGGCATGTGCGCCGCGAAAGCGCTGGGCGCGTCGATGCGGCGGCGCAAACGCGTATCTATACACAAAATTAAGTCGAACGACTGTTAATTTTTTTCCGCTTGTGTATTTCGGATGTCAGTGCAGATCGATTCGCGACTGCACTGCACCGACATCGCCATCCACTCAAGCTAGGAGGGCAGCAATGGCGAAGAAGAGAAAAGCGAAAGCAGCGGCGAAGAAGGGCGCAAAGAAGACGAAGCGCCGGAAAAAGAAGTAGGCGATGCCGCTGTCGGTCTTCGATCGCGCTTGAAGCAGTCGAAGATCGCGTCACACGGGCCGGCTGGCGTCGCGGTTGATCGGCGCTCTGCGGAGATGATCCGCCGGGACGTGCCGGCTCAGGTGAACGACAGAGGGCGTCGGCGGGGGCGGAGGTTGGGCTTTATCGGCATCGCACAGCGCAACCGCGCGGCGGGTGACGGTAAAGACGACGGTGGAAAAAATTTTCGACGTCGCCCCGGCATCAGCCGGTGGACCTAAAGACCCCCGACATCTCGCCGACGCCCTCGGTGTGTCGGCGAGCTTTGCGGAAGACTCGCAGCGGCGTCCGGAATCATTCCGCGGCGCCGTTTTTCTTTGCCGTGATTTGGTTGCAGCAATATGACGCGACAAACGCGCAGTGCGGCCCGACCGCCGGCGGCGAGAAAGCAAGGCGTCGCGCGGCGACGCTCCTCGATTGCCACCAAGCCGATCGAGCTGTTCTACTGGCCGACGCCGAACGGCTGGAAAATCTCGATCATGCTGGAGGAGTGCGCGCTGCCTTACGTGCTGCGGCCGGTCGACATTTCCAAAGGCGAGCAGTTCGACAAAAAATTTCTCGCCATCTCGCCGAATAACCGCATCCCGGCGATCATCGATCCCGATGGCCCCGGCGCGCGGCCGATTTCGGTGTTCGAATCCGGAGCCATCCTGCAATATCTCGGCCGCAAGACCGGCAAATTCTATCCGCGCGAGGAGCGCGCCCGCGTTGCGGTCGAGGAGTGGCTGTTCTGGCAGATGGCCGGGCTTGGTCCGATGGCCGGGCAGGCCATCCATTTCCGCCGTTACGCGCCGGCGCCGCTCGATTATGCCATTGCCCGGTACAGCGACGAGGTGAATCGGCTGTTCGGCGTCATGAACACGCGGCTCGCCACCCGCGCGTTCCTGGCCGGCCGTTCTTATTCGATCGCCGACATCGCCTGCGTCGGCTGGGTGCGCATGGCCGAACGCGCGGGCCAGGATTTGGCGGAGTTTCCAAATCTAAAACGCTGGTTCGAGACGATCCGCGCGCGGCCCGCGGTCAAGCGCGCGTTCGCCATCCGCATTGCCGCCGCCTCGGCGGTGGATCCGCAGGATCCCGAGGTGCGCGCCGTCCTGTTCGGCCAGCGTGCGCGATGACACTGATGATTTCCGCTCATTCCCGCGAAAGCGGGAATCCAGCGCTTGCAGCGAACTGGGTCCGCGCTTTCGCGGGGACGAGCGGAAGAGTATCGGGAGACGATATCACTTCGTCCGCGTCCAGGTCTGCGACTTGCAGATAAAGCCGAGCGCGCAGCCTTTGAGCTCGGCTTTGTCCGCGCCGGTCAGGGTGAAATAGCCGGTATAGGTGTTGCCGTCCTTGGCGTTGTAGACCTTGCCCTTCCATTGATCGGGTGTGCCGGTCGGCGCCATGCCGAGCACGATCTGCACGCCGAGCAGCGGCCGCTTCTGCAGGCTGGCTTCGGCGTTCTCCTTGTCGGTCTTCGGCCTGCCAGTCTTCGGATCGTTCGGCTCCTTGAGCCAGACCAGCGCGCCGCACAGCGCGTTGCCGCATTTAACGATGCGCACCTGGCTTTCCTTGCCTTCGGTGTACCAGGTGCCGAGCGGATCGGCGGCGCGGGCGCTGGTCGCGGCGGCGAGGCTCAGGCCGGCGAGCGTCGCCAAGCAAAAAAATGCGGCGGCGGTGCGATTGTGGGGCATGGCGGCTTTTGTCCTCCCGTTGGTGAAATGGCAAGGATAAGCGAGTCGATCCGGGCGGCAAAATGACGTGCAGGCGGCGCGATGCAGACGAAAATGCGCAGGTTGCGACGGGCGGCGACGCGCTTTTCTTAATACGACGTTGCCGGAGCGCCGCGTGATTGCGCCGCGCGGTTCACCTTCGATTCATCGCATTGCTTAAACCACCATTCAAATCTTCGCCGCATTATCCGCATTGCTGGCCGAACAAAACGGAGAGAGAGGGCCGGTCCGCGACAGCGGAGAGGGGCGTGAGGACAGGGGAGTGCATTATGGCTCGGTTGGAGATTCTCGATGCGAATTCGGCGCCGCTCGGCGAAGGGCGGGGCGTTGCCGACATGCTGTTCGAACTCGGCATGATGTATTCGGTCGGCCGCGACGTGCCGATTGATCTCATCAGCGCGCACAAATGGTTCAATCTCGCCGCAGCCAAGGGCAATGCCGAGGCGGTGCGGCTGCGCCGCGAGATTGCCAACCAGATGTCGGACGCCGAAATCGCCGCGGCGCAACGCGCCGCGCGCGATTGGCTGCGGCTCAACCCGAACGCTGCCGCTGCTGCGCCGGCCGCCGCGCCCGCGATGGCGGCGTAGCCCGATTGCGGTGCTGCAATCCGGCTCGCTACCCACGTTTGCGCAGCGAAAATTGGTACATGCCGGCGAAGCTGTCCGGCACGTCGGTTTCGAAGGCCTGCCAGCAGTCGAGATCGAGCGCGGCCTGCGCTCGCGGAAAGCGTGCCGCAAAGCGCGCTCGCGTGCCGGCATCGACAAAAAATCCGCCGAAGTCGAGGCCGTTAGCCGCCAGGAACGATTTGATCTCCGGGATCGTGACGCGGTGCTCCTGCACGTGAAACAGCAGGTCGCGGCATTCGCTTAAGGTGAAAAAATCGTCGCGCTGCGCGACCGATGCGACCTGCGGATCCGCCGCCGCGGCGAGGTCCTGCCGGCAGCGCCGGATGTCATCGACGACCGGCCGATAGCCGCGCGCGGCGATGAATGCCCGCGCCGCAACGATATTGCGGCGACCTAGTGCGCTGTATAGCCCGATCTGCATGATACCGCAGGGCCGCAACAGCGACACCAGGATGCGCCAGCCGGCCCATGGATCGGCCATGTGGTGCAGCACGCCCGAAGACTCGATGAAGTCGAATTGCTGCGCCAGCGCGCCGAGCCGCAGGATGTCGGCCTGGGCGAATTCAACATTGCCGAGGCCGAGCTTGGCGGCCATCCGCTTGGCATAGCGCAGACTGGCGAGGCTCAGATCGATAGCGAGGATGCGCGTTGTGCGCGCCTGACGGGCGAATTCGACGGTCGAAAGGCCGGTGCCGCAGCCGGCGATGAGGGCGTCGCGCGGTGGCGGCCCCGGTGGAATCGCGGCCGCTGCGGGCGTGCCGTTGAGAGTCCAGCGCGGATAGGGATTTTCTTCGTATTGCTCGCGCACCGCGCGCGACACCGCATCGTCGATGGCGGTGCGCGCAGCGATGCCCGCCGCAATCCGTCGCTCTTCCGCCGGCTCGCGCACTTGTTGGGTGATCACGGCATCGAGCGCCGGCGGCCAGGATTGCGCCGGCAGTCGTTCGCAGCCGTCAAGCGTATACAACGGGAAATAGGCGGCAGCGATCGGCAGCCAATGCGCCGGCGGCGTCTTGCCGTCAGTCAACAGGCGCTCCACCGACGCGCGCAGCTGCGCGAGCGCGGCGTCTTCCTCGTTGCTGGTTGCAAGCACGTATTCGTTGATGAAGCACTGGCGCGCCAGGCTGCAGCAAAAGCCGAGCACGCGCTCGTCGCGGCCGCGGCCG
>JASHPU010000059.1 GCA_030037885.1 Xanthobacteraceae bacterium | reverse complement strand
GACTCGCCGCTTCGCGGCGATCCGGAATGACGAGTGAAGGGCTACGAAGCGCCGCGGTGGAGATCGGCTTCGATCAGGAGATTCGGATTGTTTTCGAGCCTGGCGCGGTAGACCTGCATGTTTTCCAGAATGCGCTGCACGTAATAGCGCGTTTCCGAGATCGGGATGCGCTCGATCCAGTCCACCGGGTCGATTCTGGGATCGCGCGGATCGCCGTACTGCGCGATCCATTCGTTGGCGCGGTGCGGGCCGGCATTGTAGGCGACGAAGGCCAGGATATAGGAGCCGCGATACGCGTTGATATCGTCGCCGAGCTCGGCGGTGCCCAGCTGGGCGTTATAGGCGACGTCGCCGAGCAGCCGTTTCTCGTCGAACGGCACCTTGAACTTGCGCGCGGTGTTGCGGCCGGCTTCGGGCGTGACTTGCATCAGGCCGAGCGCATGCGCGCCGGAGACCACTTTGGTGTTGAACGCGCTTTCCTGGCGCACGATCGAATAGACCACGCAGCGCTCGACCTGTGGTCCGATCTGCCGGTAATCGGGGACGCCGAAATCGGGGAAGGCGTAGCGCTCGAACGGCAGGCCGTGGCCGAGCGCCGCCTTGCCGATGAGCAAGGTGGCGCGCGCGTCGTGGTAATGGGCGGCGATCTCGGCGAGGCGCGCCAGCCCCGGCCCGTCGGTCGACTTGTCGGCAATGTCGGCGGCCATGCCGGCAACGATGTCGCGCTCGTCGATGGCGTAGAGAATCTCGAAGGCGCGGCCGAGTTCGAGCGGGCGATGCTCGGCCGACGGCGGCTCGCGCAGCGTCACCGCATCGAGATGCAGCTCGGCGCGGGCCAACTGGCCGTAATAGGCGGTCGGAAAGCGCGCCGCGACTTCGTAATAGCCGCGCGCGTCGCGTTCGCGACCGAGCGCCTGCGCGGCGCGGCCTTGCCAATAAAACGAGCGCGCCAGCGTGATCGGGTTGGTGACGCCATCGGCGATGCGTGCGAAATGCGGCAGCGCCAGCTGCGGCTCGTGCAGAAAACGCAGCGCAATCCAGCCGGCGGTGAATTGCTGCTCGGCGCGAGCGTTCTCGCTGGTCGGAGTCGCAGCGGCGTTGGCGATCGCATAGGCAGTCTTGGCGTCGCCCAGGTCTAGCAGCTTGCGCGCGATCAGTCGGCGCTCCACCCACCATTGGTCGAGATCACGCAGTTTTTCCGGATCGCGCGGCGCCTCCAGCATCCATCGCGCGGCTTCCCGGATCCGATCGCCACGGCGCAGCCATTGGATGCGGCTGAACATGTAGCCGGGATCGTGTTGTGCGGCGGCCGGCACGGCATCGAGCAGAGCCCTGGCGTTGCCGGCCTTGTCGTTGACGGCGACGCGCGCCTTGGCGATCGCCTGCTGGGCGGCATCGAGATGCTGCGCCGCCCGCAGTCCGGCGTCGTTCTCTTCGAGATAAAGACGCCCATCCATGCGGATTTTGTCGTCGTCCGGCGTGATCAGGCCGGCAAACGCGGTGCGCGCCTGCGCCTCCACCGTTTCGGAAAAGCCGTCGAGCTGCCAGGCGGTGTGCACCGCGGCCGCGGCGCGGCCGGCGTCGCCCTTGACCAGATACGCACGGGCCAGCGCGAAATAACCTTTGGCGCTCAGCGGCTCCTGGTCGCGGAAATAGTTGAGCGTGGTTTGCGCATCGACCTGCTGCTGCCACAGCGCGGCCTCGGCATGGCGGCGCAATGTAATGAGGCTCGGCCAAGTCGGATTGGCAGCAATGAAAGCGGCGTAACGCGAAAAATCAACGCTGCTGTCGTCGCTGCGCAGGATGGTCCATTCGACCAGCTTGCGGGCCAGCGGGTCCGAGATGCTGTGCTCGATATTGGTGGCTTCGTCGGCGCGGTCCTTGTGGACCATGCTGATGGCCTGTTTGAGTGCCGCGAGGTCGAGCGGCGAAGTCGCCGTAGCTTCGGTGACGGCAAGCGGCGGGCCAGCCCGCGCCGGCGGGGCGGTGAAGTCTGGCAGCGACGATTCGCCGAACGGGAGCGCGTTCGATATCCGCGCCGAACCGGGATGCGTGCCGGATGACGCAGGCGGAGCCGGGCCGCCCTTGCGGACGGCCTCCTTGTGCTTTGCTTTGGCCGCTTTGGCGCCCTTGATGGCCGGCCGCGGCTTGGGTAGCGGGACTTGGCCGCGCTGCGGCGCAGCCCAGGGTGATCCGGCAAAGAGGCCGAGACAAAGTCCACATGCGGCCAAGGTCGCGATGAGCCGGAAGGCAGTCACCCGTTCTTCCTCCTGCGGTGGCGCCGTTTCCGCCTTTAGCGGTCTTGGATCGTCAAGGTTGAGGAACCCCTAACCGGCGGAGCGACCGCATCGTTTCATTCTATACGAGTCCATGGGTTTCGCGGCAAAACCACGGCGCGCTGTCCACCGCCCGTGCCGTGGCATGGTCCGATCGAGCCAGAGGGTCTTTTAACCCCGGCCGGGACCCGATATTTATTTACGGGTGGCCGGTCGTATTGCCGCAGGCGTTCCGACCTGCTCGGCTGACCGGCGGAGGCCCGTGCCATGACCGCCAAAACCAGCTTTCGAGGCTCGTTCACTGCGCTCGTCACGCCTTTCAAGAACGGCGGGGTCGACGAAAAGGCGTTCCGCGATCTGGTCAACTGGCAGATTGCCGAAGGCACCAACGGCCTGGTGCCGGTCGGCACGACCGGCGAAAGTCCGACACTGTCCCACGAGGAGCACGAGGACGTCGTCGAATGGTGCATCGAAGAGGCGCATGGCCGCGTGCCGGTGATCGCCGGCGCCGGTTCGAATTCGACCAAGGAGGCGATCGCCCTGGCGCGGCACGCCGAAAAAGTCGGCGCCGACGCGGTGCTCGTCGTCACGCCGTACTACAACAAGCCCACCCAGGAAGGCCTTTATCAGCATTTCAAGGCGGTCAACGACTCGATCGGCATTCCGATCATCATCTACAACATCCCGCCGCGCTCGGTGATCGACATGTCGGTCGACACCATGAAGCGGCTGTTCGAGCTGAAAAACATCGCCGGCGTGAAGGACGCCACCGGCAACGTGGTACGCGCCTCGCAGCAGCGCGCCGCGATGGGCCCCGATTTCAATCAGCTGTCCGGCGACGATGCACTGGCGCTTGGCTTCATGGCGCACGGCGGCCATGGCTGCATCTCCGTCACCGCCAACGTAGCGCCGCGACTATGCGCCGAGTTTCAGGCCTCTTGCCTGAAGGGCGACTTCGCGACCGCGTTGCGCTATCAGGACAAGCTGATGCCGCTGCACGCCGCGCTGTTCATCGAAGCCAATCCAGCGCCGGTGAAATATGCGCTGTCGGTGGTCGGCCGCTGTGCCGAAACAGTGCGGCTGCCGATGGTCGCGGTCGCCGAAAAAACCCGCGCGGCGGTGCGCGACGCCATGGTGCATGCCGGCTTGATCAACTGACACGGACGCCGGATGATTGGCTCGGATCGCAGCCCGCCGCATTGCGAGCTGCTCAAGCCGCTGATACTGAAACCATGGCCAAAGCGGAACGTAAGCTGCGCGTCGTCGCCGACAACCGCAAAGCCCGCTTCAACTACTTCATCGAAGAGGCTATGGAGGCCGGGCTTGCGCTCACCGGCACCGAGGTCAAATCGCTGCGCCAGGGCAAGGCGACGATCGCGGAATCGTACGCCGACGCCCGCGGTGGCGAGATCTGGCTGATCAATTCCAACATTCCCGAATACCTGCAGGCGAACCGCTTCAACCACGCGCCGAAGCGGCCGCGCAAGCTGTTGCTGCACCGCCGGCAGATCAGCAAGCTGATCGGTGCGGTGGAGCGCGAAGGCATGACGCTCGTTCCGCTCAGGCTTTATTTCAATGAAAAAGGCCGCGCCAAGGTCGAGCTGGCGCTGGCCCGCGGCAAAAAGCTTTACGACAAGCGCGAGACCGAAAAGAAGCGCTCCTGGGAACGCGAGCGCGGCCGCCTGATGCGGCAGAAGGGGTGACACATGGTGCCAACGAGGCTCGATCACTGCGTCATTCACGTCACCGACTGGGAGCGCTCCAACGCATTCTACACGACGGTGCTGGGCGCCGAACTCATCGCGCGGCCGGTTGGCTACGCCTACCGGTTCGGCGACCTGCAGCTCAACGTGCATGGGCCGGGCGTTGCGCCTGCCGAAGTGGCGCGGCTGCCGGTCGCTCCCGGCAACAGCGATCTGTGCTTCGAATGGATGGGACCGATCGCCGACGCCATTGCCCATCTGCAACGCTGCGGCGTCGCCGTCGAGCGCGGGCCGATGCAGCGCTTCGGCGCCAAAGGCGCGGGCACCAGCGTCTATTTCCGCGATCCGGACGGCTCGCTGATGGAATTCATGTCGTACGCCGGGCGTGACATAAGCGACGCGCCGCTATGATTGGGGGCACCGCGCAGCAATGGTTGCCGTGCCGCCGGTCTCAAGGTGCTTGCGAATATTGGCGATGACCGCACGAAACATTTCCGCCGTCAGCACGCCCGTGTTGGTGTTGTAACGCGAGCAGTGATAGCTGTCGAACAGCGCGAGCGCGCCGACGTGGTGCACGCGGCCGTGCCCGAACGGATAATCCGCGCGCCGCGCTCCGCACGCCAGGACGAAGCTCTCGTGCGCGATGCGGCCGAGCGCCAGCACGGCGGCAAGGCGCGGCATGTCTTTGAGCGTCGCCGCAAGAAATGGCCGGCAGGTAGCGATCTCTTCGGGCGTCGGCTTGTTTTCGGGCGGCACGCAGCGCACCGCGTTGGTGATGCGGCAGTCGACGAGCGTAAAGCCGTCATCGGCGCGCGCTCCGTAGGTCCCGGCGGAGAAGCCGAATCGCTTGAGCGTGCCGTAGAGCAGATCGCCGGCGTAATCCCCCGTAAACGGCCGGCCGGTGCGGTTGGCGCCGCGCAGGCCGGGCGCCAGGCCGACGATCAGCAGGCGCGTGTCGCGCGGTCCGAACGAATCAACCGGCGCGTTGAACCAGTCGGGCTCTTGTGCGCGCCACGATTTCCGGAAGGCGACGAGGCGAGGGCAGCGCGGGCAATTGCGGCCGGGCACGCCGCTCCGTTGCGGCATTGCCGCGCTCCGAAAGCCGCTAATCCTCTTCGAACTCGTCGTCGATTTCGACGCGCTGGGAGGTCGGGCTGCGCTGCAGGAATTGCGGCGTGTGGCGCGGTTCGCGACCCTCGCGCGGCTCCCGAGGCTCGCGCACCGGCCGCTCTGAGGGATCGCGTCCGATCTTGCTCTGCAGTTCGATGATGTCGACGAATTGATCGGCTTGGCGGCGCAGCTCGTCGGCCACCATGGGCGGCTGCGTCGAAATAGTCGAGACCACGATGACGCGCACGCCGCGGCGCTGCATTGCCTCGACCAGCGAGCGGAAATCGCCGTCGCCGGAAAACAGCACCATCTGGTCGATATGCGGCGCAATTTCCATGGCGTCGACGGCAAGCTCGATGTCCATGTTGCCCTTGACCTTGCGCCGGCCGGTCTGATCGACGAATTCCTTGGTCGCCTTGGTGACCACCGTGTAGCCGTTGTAGTCGAGCCAATCGATCAGCGGCCGGATCGAGGAATATTCCTGATCCTCGATCACCGCGGTGTAATAGAAGGCGCGCAACAGATAGCCGCGCGACTGGAACTCGCGCAGGAGCCGCTTGTAATCGATATCGAAACCGAGCGATTTGGCGGTGGCGTAAAGATTTGCTCCGTCAATGAAGAGCGCGATTTTTTCGATTTGTGCCGACATGGGTTCTCTCGTGAGCGGGTCGTTTGGGTAAGACCGGATCGGCCGCAAGGCAATCGGCCGTCCCGGTGCTTTTGTTAAAACAGTTTTGCCGTCATCCGAAACATTCGACGTGCGCAATACTGCCGCAAGCACCACAGGGTATTTGGCAAGCGCCGCGCTCGCAAGTGGCGTGTTGCGGTCGCCGACGCAATGCAGCGCTGCGGCACGCCGTCGCGGTAATGCGCAATGACAGTTCGCAAGTTCCCGGGCGCGGCTGGCCGGGAATTTTGCAAGGCTTGGATCGCGGCGGCGCCGGCGATGCCGCGCGGCTGAGGGGAAAAGCCCGGCTCTTGCCTTCGGCGGCCCTTGACGATACTTAGAGGCAATCGAGCAACTTGCATTTGCAGTGGAGCCGCACCGGCCCCCTGCCGAGCGCTGACCCAAGGAGCTGAAGCCGTATGGCCCGCGTGACCGTGGAAGACTGCATCGACAAGGTCGAGAATCGCTTCGAACTCGTTCTGCTCGCAGCCCACCGCGCCCGCATGATCTCCTCCGGCTCGCAGATCGCGGTCGACCGCGACAAGGACAAGAACCCCGTGGTGGCCCTGCGTGAGATCGCCGAAAAGGCGCTGTCGCCCGGCGACCTCAAGGAGGAACTCGTCCATTCGCTGCAGAAATACGTCGAGGTCGACGAGCCCGAGCCCGAGTCCATGCCGTTGATCGGCGCGCCTGGCACGGGCGTCGATGCCGACGACACCGAGGTCACCACCGAGCGGATGAGCGAAGAAGAGCTGCTCAAGGGTCTCGAGGGGCTGACGCCTCCAGAGGCCGAGCCTGAGCCAGATCCCGTCGACGACGAGGAATAGCTGGTTGCGGCTTGCGGCGCTTCGGCCGCCGAAATCGTTAACGAAAGCCAGCCATTCTCGGCGCTTCGGCGCGCGCCTGCTTAGCCGCGCGCCCGGGCCGCCGTTGCGCTTGCCTGGTAGCGTCAGCGTCGCCCCATGATATTGTGAGCATCGGGCGCCTGCCGATGCGGTCGGTGGAACGGCACGGCAGTGTCCGCTGATTGCCGTCGCGAGCGCCCAGAGACGGCTAAAGGAATCCAAAGGGATCGGCAGGGATCGCCATGCCACAGCCGCCACTGGACCTGTCCCAGGCGCAGACCGAGCCAGAGCTCGGAATGGCGGTCGCGCACGCCCCGGAGCTGGTGCCGGCGGCCGGTGAGGCGCCGCTGCGGCCGGCCCCGCAGCCGCCGCTGCCCCCACGCAAGCCGCAGCTGATGCGGCAATACGAGCTGATCGACCGGGTCAAGCAGTACAATCCCAAGACCAATGAGGATTTGCTCAACCGCGCCTATGTCTATGCGATGCGCGCGCATGGCGAGCAGCGGCGCGCCTCCGGCGACCCCTATATCTCGCACCCGCTCCAGGTCGCCGCGATTCTCACCGAGCTCAAGCTCGACGACGCCGCCATCGCTGCCGCACTGCTGCACGACACGATCGAGGATACCGACGCGACCCGGGCCGAGATCGATCGTCTGTTCGGCCATGACATTGGCGTCCTGGTCGAGGGGCTGACCAAGCTGAAAAAACTCGACCTGGTGTCGAAAGAGGCCAAACAGGCGGAAAACCTGCGCAAGCTCCTGCTCGCTATCGCCGACGACGTACGCGTCCTGCTGATCAAGCTTGCCGACCGGCTGCACAATATGCGCACGCTCGGTCATCGGCCGCCGGAGGCGCGCCGCCGTACCGCGGAAGAGACGCTCGACATCTACGCGCCGCTTGCCGGCCGCATGGGCATGCAGCGGATGCGCGAGGAACTCGAAGATTTGGCTTTTCGCGAGCTCAATCCGGAGGCCCACAAGGTCATCAGCGAGCGGCTCGAGGCGCTGGCCGAGCGTTCGCGGGGATGGATCGCCGAAATCGAGCAACAGCTCGCCAAAAAACTGGCCGACCAGGGCATCGCCGCTGAAGTTTCCGGGCGGCGCAAGCGCGCCCATTCGATCTGGCGCAAGATGGAGCGCAAGGCGGTCGGCTTCGAGCAACTGTCCGACGTCCTCGGCTTCCGCGTCGTCCTCGGCACTGTCACCGCGTGCTACCAGGCGCTCGGCATCGTGCACACGAGTTGGCCGGTCGTGCCGGGCCGCTTCAAGGACTACATTTCGACGCCCAAGCAGAACGATTACCGCTCGATCCACACCACGGTGATCGGCCCCGGCAAGCAGCGCGTCGAACTGCAGATTCGCACCCGCGAAATGCAGCAGATCGCCGAATACGGCATCGCCGCCCACGCACTCTACAAGGATGGCCTCGGCTCGCCGACCGAAATGCTGTCGCGTGAGTCGAACGCTTACGCTTGGCTGCGCCGCACGATCGAGCTGCTGGCCGAAGGCTCGAACCCCGAAGAATTCCTCGAGCATACCAAGCTCGAACTGTTCCACGATCAGGTGTTCTGCTTCACGCCAAAGGGCAAGCTGATCGCGCTGCCGCGCGGCGCCACGCCGATCGATTTCGCCTACGCGGTGCATACCGACGTCGGCAACATGGCGATCGGCGCCAAGATCAACGGCAAGATCGGCCCGCTCAGCGCGCCGTTGCAGAACGGCGACGAGGTGCAGATCTTGACCTCGTCGGCGCAGGTGGCGCCGCCGACGGCCTGGGAATCGATCGTGGTCACCGGCAAGGCGCGCGCCTCGATCCGCCGCGCCACGCGCGAGGCGGTGCGCAGCCAATACTCGGCATTCGGCCGCCGTCTCGTCGAACGGCTCTGCCAGCGCGCCAAGATCGCCTACTCGGACGAGCAGCTCGAAGGCGCCCTGCCGCGGCTCGCGCGCGCCTCGATCGATGACGTGATGGCCGCGGTCGGGCGCAGCGAAATGCGCGCCGCCGACGTGGTGCGCGCCATGTACCCGGATTACAAGGACGAGCGCGTGACGCCGGCGGCGGCGAAGAGCGAAAGCGGCTGGTTCGGCTTCAAGCGCGCCAAAGCGGTGAAGTTCAAGCTACCGGGGGGCGGGGGCGGCGGCGATGGCGCGATCCCGATCCGCGGCATCAACACCGACCTGCCGGTGCGTTTTGCGCCGAACGGCGGCGCGGTACCAGGCGACCGTATCGTCGGCATCATGACGCCCGGGGAGGGCATCACCGTCTACCCGATCCAGTCGCCGGCGCTCACGGAGTTCGAGGACCAGCCGGAACGCTGGCTCGACCTGCGCTGGGACATCGACGACGAGGCGCCGCAGCGCTTCCCGGCGCGCCTTGCAGTGCACTCAGTCAATGAGCCGGGCACGCTCGCGCAGATCGCGCAAGTCATCGCCGAGCACGACGGCAACATCGATAACGTCAAGATGGCGCGCCAGTCGCCGGATTTCACGGAAATGACCATCGATCTCGAGGTCTATAACCTCAAGCACCTTACCTCGATCATCTCGCAGCTGCGGGCCAAGAAGGTGGTCGCCAACGCCGAGCGGGTGAACGGCTGATCAATGACTGCGGCGGACTTGCGATCCGACCCTCAATCTTGTATATACATATCCGGATATACGGAGATTGCGATGGCGTCCGCCCGCATTTTCAAATCGGGAAACAGTCAGGCCGTCCGACTGCCTAAAGAGTTCCGTTTTGACAGCAATGAAGTGGAAATCTTCCGGCGCGGCGACGAGGTTGTCTTGCGCGAAAAATCCAAGGGAATGGCGCGCGCATTCGAACTCATAGCGAGTCTGCCGATCGAAGATTTGGTCGATGAGCGTGATGAACCGGCCCAGGAGCGTGAAGGCCTGTGACCAAGCCTCGCTATCTCCTGGATACCGACACCTTCGTTTACATCCGCCGCGGCCGACCCGAACAAGCGCGCGTCCGATTCGATCGCCTGGAGCGAGGAGAGGCAGCGCTCTCGGTCATTGCTTACGGCGAGTTGATTTATGGCATCGAAAAAAAAGCCACCAGCCCGGAGCCTTGGCGAGCATTGGAAGAGCTGACGCAGATGATTCAAGTCCTCCCGCTCCTGCCGGAGGCGGCCAACGTCTATGGCTCGATCCGTGCCGAGCTGACTGCTAAAGGCGACCCAATCGGCGCCAACGATCTCTGGATCGCCGCACACGCGCGATTGCTGGATCTAATTCTGGTCACCAACAATGAACGCGAATTTCGCCGCGTCCCTCGTTTGAGAATCGAGAACTGGATCAAATAGGGTCGAGTATTCTGGAACTATGCCGGCTGTCTTACCCATCCGCCTCGGCGTCAACATCGACCACGTCGCCACGGTGCGCAATGCGCGCGGCGGGCGGCATCCTGATCCGCTGCGGGCGGCGGAAATCGCCATTGCGGCCGGCGCGGACGGCATTACCGCGCATCTGCGCGAGGATCGCCGCCATATCGTCGATGACGACATCGTGCGATTGAAGGCGCGCATTACAAAGCCGCTTAACCTCGAAATGGCGGCGACCGCGGAGATGGTCGGCATTGCCAAAAAGGTGCGGCCGCACGCGGCCTGCATCGTGCCGGAGCGGCGGACCGAACGCACCACCGAGGGCGGGCTCGACGCGGCCGGTCAGCGCGACTCATTGCGCCTGGCGGTCGGCGAATTGACCACGTGCGGCATTCGTGTGTCCTTGTTCATCGCTGCCGAGCCGGCCCAGATCGAAGCGGCGCGCGCCATCGCTGCGCCGGTCATCGAAATCCATACCGGCGCGTGGTGCGATGCGGTGGCGGCCGGCAACGTCACGGCTGCAGCGGCCGAATTCGACCGCATCGTGCGCGGCGCTGCGCTTGCCAAGAGCATCGGGCTCGAAGTCCATGCCGGGCACGGCCTCGATTTTGCAACGGCGGAAACCATCGCGGCATTGCCGGAAATCATCGAGCTCAATATCGGTCATTTCCTCATCGGCGAGGCCATCTTCAACAGCGTTGGCGCCGTGGTGCGCAGCATGCGGCTGGCGATGGACCGCGGCCGCGCCAAAGCCGGCACGAACGGCGCCGCCGGGGCGGCGCGATGATCATCGGCATCGGCTCCGACATCACCGATGTGCGTCGCATCGCCAAGGTGATCGAGCGGCACGGCGACCGCTTCATCGACCGTGTTTTTACCGCGGCCGAGCGCGAGCGCGCCGAGCGGCGCCGCAACCGCGTCGAAACCTATGCCAAGCGTTTCGCCGCCAAGGAGGCGTGCGCCAAAGCCTTGGGCACCGGGCTGCGCGCCGGCGTGTGGTGGCGCGACATGGGTGTGGTCAACCTCGCTTCGGGTCGTCCGACCATGGTGCTGACCGGAGGCGCCAAGCGGCGGCTTGATGCGGTCACGCCGGCCGGCCACGAGGCGCGCATCGAACTGACCATTAGCGACGAGGGTCCGATGGCGCACGCTTTTGTGGTCATTTGGGCGCTTGCCGTGCCAACCAGTTGATCGCCACGGCCATGGCCCGGCGTCAAAAGCCGGGCCGCCCGGGCCGTGAATTAAAACTTCTGTCCTGTGCCTGAGAATATCGTCATAACGGCTTGAAATTGCGCGAGAAGTTTTGGCGGGCGGATGCCGCGGCTAATCCCCGCGTGCAATTGCGCAGGCCCATGCCAAAGGTTACAAGGTCGCGGGGCATGCGAGCGGCGGCGAAGACAGATGCGGGACAATAAGCGAATGAGCGTGCAGACCGGAGCCAAACGGAAGGAAGGAGGCTTTGCCGAGACGGTTCGCGTGGTCGTGCATGCGTTGATCATCGCGCTCGTCATTCGGACTTTTCTGTTCCAGCCGTTCAATATTCCGTCCGGCTCGATGATCCCGACCCTTTTGGTCGGCGATTATCTGTTCGTCTCCAAATATTCGTACGGTTATACCCATTATTCTCTGCCGTTCTCGCCGCCGCTGTTTTCCGGGCGCATTTTTGCATCACAGCCGCGGCGCGGCGACGTCGTCGTGTTTCGGCTGCCGAAGGACGATTCGATCGACTACATCAAGCGCGTCGTCGGCCTGCCGGGCGACCATATTCAGGTGATCCATGGCGTGCTCAACATCAACGGCGTGCCGGTCAAGCGCGAGCGCGAGACGCAAGGCTGCGTTGCCCATGAGGATTTGCCGCAACCGGTGATGTGCTTCCGCGAGACGCTGCCGAACGGCGTCAGCTACATCACCCACGATTTCACCGACAACGGCTTTCTCGACAATACCGAGGTCTACACGGTGCCGCCCGGCGAGTATTTCATGATGGGCGACAATCGCGACAACTCGACCGACAGCCGGGTGCTCAGTGCGGTTGGCTATGTGCCGTTTGAGAACCTCATCGGCAGGGCACAGGTCATCTTCTTCTCGATCGGCGGGGGCGCGCACGCCTGGGAGATTTGGGATTGGCCGTGGGCGGTGCGCTGGAGCCGGATCTTCACGCTGGTAAGATGAGCGGGCGCGGCAAGACAAAAAGTGCGGCCGCACTGCAAGCGGAGGGAGCGGCCGCGGCCGATGGCGGCGTCGAGCAGGCGCCGGAGCAAGCGGAGGGTCGAAAAGAATCGCGGCGCAGCCGCCGCACCGCCTCTGTCCTGGAAACGCGCATCGGCTATCGCTTCAAGGATTCGGCGCTCCTCACCGTCGCGCTCACCCATATCTCGGCGCTGAAAGGACCGCGCAACCGCGCTGGCTCTTACCAGCGGCTTGAATTTCTCGGCGATCACGTTCTCGGCTTGGTCATTTCCGACATGCTGTTCCGCAGCTTTCCCAAGGCCGACGAAGGCGAGTTGTCGCGCCGGCTTGCCGACCTGGTGCGCAAGGAGACCTGCGCCGAGATCGCGGTGTCGATCGAATTGGGCGATGCCATCAAGCTCGGCTCCTCCGAAGTCAATGCCGGCGCGCGTCGGCGCCCGGCGATCCTGGCCGATGTCTGCGAGGCGCTGATCGGCGCCGCCTATCTCGATGGCGGCTATGCGGAGGCGTCCGCTCTGGTCGAACGGCTGTGGCAGGAGCGCATGCGGGCCACCGCGCAGCCGCTGCGCGATCCCAAGACGGTGCTGCAGGAATGGGCGCAGGCGCGCGGCCTGCCGACGCCGGCCTACCGCGAAGTGGCGCGCTCCGGCCCCGATCACAGCCCGGAATTCCGCGTCGCCGTGCAGCTGCCGAATTTTGCGCCGGCCGAAGGTTTGGGCCGCTCCAAGCGCGCCGCCGAACAGGCCGCCGCGGCCGCCATGCTCACGCGCGAGGGCGTCAAGACCCGCCGCCTCGATGCCTGAGCCGGAGCCGCCGCGGAGCCCAGAGCCGCCGCCGGCGTCGTCCGCCACAAGATGCGGCTTCGTGGCGCTGATCGGGGCGCCGAACGTCGGTAAATCCACGCTTATCAACGCGCTGGTCGGCACCAAGATATCGATTGTCACGCCCAAGGTGCAGACCACGCGCACGCTCATTCGCGGCATCGCCTGCGAGGGTGCTGCGCAGTTGGTCCTGGTTGATACGCCGGGTATTTTCGCGCCGCGGCGCCGGCTCGACCGCGCCATGGTCGGGACCGCCTGGGGCAGCGCCCAGGACGCCGACATGGTCGCGCTTCTCATCGACGCGCGCAAAGGCTTGGGAGAGGAGGATGAGGCAATCCTGCACGGGTTTGCCGACGTGCGCAGCCCCGTAAAAGTGCTGGTGCTCAACAAGGTCGATCTCGCCGCCAAGCCGACGCTCCTTGCGCTCGCTCAAACGCTTGCCGAACGCGCCCGGTTCGCCGCGACTTTCATGGTCTCGGCGCTGTCCGGCGACGGTATCGACGATTTAAAAAAATGGCTGGCCGCGCACGTGCCGCCCGGCCCGTGGCTCTATCCGGAGGATCAGATCTCAGACGCGCCGCTGCGCCAGCTCGCCGCCGAGATCACGCGCGAAAAACTTTACCTGCGGCTGCATCAGGAATTGCCATATCAGTCGACCGTGGAAACCGAGGCGTGGAAGGACTTGCCGGACGGCTCGGTGCGCATCGAGCAGACCATCTACGTCGAGCGCGACAGCCAGCGCAAAATCGTGCTCGGCAAGGGCGGCCGCACCATCAAGGCGATCGGCACCGCGGCGCGCGCCGAGATCGCCGCAGCGATCGAGCAGTCGGTGCATCTGTTCCTCTTCGTCAAAGTGCGCGAGGGCTGGGGCGACGATCCGGAGCGCTATCGGCAGATCGGCCTCGAGTTTCCGCGCGCGTGAGACGCAGCCCGTTTGACGCTACTGGCGAACTGCGGTGATATCCTTCGCACTTCGGGGGGGCGCACGCTTAAAGCTTCGCAAAATCCGTCCGCCTTGCGAGAGGCGTGGAAAACAGCGAGTCCCATCATGAAGAGTGGCTTTCGTATTCTGCTCGGGCTGTTTTGTCTTTCGGCGCTCATGAGCCCCGGTGCGGCGACGGCACAGGCGCAACTGCCCGTTCTGCACACCAACCAGGCCTATGTGGAGGAGGCGACGCGGCCGTGCTCGCTCGACGTCAAGGATCCGAAGGCGGTGTTCAACTTTGTGTTCAACAGCCTTCCCGATCATGTCAAAGTCTATCCGACCGAGAACTATTTCTATTACACCTTCATCTGCAACGGCGTGCCGTACGACGGCAACATCCGGCTCGACGCCAGCAACCGCAACCAGGGCAAGGTGATTTTCGCCTATTCGGAGGATTTGGAGGGCTGGCGCGGCGAGACGCCGGAAAACCACATGATTCTCGACGCATCGGACGGCGTGCAGTCGGAGAAGCTCGAACCCCTGGTTTACCGCGTGACCTATCAGGGCAAGAGCGTGGTGTTCGCGCTGAATGATCTTTCCGACGTGAAGCCACCGGCGAGCGCGCTGGCGCCGGACGAGGAGTACATCGGCCCATCATTCGACGAATCCGCCATCCGCTTCTTCCTGGTGTTCGACAAAAAGCTGAAGATTTTCCACTTCATCCTTGACGAAACGATCAAAGTTGCCGACCAGCTCGAGCCGAGCCCGCGGACCGGCCGCATTCTCATCGGCAAACGCACCGGCTTTGCGTTCTATCGCGACTACCTGCGCGACCGCAAAATCATGATCGGCGCTTACAAGCCGAATATGCTGACGAACACCTGGTTCGACGGACCATTCGATCAGCTGCCGGACAATTTCGTTCAGGGCGAAGCGCTGCACGACGCGCTGATCGCCAATAGTCCCGACCTCAAAGGTCGCATCGATCGCTTCGGCGGTTTCCCGGGCGGTGGGGAGCGCATGGCGGTCGATCCATACCTGCCGTATCGCTCGGTGTCGGACCTCTACCTCTTCGACCGCTGCGCGACCGCACGGCGGCACAGCCCGGACTACTATCTGTGCTTTGCGCTCGATTACGATCGTGAGGGCCGTCCGTACCTTGAGGCCTATGGTCCGAAGCAGTCGCATGGCGGGCGTCGGTAGCCCGTTCGCGGCGTTGCCGCCGCGACAAGAAATGAAAGGGCCCGGCCAGCGCTTGGCCGGGCCCCATCAAACACGTCAGACGCTGTTAGCACCACCACCAGCGGCTCATCGGGCCGTGGCAGCGGCGGCGATGCGGGCCACGCCAGCCCCAGCGCCGGTGATGGCCCCAACGGCTGCCCCAACGCCAGTGCTGGACGTGGATCATGGGACTGTTCACCGTCGCGGCCTGCTTGAGCGCCGTGTTGTTGGCCGGGGCGGCCGAACCGGCCGATACGCCGACCAACCCGATCCCGGCGGCAACCAACGTAGCAATCACAATCTTACGCATTCGCTTTTCCTCCTGTGCCCGAGCGGGGCATGTTTTGTAACTGTTGAGCTTCAGAGAGGGTTCCTTCAGAGGGGCTTCGAAGCCCAAAGAGTCTATCCGCGAACCGCCCGGTCGGCTAGGGGCAATCCAGTGTGTTAACGAACGGCGCACGTTGATGAACGGCAGATGAACGGCCCGTTCTAATAACCTCTGATCAATAGCAAATACCCGGCGCACCAAAAGCACGCCGGGCAGCGCAGGCCCGGCGCCAGCGGCCGGGCCCGGAACAGTTCGTCGTTTCGCAGATTATCGGCACCACCACCAGCGGCTGCGTGGTCCATGGCAGCGATGACGTGCCATTGCACTTGAATCATAGGCTCGCTCTTGGTGGCGACTTGCTTGAGTGCAGCGCCGCTGACCGGTGCGGCCGATCCCGCCGACGCGCCGACCAATCCGATCCCGGCGGCAATCAACGTAGCAATCACGATTTTGCGCGTTCGCTTCTCTTTTTCTGTGCTCTCGATTCGCCGCGCGGGCGAGGGGGAGCGTTCGAAGCGCCGCGAAATTAATGCCGAATCGCCGCATCGGCTAATATTTGCGCCGATCGAGGCGCGTTGAATTTTTCGCCGGGCTGAAAACTTTCCGTCAACCGCGCTACATAAAGACCATGCAATGGACCGACGAAGGCATCGTGCTCGGCGCCAAGCGCCACGGTGAAACCAGCGTCATCCTCGAACTGATGACGATCGAGCGCGGTCGGCACCTCGGCTTGGTGCGGGGCGGCGCCGGCACGCGGCTACGCGGGGTGCTGCAGCCGGGCAATCTCTTGCGCGCCACCTGGCGAGCGCGGCTCGACGAACATCTCGGCTATTACGCGGTCGAGGGCCTCAACCTGCGCGCCGCCGGGTTGCTCGGCGCCGCACACGCGGTTCATGGCGTGATCCACCTCGCCGAATTATGCCGGCTCCTGGCCGAGCGCGAACCGCATGGCCGGGTGTTTGCCACGCTGCAGGCGATCCTCGATGGCATCGACGATCCGCTTACTGCTGCGATTTTGATCGCGCGCTTCGAGCTTGCGCTTCTGGCCGAGCTTGGCTTTGGTCTCGATCTTTCGTGCTGCGCGGCAACCGGGGCGACCGCCGATCTCGCCTATGTGTCGCCGCGCTCAGGCCGCGCCGTCTCTCGTGCTGCCGGCCACGACTATCGCGACAAGCTGTTGCGGCTGCCGGAGTTTTTGCAGGCCGATGTCGGCCTGCCCGGCGCCGCCGACCTGAGCGATGCTTTTGCGCTCACCGGCTTTTTCCTCGATCGCTACGCCTTCGCGCCGCGCGGGTCGGCGCTGCCGACGGCGCGTGCACGCTTTTTGACGGCAGTCACGCGCGCGTTGCCGGAAGTCGTTGCGCCAGCGTGACTGCCGCAATTCCGCCATGCTCGGCTTACGGATCGCCGCGCCAATGATGATGCGCGCGCCAGCGGTGCAGCCAAGGCGGATGCCATTTGCGTGCCCAAATATTGGCTGGCACCAGATGCGGCTCCGGACTGCCCCAAAAGTTCGGCTTGAGCACCAGCCAGGGATCGTCCCAGATCGGCCGGTGATCCCATTGCCAGTAGCGCCGGTGCGGCCAGTCCCGCGAGCATTCGCAGCGCCAATGCGCCGCGCGCGGAATAGCATATCCGGCGGCGAGGGCGTTTTCGGCGGGCGCCGCAGCCGAGAACGCCAGACTTAGGGCCAAAGCGGCCGGTGTAGCGGTGCGCATTACGGCTCTCCCCAACGAACTGGCGGATTGTATCCCATTGCCATGCCGCGTCCACGGCAAGCCTTGTTCAGGCCGCGTAACCGCGCTAGCTCCGCGCCATGGCGGCAAGATTGATTCCCCCCGAATCCGGCAACGTGCACGACATCGCGCTGCGCGAGGCGCTGGAAGAGCGCTATCTGTCCTACGCGCTCTCCACCATCATGCATCGCGCGCTGCCGGATGCCCGCGACGGGCTCAAGCCGGTGCACCGGCGCATCCTCTATGGCATGCGGCTCCTTCGCCTCGATCCTGGCGCAGTGTTCAAGAAATCGGCGAAAATCGTCGGCGACGTGATGGGCAATTTCCATCCGCACGGCGACCAGGCGATTTACGACGCGCTGGTGCGCCTCGCCCAGGATTTTGCCTCGCGCTATCCGCTCGTCGACGGCCAGGGCAATTTCGGCAATGTCGACGGCGATAACCCCGCCGCCTACCGCTACACCGAGGCACGGCTGACCGAGGCGGCGCGGCTTCTGCTTGATGGCATCGACGAGGACGCGGTCGATTTTCGCCCGACCTACGATGGCGTTGCGCAGGAGCCGGTGGTGCTGCCGGCGGCTTTTCCGAACCTGCTCGCCAACGGCGCCCAGGGCATCGCCGTCGGCATGGCGACTGCGATCCCGCCGCACAACATCGCCGAACTGTGCGACGCCGCGCTGCACCTGATCGAGAACCCGAAAGCGCGCACCCGCACGCTGCTCAAATTCGTGCCCGGCCCCGATTTCCCGACCGGCGGCCTCGTCGTCGATCCGGCGGAGGCGATCGCGGAAGCCTACACCACCGGCCGCGGCTCGTTCCGGCTGCGCGCGCGCTGGAAGATCGAGGACACCGGCCGCGGCACCTACCAGGTCGTCGTCACGGAGATTCCCTGGCAGGTGCAGAAGATGCGGCTCGTCGAGCACATCGGCAATTTGCTCAACGAGAAGAAACTGCCGCTCGTCGCCGACATGCGCGACGAATCCGCCGAGGACGTGCGCATCGTGTTCGAGCCGCGCTCGCGCAGCGTCGATCCGGCGCTGATGATGGAGAGCCTGTTCAAGCTCACCGAGCTGGAAAGCCGCGTGCCGCTGAACATGAACGTGCTGGTGCGCGGCCGCATCCCCAAGGTGGTCGGGCTTGCGGAGGCGCTCACCGAATGGCTCACGCATCGCCGTGAGGTGCTGCTGCGCCGCTCGCGCCATCGGCTCGGCCAGATCGAGCACCGCCTCGAAGTCCTGGGCGGCTACCTCGTCGCCTATCTGAATATCGACAAGGTCATCAAAATCATCCGCAAGGAGGATGAGCCGAAGCCGGTACTGATGCAGACGTTCCGGCTCACGGATGTGCAGGCCGACGCCATCCTCAACATGCGGCTGCGCAATCTGCGCCGCCTGGAGGAGATGGAAATCCGCGCCGAGGACCGCACGCTGCGCGCTGAGAAAAAATCGCTCGAGGATTTGCTGCGCTCGGAAAAGGAGCAGTGGAAGACCATCGCCGGCCAGATCCGCGAAGTGCGCGACAAATTCGGGCCGAAAACGCCGCTCGGCAAGCGGCGCACCGGCTTTGCGCAGGCGCCGGCGCACGACGAGGCGGCGATCGAAGAGGCTTTGGTCGAGCGCGAGCCGGTCACCGTCGTGGTTTCGGAGAAGGGCTGGATCCGCGCGCTGCGCGGCCAAGTGGCCGATCTGTCCGGCTTGTCGTTCAAAGCCGATGATGCGCTCGACTACGCCTTCTTTGCCGAGACCACCTCGAAGATCATGGTGTTCGCCAGCAACGGCCGCTTCTACACCATCGAGGCGGCAAAGCTGCCCGGCGGCCGCGGCCACGGCGAGCCGATCCGGCTCTATATCGATCTCGAGCAGTTGGCCGACATCGTCGACGTGTTCCGCTATCAGGGCGGCCGCAAGCTCCTCGTGGCTTCGATGCAGGGCAGGGGGTTTGTCGTCGCCGAGGACGAATGCCTCGCCAATACCCGCAAGGGTAAGCAGATCCTCAACGTCAAGCCGCCGGACGCGGCGCGCGCCATCGCGCCGGTCGAGGGCGAACTCGTCGCCGCGATCGGCGAGAACCGCAAGATGGTGGTGTTTCCGATCGAGCAGGTGCCGGACATGACGCGCGGCCGCGGCGTGCGGCTGCAGCGCCACAAGGACGGCGGGCTCTCCGACATCAAGACCTTCGAGGTCGAAAAAGGCTTGAGCTGGACCGATTCCGCCGGCCGCGTGTTTACGCTGTCGCTGCGCGAACTCGCCGACTGGCGCGGCAACCGCGCCGACGCCGGCCGGCTCGCGCCGAAGGGTTTTCCGAAGACCAACAAATTCGGCGGCCGCCGGCCGGTCAACGGCAAGACCGCAGAAGGTTCGTAGCCCGGATTGCGCAACGCGCAATCCGGGATTCACGGCGCGACCGTTCCCGGATTGCGAAGATGCAATCCGGGCTACAAAAAGAATTCAGTCCACCTTGGCCCAGCCGTCCGGCGTCAGCCGTTCCTGCGGCAGGAAGCGGCTCTTGTAGTCCATCTTGCCGGAGCCGCGCACCCAATAGCCGAGATAGACGTAAGTGAGATTCATGAGCCGGGCGCGCGCGATATGGTCGATCACCATGAAGGTGCCGAGCGAGCGCGCAGCCTCGTCCGGTTCAAAGAACGAATAGACCATCGATAGTCCGTCGCCGAGCACGTCGGTCAGCGCCACCGCGACCAGATTGCCGGTGCGGCGATATTCGACGATGCGCGTCTCGACGTGGCTGTCCTCGACCATCATGGCGTAGTCGAGCACCGTCATGTCAGCCATGCCGCCGTCGCGGTGCCGCGAATCCAGATAGCCGCGGAAGATCGCGTACTGCTCCGAGGTCGGCACGGCGCGCCGCATCTCGGCATCGAGGTCGGCGTTGCGCTTGACGATGCGGCGCATGCTGCGGGTGGGGCGGAATTCGCCGGCCAGGACGCGCACCGAGATACAAGAGCGGCAGCCTTCGCAGGCCGGCCGGTAGGCGATCGACTGGCTGCGGCGAAAGCCGCCGTGGGTGAGAATATTGTTCAATTCCGGGGCGCGCTCGCCGACCAGATGGGTAAAAACCTTCCGCTCCTCCCGGCCGGCAAGGTACGGGCAGGGTGACGGTGCGGTCAGGTAGAATTGCGGGGTATCGCGGGAGTGCTGGGTCACGGCGGTTTAATCGCTCGGATCGGCTCTGGCTCGCCCGCCGGATTCGCTCTCCGGCGCTGGTAGCATCGCGCGCCAGCAGAGTGCCGTCAAAGGCGAAGTCGCGGCCCGGCCCCGCGGAGCTGCCCCGCCGCTCGTGCAAAATCCGCGGCCGATCGTTAAAAGCGCCGCATTAACGATCCAGGTACGCGGACCATGGTGAGGCTTGTCGATATCGAGGCCGCCCGGGGCGTGATCGCCGGTCACGTGCTGCGCACGCCGATGCTGCCGGCGCCGCCGCTGTCCGCGCTCACCGGCGCCGAGGTGTTCGTCAAGTACGAGAATCTGCAGGTCACCAATTCGTTCAAGGAGCGCGGCGCCTGCGTGAAGCTTGCCGCGCTGTCGGCCGCCGAGCGCCGGCGCGGCGTCATTGCCATGTCGGCCGGCAACCACGCCCAGGCAGTCGCCTACCACGCCCGTCGTCTGCAAATTCCGGCGACCATCGTGATGCCGGTGACCACGCCGTTCGTGAAGGTGCAGTCGACCGAAGCGCACGGCGCCACCGTGGTGCTGTACGGCGAGACGCTGGCGCAGGCGCAGGCGCGCGCCGAGGCGATCGCGGCCGCCGACAATCTGGTCTGGGTGCATCCGTATGACGATCCGCACGTGATCGCCGGCCAAGGCACCGTCGCGCTGGAAATGCTGGAAGACGTACCGGATCTCGATGTTCTCATTGTCCCGATCGGCGGCGGCGGACTGATTGCCGGCTGCGCCATCGCGGCGCGATCAAAGAAACCGGCGATCGAGATGGTCGGCGTCGAATCGTTGCTCTACCCGTCGATGTGGAACGCGCTGCACCCGGGACAGGAAAAACCAGGCGGCGGAGCAACCCTGGCGGAAGGCATCGCCGTGGGCAATGCCGGCAAACTCACGCTGCCGTTGGTGCGTCGGCTGGTCGGCGACATCATTTTGGTCGACGAGGCGTTGATCGAGTGCGCGGTCAACGCCTTTCTTACGCTGCAGAAGACGATCGCCGAAGGCGCGGGCGCGGCCGGCCTCGCTGCGATGCTGGCCGAGCCGCAGCGCTTCCGCGACCGCAAGGTCGGACTCATTCTGTGCGGCGGCAACATCGATCCGCGCATGCTCGCTTCCGTGATGGTGCGCGAATTGGAGCGCACCGACCGCATCGTGTCGTTCCGCCTAACCATTCCGGACCGGCCGGGCGTGCTCGGCCAGATCGCGAGTCGCCTCGGCGAACTCGGCGCCAATATTTTGGCGGTCGACCATCACCGGCTGTTTCTCGACGTGCCGGCCAAAGGCGCCAAGCTCGACGTCACCATGGAGACGCGCGACGGCGCTCATGCCGAACGGATTTTCCGGACGTTGGCCGAAGATGGCTACCGGCCGATGCGGTTGGCGAGCGGGGCGGCGCTGCAATAGCCTCGTCGCCGGTGTTCCCGGACCTGCCGCTTCAGCGCGGCCCCGCCTGATACTCGTCGGGCGCGGCTGCCGCCGGCTGCTGGCCCTGCTGTCCGAACAGATTGCGCAGCCAATCGATCGGCGTAGGTTGTTGCTCCTCGCTTGCGGCGGCCGGGCCGGCCGTGTCGGGGCGCGGACGCGGCAGCGGGATGCCGTGGGCCTGCGCGATGGCAAAGGTGCGCGGCCGCTTGCGCGGCAGCGGCACGTTGTTGCCGAGCGCGGGCTGGGCATCCGGTACCACTGCCGCTGCCGCGACCGGCTGCTGCGCTGCCGGCGGGCTCGGCCAGTTCG
>JASHPU010000058.1 GCA_030037885.1 Xanthobacteraceae bacterium | reverse complement strand
GCTGACGAGCGCGCCTTGATCAACCGCGTCAAGAGCGTGGCCGCCGTGGTACAGCGCCGCGACATTGCGCTCCTGGTCGAGAGCCGGCCGGAACTCGCCGCCCGCGCCGGGGCCGACGGCGCCCATTTGACCGGCATCGAAGCGCTCCGCGCCGCCCTGCCGGTGCTGAAACCCGACCGCATCGCCGGTGCCGGCGGCTTGCGCAGTCGTCATGATGCCATGCTCGCCGGCGAAACAGAGGCCGACTACGTCATGTTCGGGGAGCCCGAATGGGGCGGCGGCGGCCGCGGCGGCGAACATCGCGGCGGCAAAAGTCCGCCGTTTGCGGCTATAGAGGAGCGGGTCGCCTGGTGGGCGGAGCTTTTCCAGCCGCCCTGCATCGGCTACGCCGCCAGTGCCGACCAGGTTCGGCCGCTGGCCGCAGCCGGCGCCGATTTCGTCGCGCTTGGTGAGTGGATATGGAGCGAGGAAGGCGGAGCGGAGCGGATTTTGGCGGCGGCTGCCGCGAGCCTGGCGGCCGCGGCTGGCTGATACCGCTCGCGCCCGCTGTCACCTTCCGCTCGTCCCCGCGAAAGCGGGAACCCGGTTCTTTCATGCGCTGGATTCCCGCTTTCGCGGGAGTGAGCGGAATTGCGATCTTGACCCTCATCCTGACCCTCGGCCTTGCGGCCGCCGCCAACGCCCAAGAGCCGCCGGCACGCGTGCGCCATGTGGCGGTCAAGCACGCCGCGCCCGCGCCGGCGAAAAAAGCCGCCCCAGCCCCCGCCGCCGCGCCTACGCAAGCGCAGGCGGCACCGCCCGCGCAGCAAAACGGCCACGAGCCCGATCTCGCCTTCGGCGCCTTCCAGCGCGGCTATTATCTCACCGCTTTTGCGCTCGCCACCCAGCGCGCCAGCGACAAGAACGATCCGAAATCGATGACGCTCCTCGGCGAGCTCTATGCCAACGGGCTCGGCGTGCCGCAGGACGACCAGAAGGCGGCCGAGTGGTACCGGCTTGCCGCAGCGCGCGGCGATGACAACGCCATGTTCGCGCTGGCGATGTTCGCGCTGCAAGGCCGCGCCGGCCCGCGCGACCGCCAGGCGAGCGCCAAGTGGCTGGCCGCCGCGGCCAAGCTCGGCCACGCGATCGCCGCCTATGACCTCGCGCTGCTCTACATCGAGGGCGAATTGTTTCCGCGCGATTTTCCGCGCGCCGCCGAACTCCTCCGCCAAGCCGCCGACGCCGGCAATCCGCAGGCGCAATATGCGCTCGGCACGCTCTACAAGGACGGCCGCGGCGTGCCGCGCGACATGAAGGAGGCGGTGCACCTGTTCGCGCTCGCCGCGCTCGGCGACCAGACCGACGCCGAGGTCGAGTACGGCATCGCGCTGTTCAACGGCGATGGCGTCGAGCGCAATCAGCCGCTCGCGGCCGAGCTGTTCCGCAAGGCCGCGCTAAAAGGCAATCCGATCGCGCAGGACCGCCTCGCGCTCATCCTCGCCAACGGGGTGGGCGCCAAAGCCGACCCGATCGAAGCGGCGAAATGGCACATGATCGCCAAAGCCGCCGGCGAGACCGACATCGGCCTCGACGTTTTCGTCGGCAAGCTCGACGCCACCGCCCGCGCAGCGGCCGAAAAACGCGCCCAGCCCTGGATCGCCTTCATCAAACGGGCGATCGCCGCGAAGACCGCGGCGCAGCAACAGCAGCAACAGGCCCCAGTGCCCGCGAATGCGGCAGCACCGGCCGAGGCGGCGAAGAAATAACATGCCGAGATCGTCAGCAACGTCCTCGATCGTAGCAATCGTCGTGCTCTGTCTCACCGCTTTGGCGGGACCGGCATCGGCACAGGATACTTCACGCGGCACGCCGGGGCGGTTCGACTTCTATGTCCTGTCGCTCTCTTGGTCGCCATCGTTTTGTGCCGACGCGGCGGAGCGCCATGCCGGCCGCTCGGCAGGCGCCCAATGCGGCGCCCGGCCCTATTCATTCGTGGTCCACGGGCTTTGGCCGCAATACGAAAAAGGCTTTCCCGAGAATTGCCAGGTGCCGGCGCCAAGGATCAATCATCGCCTGGTTGCTTCGATGCTGGATTTGATGCCGGCGCCGCACCTCGTCTTCAACGAATGGGACAAACACGGCACCTGCTCGGGGCTGTCGCCCCGGGCCTATTTCGACACGGTGCGCAAGGCACGCGCCGCCGTAAAAATTCCACCGCAATATCGCGACCTCGCGCAACCGCTCGAAGTGACGCCAAACGCGGTGGCCGACGCCTTCGTCAAAGCCAATCCCGGGTTGACACCCAATGGTGTTGCCGTCGAGTGCTCGAGAAAGCGCTTGAGCGAGGTTCGTCTGTGCCTGTCCAAACAAATGCAGTTCCGCGACTGCCCGGACGTCGCCCGGCGCTCATGCCGAAGCGACCAGTTGGTGATGCCGCCGCTGCGCGGCGGTTGAGCCGTAGGATGGGTTGAGCGCGAGCGAAACCCATCATCGCTCCGGGGCCTTGATCGATGGGTTTCGCTTCGCTCAACCCATCCTACGCGCTACTACGGGCTACATTTATGCGGCGGTTAATTCGCCATCGACATTGCCGACTGGCCGTTGCGCCGTTTCCACAGCTCTGTTGCACGAGGCCCGCGGCGGCGGCCCAAGCGGCGCGAGCGACGCGGCCGCGTCCGTTTCCATTTTGCGCAGCCGTTCGGCGGCCCGTCTCGCCCAACCGGCTGCCATCAATTCGAGCGCGCGCTTGTCGTTTGGGTTCGTCAGTTTGGCGGCCAGAGCGCGGCAGGCGCGTTCACATCGGAGGGATTCGACGACCAAGCGCATGTCACGGCTCCGTCAGCAAGCAACGGCCGCCCCGCCTCCGCTCGTAGTTTCACTCATGCCCGTGAAGCTAATTTGACCGGCCAAGACACATTTTCGCGACTGTGTCGCGAAGCGAACATCCTTCCCTGCGGCAGTACCGGCTGACCCGCGGCGCCGCATGGCCACAGGCCCTGGAGTATGGACCAAAGGCGGCACCCTATGCGTATCGCGACCCCTTTTGTCGCAGGAACGGAACGCAAACTGGGGGATTGTGGACCTGATACCCGCGCCGGCATTCCAACGCATGCCACGGCTGACCTGTTTTGCTTTTCAGGAACGCCCGGCATTCCCACGCATGCCGGGGCGGGCCTGTTTTGGCGTCAGGAGAAGGTCGATGATCAGCAAGTCAAAACTCCGTGTGAAACTTGGTGCGGTTGCCTTCATGGCCGCAATAGGCGTTGCGTACCCGGCATTCGCAGCTCATTACGGCCCGGCTTATACCGCTCCATCCCAGACGGGTGGCGGCAATGCCGGCTACAATAGTCGGATCGCCAACGACTACCGCTTGCATCCGCACCATGCCACGACACCGAGGTACTACAATTACGAAGCGCCGCGGAGCGTGGATCCGGCGGCGAACTTGCCGGGATCCAACTGCCCGCCGATGTGCTGGCGATTGCATCATCATAAGTAGCGGCAAAGGGCGCGCGTCCAGCGCCGGTCTCGGCATTCGCGTGCCCGCCGACGTGCTGGCGATCACAGCCTTAAAACGTTTGGACGGGACTCATCCGGTTCTTCGACGACGGCCGGATGAGTCCTTTCCGGCGCATATTTCTGCGGTCGCCGTTCTCGGCGTGATCGGCGAAGTGCTAGATGCGTGTGGGCAAACTATCGGTAATCCAAATTATCAGTAACCACGGCAATTTTGGTAAGATCTGCGCAACGCGGACTGTTGCCTGATCCGTCAGAGACACCGGCACCGCTGATCTCAAACGCCCTGCCGTCATGACGCTCCGCACCCAGTCGATCGAATGCTGGAGCGACCTTCAGCACGAGGGAGCCGCTTCAAGCTCCGCAAGGCGAGGACAACGCGACAGCCTGAGGGACTTCATCCTGCAACGAAGCCGTCCATGAGCACATTGCGCCAGATGCCAGATGAAAGAACACCGGATTTGGCAGATCGCACGATAACCGGCACCACGACAACCGACGCCACGACAACCGACGCCACGCCAACCGACGCCACGCCAACCGACGCCAAGTTCAAACTTTCCCTCAACGTCGTCTTTCCGTTGCTGGGGGGCCGCTCGACCTGGGCCCACGAACATCTGCTGCCGGTATTCGTTTCTCTGATCGTCGCCCTTATGCTGTTTGCAGTGCCGCTGCCGTGGCTTCAGTTACCGATCGGCGGCAAGCCCGCTCCGCCCGGGATCAACGAAGCTTGGCAGGTGTTCGCTATCCTCGGCATCTACATCGCATTCATCATAAACTACTACATCAATCAGATGTCCGGCCGGGCCAGGTCTGGTTGGCTCCAAGCGCTCGTCACCGTCATCATGTTCTGGCTCCTGACAACGCCGTTCTGGGACGCCTGGTACGACCTTTTCAACGTTGTGATCCCCGGACAAAATTTGGAGAAATCCTCGAACCCGCTCGCCGTGATTGGCGGAAATATTTTCGGCACCGGATTGGGCGAGGAGGGATTCAAGGCCCTGCCTCTTATCGGCCTCGCCCTGATGACCGTAGCCTTCGCTGCCTTGAGTCGCCGCACAACAGGCAGGCTGAGCGCGCTTTTTTGCGACCTCACGACGCATTTCGGCCTGCGCGAGCCGCTCGACGGCATTGTGCTCGGCGCCGCGGCCGGCAGCGGATTCTTCATCTATGAAACACTCGTGCAATACGTTCCTCAGGTGATCGACAGCGCGAAAGGCAATATGGCGTTCGATGGCTTGGTGCAACTCTTGGCGCGCGGGCTGCCGCAACTGACCGCACACTCGGCTTACACCGGGCTGTTCGGCTATTTCATCGGGCTCGCGGTGCTGCGGCCCGCAATGGCGGTGCTTTTGATTCCGCTCGGCTGGCTGAGCGCGGCCGCCCTGCACGGCGCCTGGGATGCGACCAGCGACCTCGTCAATTCAAGCTTGATCGGCGCACCCGTTCACGTGGTGATCGGCGTACTGAGCTATGCGTTGCTCGCCGGCGCGATTTTCAAGGCCCGCGACATTTCGCCGAGCTTTTTGCACCGTTGCCGCAAAATCCGTAGCGCCGATCTCGCAGCTTGAGTTTCCGGACGTTTCAGCGCAACTCCCGAATTTCGCCCCGCTCATCCGGGCTACATCCCTTCCGGCCGCGTCCGCGCCGGAAGCCCGCATTAGAGCACGTTCCGCTGTAATCAAATCGAGCTCCTTCATTCGTCATTGCCGGGCTTGACCCGGCAATCCATGCTGCGTTGAAGCCGCATAGATGCCCGGGTCAAGCCCGGGCATGACGAGAACGTGGTGCTATCTGAGCGAGATACGATCTAGTCGCTGAGCAATTTCGGCAACGGTACCGATAGCGCCTTGGCGATTCGGCCCATGACCATGAGGCTCGGATTGCGTTTGCCGCGCTCGATGCCGCCCATATAGGTCAGATCGATCTCCGCCTCGAACGCCAATTGCTCCTGCGTCAGCCGCCGTTGCCCACGCCAGCGGCGAACGTTCTTGCCGAAAATAGTGCGCAAATCCCGCATCGCAGGATTGGGACACTATTGGGCTTATAGTCTCTAGGGACTATAGTCCATGTGGATACTCACCAGGGTAGTCAGCCGATAGCGCCATTCGAGGCGGCATGCATGCCCGAACAGGCGCGCAAGCTCGCGCGCATCGCAGGGAAGCTCAAGGACACCTCGGTGCAGTCCTTCACCATCACGTCCGAGGACGGCCGGACCGAAACCTGGTTTTATCGCGAAGGGACGTGGCGGCAAAAACGCTTGCTACTTGCTGGGTCCAAAAGGTGATAGGAGTTCGTAGGATGGGTTGAGCGCAGCGAAACCCATCATGCAGCCTCGATGTCGGATGACGGGTTTCGCTGCGCTCAACCCATCCTACGCTCATTGCTGCAAATTCCGGTAAGCGCGGCCCGAAGCTGAGCCAGAGGTAACAGCCTGGCGCGTGCCGCGACGGAGCGCCAAAAGGCGAGCGCGCCCCGCACAGCGGATGTCCGCGGTAACGCGAAACATTCGTGGCGCGCGCCGCACTGGCCGCGGGTTCGGTGGTCTCATCCGACGCGCCGGTGCGGATATGGACTACGCGCCTCTCGGCGCTCCGCCCTCCTTATTTTATTCGGGGCAGCTTTCGTGCAGTGGCTTGGCAAAGCTCGGGCGCGAACAAAAAACGCGCCGCGAGAACGACGAAGCTTTGCCCTTGTTCACCTCATCCTGAGGCGCGAGCGAAGCGAGCCTCGAAGGATGCAGGCCGAGGCGCCGGGGCCTGCATCCTTCGAGGCGCGCCTTAGGGCGCGCACCTCAGGATGAGGTTATGGGACAGAGCGCGCGGCATTCGCGCTTGACCCGGGCCGCACCGAACGCTTAACGCAGGGCGCCATGCTGCATTCGGCCGTACTCAACGTCATGATCAAGGCGGCGCACCGCGCCGGACGCGCGCTCAAGCGCGACCTCGGCGAGATCGAAAAGCTGCAGGTCTCGCTCAAGGGGCCGGGCAATTTCGTCACCGCCGCCGACCGCCGCGCCGAAGAGATCGTGCGCGAGGAGCTGGCCAAGGCGCGGCCGGGCTACGGCTTTCTCGGCGAGGAAGGCGGCGCGCGCGAGGGCACCGACCGGACCCACCGCTGGATCGTCGACCCGCTCGACGGCACCACCAATTTCCTGCACGGCATCCCGCATTTCGCCGTCTCGATCGCCCTCGAACGCGCCGGCGCCATCGTCGCCGCGGTCACCTACAATCCGGCCAATGACGAGCTTTACGTCGCCGAGCGCGGCAAGGGCGCCTTCCTCAACGACCAGCGCCTCCGCGTCGCGGCGCGGCGCCGCCTCGGCGACGCGGTGGTCGGCTGTGGCCTGCCGCATTACGGCCGCAGCGATGCCGAGCATTTGCGGGCCTCGCGCTACGAGATCGCCGCCGCGCAACGCAATTTCGCGGGGCTGCGTCGCTACGGTTCCGCCAGCCTCGATCTCGCCTGGGTGGCGGCCGGCCGGCTCGACGCCTATTGGGAGCGCAACCTGTCGCCCTGGGATCTCGCCGCCGGCATATTATTGGTGCGCGAGGCGGGCGGCTTTATCTCCGATGCCGAGGGCGGCGATGCCATCATCGCCAACGGCCACGTCGTCGCCGGCAACGAAACCATGCACCGCGAGCTGCTGCGGCTTTTAAAGGAGGCCGCCGAGACCGCAAAGCGCGCCGAGCCCGAAGCCGAGGCAGCGCAATGAGTTCCGCTCATTCCCGCGCAAGCGGGAATCCAGGACTGGGTCCCCGCTTTCGCGGGGACGAGCGGAAGTGGCCAGGAGCGAGACGCATTAACTTTGCGTTCCGCGGCGCCGATCCGGCGTCTCGCCATCAGCCTGCCGCAAAGACGCTCACAGGGTCGCGCGAAATGGCGGGGTCAGGTGCGCGGCGCCGGCCCGCGGTAAAAGGCGCAAGCGCCGGCACGGCGGCAGCAAGCGGCGGGAATGCGTTCCGGTCCGTCCTGTGCCATATTGGGCCGAATCCTTTAGCCTTTTTGACCCGATGACGACGACCGACCTCGACCAGGTGCAAAAGCTCCCCTCGCCCCGCATCTTTCTGATCCGGATGCTGGTGTTCGTGGTGCTGTGCGGGCTCATTGCCTTCGTGCTGCAGCGCCAGATTTTTCAGGCGTTCTTCGCCAATCCGTGGCTCAACGGTCTGATCGTCTTCGTGCTGCTGCTCGGCATCATCCTGTCGTTCCACCAAGTGATCCGGCTGTTTTCCGAAGTCGGCTGGCTCAACCGCTACCGCGCCGACCCGCAAGTAGCGGCCAAGAAGGCGCCGTCGCTGTTGGCGCCGATCGCCGCCATTTTGGGCAGCGAGCGCGCCGACCGCGTCGCCATCTCGACGCAGACCATGCGCGCCTTTCTCGATTCCCTGGCGACGCGGCTCGACGAGGCGCGCGACATTTCGCGCTACCTGACCGGGCTCCTGGTGTTTCTCGGCCTCCTTGGCACGTTCTGGGGCCTGATCGAGACCGTCGGCTCGGTCGGCAGCATCATCAATAACCTCAAGGTCGGCGGCGACGCCGATTCCGTGTTCGAGGCGCTCAAGGAGGGCCTGTCCGCGCCGCTCGGCGGCATGGGCATCTCGTTCTCGTCGTCGCTGTTCGGCCTCGCCGGCTCGCTCATTCTCGGCTTCCTCGATCTGCAGACGAGCCAGGCGCAGAACCGCTTCTACACCAGCTTCGAAGACTGGCTCGCCACCAATGTGCAGGATCTCGGCGCGCCGGCCGGCAACGACAGCGCCGCGCTCGCCGCCGGCACGCTCAATGCCATGGAGCGGCTGCGCCAGGCGGTCGGCGACGTCGGCTCGAACAAGGCCACCACTGCGGCGATGGCCAACCTCGCCGAAGCGATCCAGGGCCTCGTCCACCACATGCGCACCGAGCAGCAGATGATCCGCGACTGGGCCGACGAGCAGTCCAAGCTCAATCGCGACCTGCGCCGCTTCATGGAGCTGTTGGCGCGCGAGACCGTCGACCGCTAATTGCTATGCCGTCATCGCGAGGAGCGAAGCGACCTTGATGCCAACGCGCTTAATGTTGACCTCATCCTGAGGTGCTCGCGCGCAGCGCGAGCCTCGAAGGATGGAGGCCGCGGCGCCGAGGCCTGCATCCTTCGACGCTCGACGCGACGCGTCGAGCACCTCAGGATGAGGTGGTTAGTCAGCAATAAACGTCGCGCTGGCGGCGAACAGAGACCGAGATAAGCCAACATGGCGCTCTCCCGCTTCCGCCGCGACAGCGGCATGAATTACTGGCCGGGATTCGTCGACGCGCTGTCGACGCTGGTGCTCTCGGTGATCTTTCTGCTCACCGTATTCATGGTGGCGCAGTTTTTCCTGTCGCAGGAGGTCGCCGGCAAGGACACGGCGCTGACGCGGCTCAACGCGCAGATCGCGCGCCTGAGCCAGCTCCTGTCGCTGGAGCAGACCGGCAAAGCCAACCTGCAGGACGAAGTCGCGACCTTGCGCGCCTCGCTTGGCGCCGCCGAAAGCGAGCGCGACCGGCTGCGCGCCGCGACCAGTCAAACTCCGGCCGCGGGCAGCGGCGGCACCGACAAGCTCAACGGCCAGCTCGACCTGGAAAAGGCGGCGACCGCCCGCGCCGTGGCGCAGATCGAAAATCTCAACGAGCAGATCGGCGCGCTGCGCCGCCAGATCGCCGCGCTCGAGGACGCGCTCGGCGCGTCGGAGAAAAAGGAAAGCGCCTCGCAGTTGCGCATCGCCGATCTCGGCCAGCGCCTCAACGTCGCGCTGGCGCAGCGCGTGCAGGAACTGTCGCGCTACCGCTCCGACTTTTTCGGCACGCTGCGCGGCATTTTGGGCGACCGTCCCGACATCCGCATCGTCGGCGACCGCTTCGTGTTCCAGTCCGAAGTGTTCTTCGACAGCGGCGCCGCGACCTTGCGGCCGGAGGGGCGCGCCGAGCTCGACAAGCTCGCCGGCGCGGTGATCGCGCTGGAGAAGCAGATTCCGTCCGACATCAACTGGGTGCTGCGCGTCGACGGCCACACCGACGTGCGGCCGCTGGCGGCGACCTCGCCGTTCAAGTCGAACTGGGACCTGTCCGCGGCGCGCGCCATCTCGGTGGTGCAATATCTGATCAGCAAGGGCGTATCGCCGGCCCGCCTCGCTGCCGCCGGCTTCGGCGAGTTTCAGCCGATCGATCCCGGCACCAGCGACGAGGCGCTCGCCCACAACCGGCGCATCGAGCTGAAACTGACCGAGCGATGACTATATGAAGGACGGCTCGCTGCCGTTATAATGCGCTATGAACAAAGTTGTTGAAACTCTGCTGGAACGGGTTGCCGATTGGCCGGAAGAGGCGCAAGCCGAACTGGTCAAGTCGATTGTCGACATCGAGACCAAACATTTCGGTGTCTACAAGCTCAGTCCTGAAGAACGCGAAGTAATCCACGAAGCTCAGGCGCAAGCGGGGCGCGGTGAATTCGTACCGGACGAAGTCGTCGCAGCGTTCTTCAAGCGCGTTGGCTTATGAGGGTTCGCTATCTTCCGCGGGCATTCGCTGACCTCCAAGCCATTCACGCGTACATCGCTAAGCGGAATCCGCCAGCAGCACTGCGAGTCACGGCAGCGATCAGGCGTTCTATTAGCGCCTTGACTCACTTTCCTGAGATTGGACAGCCGGCGGACGCTCCAAGTGTCCGCGTGCTGCGTAGCGCGCATCATGCTTACAACGTCTACTATTCTGTTGTAGGTGGAGAAGTTCAGATCCTGCACATTCGGCACGCCGCGCGCCGTCCTCCGCAATCGGACGAATTTTAGGTGAGAACGGAGCTTGGACTTTCGTCCTTACAAACCCGCCGACGAGGACGCCGTGATTGCCTTGTGGCTGCGGACCTGGCAGGTCGCCTGTCCGCAGATCGATTTTGCCGCGCGGCTTGAATGGTGGCGCGCACGCTGGTGCAAGGAGCTGGCGCCGTCAGCCATGATCGTGATTGCCGAGCAAGCAAACGCGGAGCGCGTGACGATGACCGGCTTTGTTACGGTCGATCCGCGCACGCGCTACCTCGATCAGATCGTTGTCGCGCCGGAGTCTTGGGGCTCCGGCGCCGCCGCCGCGCTGCTCGAACGAGCCAAGCGCCTATCGCCGGCCGGGATTGATCTTGACGTCAATACCGACAACGCGCGGGCCATTCGCTTCTATCAGAAACACGGCTTCGTCACCGTGGCCGAGGATGTCAATCCGCGCTCCGGCGCGCCGGTCTATCGCATGCGCTGGGAACCCTGATAACCGGCAATCGAAAATCACCCCGCCTCGGCCAATGCTTCGGCGCGCGCGGCGTCGAACGAGCGGGAGTCCACTTTCAGATAGGCGAGGTTTTCGTCGGCGACGATTACCGCCTCGGCGACGCCGGGCACCTGCCGCAGCCGCGCGGCCAGGATCTCAGGATCGCGCTTGCGGTCGCCGACAATGGGAAGCAGTCGCGTCGTCAGATAGCTGGGCTGCGCCATGGTGGCTGCAGCCAGAAGCCACAGCAACGCGATCGCAGTGGTGAGGACAAACACGCCGGCGCCGCCGCCGTGCTGGTGCGCGAAGCCGCCGACGATGCCGCCGACGAAGATACCGAGGAATTGCGCGCTCGAATAAAGGCCCATCGCCGTGCCCTTGGCCTCCGCCGGCGCCGATTTGGTGATCAGCGACGGCAGGCTCGCCTCCATCACATTGAAGGCCGAGAAGAACACGACCAGCGCCGCGAGCAGGACGAAGAGATTGGCAGCTCCGAAATAGAGCATCAGCTGGCTCGCGGCGAGCGCGGCCACCGCGCCGACGAACACGCCCTTCATCCGCCGGTATTTTTCGGCGACGATGATCGCCGGCAGCAGCACCGCGACGGACACGAGCAGCACCGGCAGATAGACGACCCACTGATCGCGCACCGGCACGTTCAGTGTCGCGCCAAGAAGCCCCGGCACCACCAGGAAGCTCGCCGTGAGCATGGCATGCAGCGCGAATATTCCGAAATCGAGGCGCAGCAACTCGCGGTCGCGCAACGCGGCTCCGATCAGCGCCGGCACCGCCTCGGCGTCGCGATGCACGCGCACGCGGCGCGGATTCGGCACGACAAATTCGGTGATGGCGATGCCGACCAGCGCCAGCGCCACCATGAGCCAGAAGATCCCCGGCACACCGATGAAATTGGCGGCGATCGGGCCTGCGACCAGCGCCACCATGAAGGACGCGCCGATGGTGATGCCGACCAGCGCCATGGCCTTGGTGCGGTTTTCCTCCACCGTCAGATCGGCCACCAGCGCCAGGATCACCGAGCCGACGGCGCCGGCGCCCTGCAAGGCGCGGCCGATGATGACGCCGCCGATCGAGGTGGAGAGCGCGGCAATGGCGCTCCCCGCTGCGAACAGGACGAGCCCGGACACGATCATGACCTTGCGGCCGACGCGGTCGGAGAGCACGCCGAACGGAATCTGCAGCAGGCCCTGGCTCAATCCGTAGATGCCGAGCGCCTCGCCGATCAAATAGGGATTGGCGCCCGAGAGGTTGCGCGCATAGGCGGCAAACACCGGGTAGATCATGAACAAGCCGAGAAGCCTGACGGAGAAGACCGCCGCCAGTGCAACGGCGGCGCGAAATTCTTGCTTTTGCATTCCAATCAGCTGTGTGGGTCGGATGGCCCGAGATGTGCCCGGCTCAAAGCGAGCCGGACAATGCCCCACGGCGTCGCTGCGGGTCAATTGCCGCGAGCTTGCGGCTTGCGGCCTGCGGTCCGCTGCTGTTATAGAGCCGCCCAAATGAAGGCGATTTCGGCGCGAGTGGCAGCCACGCGCCTTGAGGTATGAGATCAATGAAACCCGACACCCACCCCGAATACCACACCATCAAGGTCATCATGACCGATGGCACCGAGTTTTTGACCCGCACCACCTGGGGCAAACCGGGCGATACGCTGCATCTCGATATCGACCCGAAGTCGCATCCGGCCTGGACCGGCGGCCAGCAGCACCTGATCGACCGCGGCGGCCGTGTGTCGCGGTTTCAGAAGAAGTTTTCGGGTTTCTTGAAGACTTAAGCGTCGCCCGCTCAGGCCTCGGATTCGAAGGCCGCCCGCAACAATCCAAGCTGCCGCTCGACCGGGTTGCCGACTGCGACCTGGAGCGAGGGCGCTGCGTACATGGTGGAATCCAGGCGGCGCACCTCGCCTTGCAATTTGATCGACCTTGCAATCAGTTCGCGCAGCTTTAAGGGCAACAGCGCGATCGACTTGGCGTCGCCGGGCTCGCAACTCGCCAGCCGCACCTTGGCCTTTTCCTTGCTGGCCTGGGCCAAAGTCATTTCGCCCTCTTTGACCGCACGGTGCAGCAGCAGCCACGAGGCAAGCTGCATCAGGCGCGTCGTCAGGCGCATGCTTTCGGTGGCATAGACAAGGGCGGCGCCGCGATCGAGCTTTTTCGATTCCTGCCGGCCCGGACCGTCAAGATAGCTCGCCGTCTCCTCCACCAACGCCATGCCGTCGCGGAACAGCGCGGCAAAGACCTGAGAGTTCGCCAGCCGCTCGCCGAAGGAGACCGCACCAGCCTCCACGGAACTCTTCTCGGACATTGTACGCCTCACACGCCGGCAGCATCGCCCGCCAGCGGGCGCAAGTCCAGGGTCGGACCGGCCAAGCTGCCGACATGGTTGCTGGGCCGCCGTAACGGCGTTCGCCGCACCGCGGACGCACCAAGCGGCTGGAAAGCGCGCAAAAAAGAGCCGCCGTTGCCGGCGGCTCAAGGTGATAACAGGGAGGCGTCAAACAGAGTGGACAGGAGCCACTCGATGTCCAGAAGATGGACAATACCGTAATGAACGAGAAAGCTTAACGAAAAGTTAATAAAATACAAAAACTTGGCGAGTTTGTTTGGAGTTTGAATCGAAGGAGGCTACGGCGCACGGGATGGCTGCGTTAACCAGTCGCTCTATTTCTTGAAAAACGTGTCGGCCGCCGATTTCGAGGCGCGTTTTCTGGCCATTTCGGCATCGAGCCGACTGATTTCCTCCTCGAGCAGCGCGATCCGCTCCGTCAGCTCGGCGACGGACAGCAGCGTAAGATCCTGGCCCATTTCGTGCACGATCTTTTTCTTGGGCAGCTCGTCCGGATCAATGGCGGCCATGATGCCCTCCTTCGTGAGCTGGAATTTAGCGCCGATACGCAGCCTTGTCAGCGGCTCGCGAAAACGCGGCTGACTCCTTGAAAGTTAACGGGAAAATCCTTGCTTGCCGACGCCGAAACAGGCTACGGAAGCGATCCTTCGCCCCGCCGAGCTTGGCGAAATCTAGCCGTGAATTCGGCGCAAAGGCGGTTCGATATGGGTTCGGGGAATAAGTGATCGTCGGGGCGCGGTCCGCGCCGATGCCTTAAGGTCGGAGGGCAGCGTTGGCATTGTCCCGTGCCGCGGTGAAGCTTGGCGTGCTGGCGCTGGTTGTGGCAGCCGCTCTGGGCGTTCGGGCGGCCTGGGCCGTCGAAGCCGTCAACGTGCCCAATAGCGGCCCGCCGATCGATCTGACCGGCGCCGTCGAACTGCTGCATTCCGACAGTGACCGCGTCCAAGTCTCGACGGCGCCCGGTCCCGACGGCATCGTGCGCCGCATCGAGGTGCGCGCCCGCGAACCGGACAGCAACTGGGCGGTATTCTCGCTCGCTAATAACGGCGATCAGCAGATCGACCGGCTGATCGTGGCACCGCACTACCGCATGGTCGGCTCCGGCTTGTTTTGGCCAGACCTCGGCACCTCGCGCATCGTCTACATCACGCCCTCGTCCGGCGATCCGCCGGAGCGTCAAGAGAACGCCGGCGCCGACGTCTACCGCATCACGCTCGATCCCGGCACGGTGATCACCTTCGTCGCCGAACTGCGCACGCGCCACCTGCCGCAGCTCTATTTGTGGGAGCCCGACGCCTACAAGGACAAGGTCAATTCGCTGACGCTGTATCAGGGCATCGTCATCGGCATCGCCGGACTGTTGGCGCTGTTCCTGACCATCCTGTTCGTGGTCAAGGGCAGCGTGATGTTCCCGGCCGCAGCGGCTTTGAGTTGGGCGGTGCTGGTCTATATCGGCATCGACTTCGGCTTCTGGGGCAAGGTGTTCGAGATCTCCTCGGGCACCGAGCGGGTTTGGCGGGCGTCGGGCGAAGCGATACTCGCGGCGACGCTGCTGGTGTTTCTGTTCGCCTATCTCAATCTCAATCGCTGGCACGTGCGCTACGCGCACATCACCGCCGGCTGGCTCGCCTTTCTCGCCGCGCTCGTGGCGGTGGCGCTGTTCTCGCCCGAAGTCGCGTCCGGCATCGCCCGGGTCTCGCTGTTCCTCATCGCCGTGTTCGGGCTCGCTCTCGTCATCTATCTTTCGACCCACGGCTACGACCGCGCCGTCATGCTGATCCCGACCTGGCTGTTGCTGGTGGTCTGGGTGTTCGGCGCAGCGCTGACCGTGCTCGGCTATCTCACCAACGATATCGTTGCGCCGGCGCTCTTAGGCGGCCTCGTCCTCATCGTCATGCTGATCGGCTTCACGGTGATGCAGCATGCCTTCGCCGGCGGCATCGCCCACGGCATCGTCTCCGACGTCGAGCGTCGCGCGCTGGCGCTGACCGGCGCCGGCGACATGATCTGGGACTGGGACGTCGCCTCCGACCATGTCTTCACCGGTGCCGAGACCGAAGCGATGCTCGGCCTCAAGAGCGGCACGCTGCAGGGGCCGGCCGGCAAATGGCTGGAGGTGCTGCATCACCTCGACCGCGACCGCTTTCGCGCCACCCTCGACAGCGTGCTGGAGCAGCGCCGCGGCCGCGTCGCGCAGGATTTCCGGCTGCGCACCGCCGACGGCCATTACCTCTGGTACGCCTTGCGCGCCCGGCCGGTGGTCGGCTCCGACGGCGAGGTGGCGCGCGTCGTCGGCACGCTCAACGACGTCACCGCGTTCAAGACCGCGGAAGAGCGGCTGCTGCACGATGCCGTGCACGACAATCTCACCGGGCTGCCCAATCGCGAGCTGTTTCTCGACCGGCTGCAGGCCGTTCTGGGCTTCGCCAAGTCCGATCCGGCGAAACCCGACGCGGCGCTGCGGCCGACCGTCATGGTGATCGATCTCGACCGTTTCAAGCAGGTCAACGATTCGATGGGCATGGCGGTCGGCGACTCGATTTTGCTGACGCTGGCGCGCCGGCTCGGCCGGCTGATCAAGCCGCAAGACACGCTGGCGCGGCTCGCCGGCGACCAGTTCGGCCTCGTGCTGCTCTCCGAACGCGACAGCGGCCGCATCACCACCTTTGCCGAAACCATCCGCCGCACGCTGCGCGCGCCGATCGCATTCAAGGACCGCGAAATCTTCCTCACCACCTCGATCGGATTGATGCTCGGCGACGGCGAAGCCCAGCGCGCCGAAGAAATGCTCAAAGACGCCGAACTGGCGATGTATCACGCCAAGCGCAGCGGCGGCGACCGCATCGACGTCTTCAAGCCTGCCATGCGTGCGCGTAAGACGGACCGGCTGTCGATCGAGTCCAATCTGCGGCGCGCGCTGGAGCGCGATGAGATCACCATTCTGTATCAGCCCATCGTCCGCCTCGACGACCGCGCCGTCGCCGGGTTCGAGGCGCTGGCGCGCTGGAACCATCCGAAGCTCGGCCGGCTGTCGCCGTCCGAGTTCATCACCATCGCCGAGGAGACCGGCCTGATCATCGAACTCGGCCTGTCGGTGCTCGAGCGCGCCGCGCGCCAGCTCAGTTCGTGGCAGCGCACGCTGCGCCACCGCGAAGCGCTGTTCTGCAGCGTCAACGTCTCGTCGCGGCAATTGCTGCGCCACGACCTCATTGCCGACCTGCGCACGGTGATGGCGCGGCTGCCGCTGACCCGCGGCTCGCTCAAGCTCGAACTCACCGAATCGGTGGTCATGGAAAACCCCGAACACGCCGCGCAGATGCTGCAGCGCATCCACGAGCTCGGCGCCGGGCTCGCGCTCGACGATTTCGGCACCGGCTATTCGTCGCTGTCGTATCTGCAGCGCTTTCCGTTCGACACCATCAAGATCGACCAGTCCTTCGTGCGCACGACCGCGAAAGGCACGCGCCCGGTGATCCTGCGCTCGATCATCGCGCTGGCGCACGATCTCGGCATGGACGTGGTGGCCGAAGGCGCGGAAACCGATTCCGATGCGGTGGAGCTGTCGCAGCTCGGCTGCGAATACGCCCAAGGTTTTGCTTTCGGCGAGCCGATGACGGTGGAGCGGGCGCGGGCCTTCCTGCAGCCGGAGCGCGGCGCACGACCGCGCGCCGACACGCGCCAGGTATCGGACGTCGGCCAGCGTTGAGCGAAAAGGCCCGCGGGCGTTTTGATTGTGGCAATCTTGCGTTGATTAGCAAAATAGGTACAATCTGATTCTCTGCACCTGGAGGGGGCCGATGAAAGCTACTGCCATTGCCGCGCTGATCGCTGCTGCCGTCTTGACTGCCGGGACCAGCGGCCAAGCTGCGCCCAACAACGACATCACGAGACAGGCCGTGTTCTGCCAGGGCACCTATGCACTCTGCATCCGCGCCTTATGTACTCCGGATCCGTCGGGCGGCACCACCGTCGAGTGCGCATGCGTCGTCGAACAGGGCTGGTCGATGGGAGTGGGAAACTGCGCCAGCCGACAGCCGGTCACCAAGGACGGTGTGACGACCATTGTCTCGAGCTATTCCAACGCCTTCAACAACGCGGACAAGACGCTGACCTGCGCCAACAAGGACACCAAATGGGCTAATTGCTACGGCGCGTCGTGCGTGGTCGATTCGCACGATCCGAAAGCGGCAGCCTGCAAATGCCCGACCCAGACCGGCGCGATGAGCACTCTCGGCGGCTCGTGCGACCACGACAACTGCAGTAAGATTTGGTCGGCTGCGACGCCGGCGGCCCAACACATTGTCAGCCGCTATTTCTACCGTTACATGAAGCAGCACCACCCGAAAGATCCGACCAATCCGCCAGCAGCGGCCTGCTTCAAGAAGGCGATCTGATTCGGGATCGGAAGTCGGAAGCCGCCGATTTCTGATTTCCGGATTGCGATTTCCGCATCACGCGTGTCCGGCGTCGCTCGACAGCATGCCGAGATCGATGCCGATCTTCTTGAGCGCGCGGCTGTATTTGCCTTCGACGTCGCCGCCGAAGATCAGCTCCGGATCGGCTGCGCAATGCAGCCAGCCGTTGGCTTGCATTTCGTTCTCGAGCTGGCCGGGCGCCCAGCCGGCATAGCCGAGCGCCAGGATGGCGCTGGCCGGACCTTCGCCGCGCGCAATCGCCTTGAGAATGTCGATGGTGGCAGTGAGACAGATGCCGTCGTCGATCGGCAGCGTCGAGTTCTCGATGAAAAAATCGGCCGAATGCAGCACGAAGCCGCGTTCGGTTTCCACCGGCCCGCCGCGCATCACCTTGACGCCCCCGGCGCGCGGCGACAGCTGAATGCGCTGTGCGGCCGGAATGACATCGAGCTTCACCAAAAGGTCGGAAAACCTGACGTTGGGCGCCGGATGATTGACGACAATACCCATGGCGCCTTCGGACGAATGCGCGCAGATATAGATGAGCGAGCGCGCAAACCGCTCATCCATCATCGCCGGCATGGCGATCAGCATTTGGCCGTCGAGGTAACCCCGTCCCTTCGTTGCCAATTTGCCGCGTCGCGTTTTCATGGTGTGAAAGGTTAGCCCAACGGTTCGCATTTGCAAACGAACGGAATCATCAAAAGTTCACGATGGCCTTCGCGCATCCGAAGCAGCCGGCGAAAAGGGGATCGTTATGGGCCGCTGTGTGACGATTTCCCGGCGGTATTGGGGGTTGAAGCGCTGCGTCGACGGCAGCGCCGCGCTTGGCAAAAGCCGCACGATGAGCGCGCGGCTCACGATCATGTCAGTAGCGCATACACACGCTTTCATCTTAAAGAGCGTCATGCTCGCCCTGCTCCGCGAAAAATTAACGGTTATGACCGTCGCCGTGCTTGGCCTCGCCGGCGTTCTGCCGGCGCGGGCGCAGGATGCCTCGGCGTGGCAAAAGGAAGCACATGCCGCGACGCGCCTGCTCGCCGGCACAGCGGTCAAGACGGCCAACGCCGCGGCGCTGCGCGCCGGGGTCGAGATCAGGCTCGACAGCGGCTGGAAAACCTACTGGCGCTACCCGGGCGATACCGGTGTGCCGCCGAGCTTCGATTTTGCCGGCTCCGAGAACACGAAATCCGTGCAAGTCGAATTCCCGGCACCGGAACGCTTTTCCGACGGCGCCGGCGGCCATTCGATCGGCTATATGGGTGACGTGATCCTGCCGCTGCGGGTCATTCCCAGCGACGCGACCCGGCCCGTAGCGCTCCATGTGAAGGTCACTTACGCGGTCTGCGGCACGCTGTGCGTGCCCGCCCAGGCATCGCTCGACCTGACGCTCACTGGGCAAGGCGCCGACGAGGCCGCTTTGGCAAGGGCGGAGCAGCAGGTGCCCAAACGCGTGGCGCTCGGCGCAAGCGGCGGCAACGCGCTCGCCATTCTGTCGGTGCATCGCGAGCCGGGCGTGCCGCATGAGCGCGTCGACGTGGAGGTCGCCGCTCCCGCGGGCGCGCCGGTTGCGCTTTTTGCCGAGGGGCCGACAGCCGAATGGGCGCTGCCGCTGCCCGAGCCGGTCGGCCCGGACAGCGGCCCGACGCGGCGCTTCACATTCGACCTCGACGGCCTGCCGCCGGGCGCGCGGGCCAAGGGCGCGACGCTGACGCTCACCGCGGTCTCCGGCGACAACGCCATCGAGGTTCCGGACCATCTCGACTAATTCGTGCGTTGCGCTAGTTTAGGCCGGCCGCTTCAGCGGATGATTTTTACCCACGAATGGATGAGGACGACTATGGCGATCAAGGTTGGCGACCGCGTACCCAACGGCACGTTCACGGTGATGACGGCCGAGGGACCGAAGCCGAAGACGAGCGACGAATTGTTCAAGGGCAAGAAGGTGGTGCTGTTTGCGGTGCCGGGCGCCTTCACGCCGACCTGCCACAAGAACCATCTACCGGGCTTCGTGAAGAATGCCGGCGCGATCAAGGGCAAGGGCATCGATACGATCGCGGTGACCGGCGTCAACGACGTGTTCGTCATGGACGCCTGGAAGAAGGCCTCCGGCGGCGACGCCATCGAGTTTTTGGCGGACGGCAGCGGCAATTGGGCCAAGGCGGTCGGCCTCACCATCGATTTGACCGAGCGCGGCCTCGGTCTGCGCTCGCAACGCTATTGCATGGTGGTCGACGACGGCGTGGTGAAGACGCTGAACGTCGAAGATGCGCCGGGCAAGGCCGACATTTCCGGCGCCGACAATCTGCTGAAGGGGTTGTGAGATCGGCTTTAGCCGATTTGGACACTAAGCGTGCCGAAATCGGGCAAGCCCGATTTCGGTTGCGCCGCGGCCTCATCCTTCGAGGGCCGCCTCGCGGCCACCTCAAGATGAGGTCAACAAAAACGCCGCTGCGCGGCGATCCGGAATGACGGGCTCACTTCGCCACTGCCCTGCCCGCCGCCCGCACTTCGGCGATCGCCTGACGCGCCAACAGGTCGGCGCGCTCGTTCATGGCATGGCCGGCGTGGCCGCGCAGCCAGTGCCAGCGCACTTGGTGCGGTTTGAGCGCGGCGTCAAGGCGCTGCCAGAGGTCGACGTTCTTCACCGGCTTCTTGTCGGCGGTGCGCCAGCCGTTGCACTTCCAGTTTTCGATCCAGCTCATGACGCCGCTGCGCAGATATTGGCTGTCGGTGTAGAGGTCGACGCGGCACGGCCGCCTGAGCGCCTCGAACGCGGCAATCGCCGCCATCAGCTCCATGCGGTTATTGGTGGTGTTGGGCTCGCCGCCTTTGAGCTCTTTCTCATGATCGCCGAACGTCAGAATGGCGCCCCAGCCGCCGGGGCCGGGATTACCCGAGCAGGCGCCGTCGGTGTGGACAATGACATGCGGCAACGACGCGCCGGTCACGGCTCGTCCAATCCGTAATCGCGCGCGCTCTTGACCGTCTGGTGGAAGCGCAGCTTGCGCGCATATTCGCGCGGATCCTTCGGCCGCACCAGCGCGCCCGGCGGCACGTCGAGCCAGTCGACGAGCCGCGTCAGCAAAAAACGCAGCGCCGCGCCGCGGGCCAGCAGCGGCAGCTGCACCCATTCGTCGGGCGACAGCGGCCGCGCCCTGGCATAACTCGCCAGCAGCGCCCGGCCCTTGGTGACGTTATACGAATGATCCGGCTCGAAGCACCAGGCGTTGAGGCAGATGACGACGTCGTAGACCAGCGTGTCGGTGCAGGCGAAATAAAAGTCGATCAGGCCGGAGACGCGGCCGCCGAGAAAAAACACGTTGTCGGGGAACAGATCGGCGTGGATGACGCCCTCGGGCAGGCCGCGCGGCCAGTCCCGCTCCAGCATATCGAGCTCGGCGGCGACGACCTTTTCCAGATTCCTTTCGACCTTGTGGGCGCGCTCGCGGCAACCATCGTAGAGCTGCCGCCAGCCGGCGACCGACAGCGCATTGTCGCGCCGCATGGCAAAATCGGCGCCGGCGCGATGCAGGCGCGCCAGCGCCTCGCCGAGCGCCGCGCAATGCGCCGCGCTCGGGCGGCGGATCCACATGCCGTCGAGAAACGTGACGATCGCGGTCGGCCGGCCGGCGAGCTTGCCCAACACCTTGCCGGCCTTGTTCTTCACCGGCTGCGGACAATTGATGCCGCGGGCGGCCAGATGCTCCATCAGCGCCAGGAAGAACGGCAGATCGCGCTCGGCCACGCGCCTTTCGTAGAGCGTGAGGATGAAATGGCCGCGGCTGGTATGCAGCAGAAAATTCGAATTCTCGACGCCCTCGGCGATGCCCTTGTAGGATAACAGATCGCCGATGTCATAACCGGCAAGGCAGACGGCAAGCTCTTCGGCCGCGACATCGGTGTACACCGCCATGAGGCTTTCTCCAGCGCGCCGCGGCTAAAAACCCGGCGCTTCTCCTCGCTATCGCAACGATAGGAGAATAGGCGCGCCGCGGCCAGCGTTTTACCGCCGCAAACAGCCGACCGTCCGCTCATCGCCGCCAGATTGAACGCGACAGCGCGGTTGCGCAAATGCGCGCGCGATGATTACTGATGCCGCTTCCCCACCAGGAACAGAAATGAAAGCCATCGTCATTCACGAATATGGGCCGCCCGACGTTTTGCGCTACGAGGACGTGCCGGATCCGGTGCTGCGCGACGGCGAAATCTGCATCCGGGTGCACGCGGCGACGGTCAATCGCGTGCTCGACGTCAGCCTGCGCGCCGGCCGCGAGCGCTACCGCGGCCCCGTGCTGCCGCTCATTCCCGGCGTCGATTGCGCCGGCGTCGTCGATGCGGTCGGCCGCCGCGTGACGCGCTGGCACGTCGGCGACCGCGTCGCCGCCGCTGGCGTCATGCCGCTCGAGGTCTGCGCCGAGGACGGCAGCGGTTACA
>JASHPU010000057.1 GCA_030037885.1 Xanthobacteraceae bacterium | reverse complement strand
AGCGCGGCGCCTACGATTTCATCGAGAAGCCGTTCAAGGCCGACCGGCTGCTGCTCGTCGCCGAACGCGCGCTGGAAAATTCGCGGCTCAAGCGCGAGGTCAAGCAGCTCAAGCAGTTCGCACCGCTGCCGACCGTGATCGTCGGCCAGTCGCCGGCCGCCAATCAGTTGCGGCAGACGGTCGAAAAGGTAGCGCCGACCAACAGCCGCATCCTGATCGTCGGCGCCTCCGGCAGCGGCAAGGAGCTCGCCGCGCGCACCATCCATGCCCATTCGGCGCGCGCCACTGCGCCGTTCGTGGTGATCAACGCCGCGGCGATCTCGCCGGAGCATATGGAAATCGAGCTGTTCGGCGTCGAATCGAGCAACGGCACCCAGGCGCGCAAGGTCGGCGCACTCGAGGAGGCGCACGGCGGCACGTTGTTCATCGACGAGATCGCCGACATGCCGCGCGAGACCCAGAACAAGATTCTGCGGGTCCTGGTCGATCAGACGTTCCAGCGCGTCGGCGGCAGCACCAAGGTCACCGTCGACGTGCGCATCATTTCCTCGACCGGCCGCAACATCGAGGCCGAGATCGCCGTCGGCAAGTTCCGCGAGGATCTCTATCATCGGCTCTCCGTGGTGCCGATCCGCGTACCCTCGCTCGCCGAGCGGCGCGACGACATTCCGCTGCTGGTCGAATACTTTATGGAGCAAATCTCGCACGCCACCGGGCTGCCCAAGCGCAACGTCGGCGCCGACGCGCTTGCCGTGCTGCAGTCGCACGACTGGCCAGGCAACGTGCGGCAGTTGCGTAACAACGTGGAGCGATTGATGATTCTCGCCGGCGGCGATCCCGAAGCGGTGATCACCGCGGCCATGCTGCCACAGGACGTCGGATCGATGATCCCGACCATGCCGAACGGCAACGGCGGCGAGCACCTGATGAGCCTGCCGCTGCGTGAAGCGCGCGAAGTGTTCGAGCGCGAATACCTGCTGGCTCAGATCAACCGCTTCGGTAACAACATTTCGCGCACCGCGGAATTCGTCGGCATGGAGCGCTCGGCGCTGCATCGCAAGCTGAAAGCGCTCGGCATCGACTGATCAGGGATCAGGAATCAGGGACCAGGAAATTGGTGTCGGAAATAGCGTTGAGTCCTGATTCCTGATATCTGATCCCTGATGTCCAGATATGCTTACGTCAACGGCCGCTATCTGCCTTTCCGCGACGCCAAGGTGCACGTCGAGGATCGCGGCTATCAGTTTGCCGATGCGGTTTACGAAGTCTGCGAGGTGAGGGCAGGGCACCTCATCGACGAACGGCGTCATCTCGACCGGCTGGAGCGCTCGCTTCACGCCATCCGGCTCCGCCTGCCGATGAGCCGCGCCGCGCTCGGCGTGGTGTTGCGCGAAGTGACGGGGAGAAATCGCATCCGCTTCGGCATGGTCTACTTGCAGATCGGCCGCGGCGTGGCGCGCCGCGACCTCGCCTTTCCGAGGCCGCAACCCGCGCCCAGCGTCGTCGTCACCGCCCACGCGCTCAACCGCGCCCGCCTCGACGCGCTGGCGGTGACCGGCATCGCCGTCGTGAGTGTACCGGACAATCGCTGGGGCCGGGTCGACATCAAAAGCGTCGGTCTTTTGCCCAACGCCCTGGCGCGCCAAGCGGCGATCGAGCAAGGTGCGCGCGAGGCTTGGTTCATCGACAAAAGCGGCGCCGTCACCGAGGGCGCCTCGGCCAATGCCTGGATCGTCAGCGGCGAGAGCAAGCTGGTGACGCGGCGCGCCGACCACACCATCCTCGGCGGCATTACCCGCAGCGTACTGTTCGAGGCCGTCAAAGCACAGGGCCTCACCATCGAAGAACGTCCGTTCGCGCTCGAAGAAGCTTACGCCGCGTGCGAGGCCTTCATCACTTCGGCAACGCAAAATGTCATGCCAGTGGTCCGGATCGACGGCCGCACCATCGGCGACGGCAAGCCGGGACCGGTCGCAACCGCGCTGCGGCGGGAATTTCACCGTTTCACCGAAAGCAGTTGAATTTAGCCATTACTAAGCTTGGGCGCGGATTTGCGCCCGGCGGCCAACTCGGGCTTGCATAGTTCCCTGTCGCGTCTTCTAATGGCTGAGTTGGGGCTCCGGAGCGTTTTCGGCCGGGGCCAGAGGGTTCGATAATCGGGCGAGGCTGTAACCCGTCTGTTGGCAATGCGGCTTGTGGTGGGTTTCCGCCTCGCTCGATCCACCTTACTTATGGAAGTGCTAGGGTGGCGAGGCGCTCGGCGCCGCAGCCCATCGCGTCTTCCCGGTCGTTACGCCGGTTCGCGCGGCCCTGCGCGCAAAATAGAGAAACCCCCCGCGGAGCCGGGGCCCGCGAGGCAAGAACGGAAACAACGGCCATGGCAGCCGACCGCGCACAAAATCTACAGGACACCTTCCTCAATCACGTCCGCAAGAGCAAGATTCCGCTGACGATCTTCCTGGTGAACGGGGTCAAGCTCCAGGGCGTGGTGACATGGTTCGATAATTTCTGCGTGCTGTTGCGCCGCGACGGGCACTCACAGCTGGTCTACAAGCACGCCATCTCGACCATCATGCCGGGCCATCCGGTACAGCTGTTCGAAGGCGCGGAAGAACCGCCGGCCGGGGAAAAGGTCTGATTGGAGCCGCGCCGTCGCGATTCACGGACTGACCGCCTCAGTCCGACGCCACTTCCGGACACGGCGACCGGCCGCGCGCTGGTGATCGAGCCGGTGTTGCGCGGCAGCCGCGGCGCTGCGCGCGCAGCTGCCGGCGAACGCACGCCGGCTGCCAAACTCGATGAAGCCGTGGGGCTCGCGCGCGCCATCGATCTCGACGTCGCCCAGTCAGGCATTGTCCAACTCAACGCGCTGCGGCCGGCCACCTATCTGGGCAAGGGCAAGGTCGACGAGATCGCCGGCTTGGTGAAGACGCACGAAGCCGGCATCGTGGTGATGGACAGCGCGCTGTCGCCGGTGCAGCAGCGCAATCTGGAAAAAGCCTGGAACACCAAGGTCATCGACCGCACCGCGCTCATTCTGGAGATTTTCGGCCGGCGTGCCCGTACCCGTGAAGGCGCTCTGCAGGTCGAGCACGCGCACCTGACCTATCAGAAAAGCCGGCTGGTGCGCTCCTGGACTCACCTTGAGCGCCAGCGCGGCGGTTTCGGTTTTCTCGGCGGCCCCGGCGAGACCCAGCTCGAAGCCGACCGGCGCATGATCGAGGAGCGCTTGGCCAAGATCGAAGGCGAACTCGGCCGGGTCAAGCGTACGCGCGCGCTGCATCGCGAGAGCCGACGCCGCGTGCCGTATCCGATCGTGGCCCTGGTCGGCTACACCAATGCCGGCAAGTCGACGCTGTTCAACCGCATGACAAAGGCGAGCGTGCTCTCCGCCGACACGCTGTTCGCAACACTTGATCCGACCTTGCGCGCGGTGGACTTGCCGCACGGCGCGCGCGTGATCGTCTCCGACACTGTCGGTTTCATCTCCGACCTGCCGACCATGCTGGTCGCTGCCTTCCGCGCCACCCTCGAGGAGGTCATCGAGGCCGACGTCATCCTGCACGTCCGCGACGTGTCGCACGAAGATGCCGAGGCGCAATTGCACGACGTCGAAAAGGTTTTGCAGCAGCTCGGCATCGATCCCCAGGACGGCGCCGCCGGCAAGCGCGCGATCATCGAGGTCTGGAACAAGATCGACCGGCTCGACCATGCCGAACGCGACCGGCTGCATAACATCGCGGAACGGCGGGCGGCGGCAACGCGGCCCATTCCAGTATCGGCGGCCACCGGGGAGGGGATGGACGCGTTGGCTGCAACGATCGAGGCGCATCTCGCGGCCGGTCGCGTCCTGATCGAGCTCGAACTCGATCCGGCCGACGGCGCCGGCATGAGCTGGCTGCACCGCCACACCGAGGTGATCCGCAAAGATTTGAACGAAACGACCGGCCGCATCGCCATGACGGTGCGCGCCGATCCGGATCGCGCGGCCGCGGTGCGGGCGAGGGCGGCGAATGGCGAATGGCGAGTAGCGAGTAGGGGTTAGCAGCCACTATTCGCTATTCGCTATTCGCCGCTCTTGCCTCTTGGCCTCATCCCACAGCGCGTCCATTTCTTCGAGCGTCGCTTGGCTCGGCGTCTTGCCCTTGGCGGCGAGCGCGCGCTCGATCGCGCCGAAGCGCCGCTCGAATTTTTGATTGGTGCCCCGCAGCAGCGTCTCCGGATCGGCACCCAGATGGCGGGCGAGGTTCACGGCTGCAAACAACAGATCGCCGACTTCCGCCGCGGCTTCAGGCGCAGGTGACGCCGGTCCGGCGCTGCTCGTGCCGGCGAGCGCGGCTTCGATCTCGTCGGCTTCTTCGCGAATCTTGCGCAACACTGCGTGCGGATCGTTCCAATCGAAGCCGACTTTGCCGGCTTTCTCCTGCAGCTTGAGCGCGCGGGTCAGCGCCGGCAGCGCCACCGGCACGCCGGCGAGGGCGCCTTGTGGGCGCGAGCCGTTACGCGCCGCCTTCTCCTCGGCCTTGATCCGTTCCCATAAACCTTCGACCGCTTGCGGGGTCGACGACCGCTCGTCGCCGAAGACGTGCGGATGCCGCCGGACCAGTTTTTCCGTGATCGCCTGCACCACGTCGCCGAAGTCGAAAGCGCCCTGTTCCTCGGCCATGCGGGCGTGGAATACGACCTGGAGCAACAGGTCGCCGAGCTCGTCCTTCAGCTCCGCGAGATCGCCGCGCGCAATGGCGTCGGCGACTTCGTAGGCCTCTTCAAGCGTGTACGGCGCGATGGTCGAAAAATTCTGCGCCAAGTCCCAGGGACAGCCCGTGCCGGGCGTGCGCAACGCCACCATGATGTCGATCAATCGGCCGATATCGCGGGAAGGAGTCATGCAAGGATCCTGGTAGGTTCGCGTAAAACGTGGCGAACCCTACCAGAGTGGAAAATCGACCGCGACCGCCGCCCGCGTTATTCGGAAAGCCGCCGTTATTGATCGTCCTTATGGCTGCGGGTTGCTTCGAACAGGAACCAAGTGCGCCGCTCGGCCTCGTCGATCCAGTTCTCTAACAGGCTGGTCGTGGCGACATCCCCGTGCTTTTCGGTAATCTCATGGGCCTCGCGCATCGAGACGACTAACGCTTTGTTATTGTTCATCAATTCCCTCAGCATGTCGAGGGCCGGCACGAAATCCGCGTCATTGTCATCGAGCGTCTGCAGCCGCGCGATATTGCCGATTGAGCGCAGCGTCAGACCGCCGATCTTGCGAATCCGCTCGGCAATATCGTCGGTAATCGAAAAAATCTGCTCCGACTGCTCGTCCAGCAGCAGGTGATAATCGCGGAAATGCGGCCCGCTCATGTGCCAGTGGAAATTCTTTGTCTTCAGGTAAAGCGCGAAGACGTCGGCCAGGACTACATTGAGTTTCTTCGAAATTTCGCCGACGGCTTCTGCGGACAGATCGGTGGGCGTGTCGAGGGCAGGGGTCGCCTTGTGGCGCGTATCGAGGGCTCGGACTTTGTTCACGGCATCACCTCGCGAAGGGCAAGCTGGATGGGAGGGCGCCCGCGCCTGTTGCCGCAAGCGCACGGGCGTCGGTGTTCCAACGAACCGTCGTGGGACTTGGTTCCAACGGCGCAGCGGTTCACGCGCCGCCGCGAAATGCGCTAAGACCTCGGCCGAACCGCCCACCATGGAATCCAACGTGCCGGCCTCCGCTTACATCCAAGCGGCGCTGTTCCTGTTTCATTGTGGCCGCGGCGCTGTTCGCTTCCGCCGGCACCCTCGCCGTCGTCGGCTTTTGGCTCTTTCTCGCCATCCAACTGGCGCCTGCTACCGGGAATTTGGTGAGGGCCAGGCAGGCGGCGGAGCAACGGACGGGTACTCGCGGTCGTTGGTATCGTTAGCTTTTTTTCGTCTCGGTCTGTAAACGTTGTGATGGCAAAGGAGCCGATCGCTAGGAGAAAACAATGAGCGTTCGCGCCGGCCGCGAATTTCTCGCCGTACCTGGACCGACCACAATCCCTGACGAGGTACTGCAGGCCATGCAGCGCCCAGCGGTGGAGATTTATTCGAAGCCGCTGATCGCGCTGACCGACAGTTTACTGCACGACCTCGGCCGGTTGTTCGCGACGGAAGGGCGCTGTTACATCTACATCGCCAACGGTCATGGCGCGTGGGAGGCGGCGCTGAGCAACGTCCTGTCCAGGGGCGACAAGGTCCTTGTGTTGGAGAGCGGCAAGTTCGCCGTCGATTGGGGTGACGCCGCCGCGCGGCTCGGCCTCGAGGTCGAGGTTCTCAAGGGCGACTGGCGCCATGCCGTGCGCCCGGGCGAGGTCGAGCGCCGCCTGCGCCAGGACAGCGGCCGCACAATCAAGGCCATTCTCGCCCTGCAAATCGACACCAGCACGGGCGTTGTCAACGACATGGCAGCAATCGGCCAGGCCGTCAAAGCTGCACAGCATGACGCGCTGCTCATGGTCGACACCGTCGCGTCGTTGGGCTGCATGCCGTTCGCGATGGACGCCTGGGGCATCGATGTCGCCATGGCGGGATCCCAGAAGGGCCTGATGACGCCGCCCGGGCTCGGCTTCGTCGCCGCCGGCGCGCGCGCCCGCGACGCTCACCGCAAGGCGGGTTTGCGTACGCCGTATTGGGACTGGAGCGTGCGCGACGGCGAATCGCACTATCAGAAATATGCCGGCACGCCGCCGATGCATCTGATGTTTGCGTTGCGCCAGGCGCTCGACATGCTGTTCGCCGAAGGGCTCGATAACGCATTCCGCCGACACCGTCTCTTGGCCGAGGCGGTCCGCCGCGCCGCTGCCGTGTGGAAGAACGGCAACGTGATCGACTTCAATGTCGTCGAACCAGCCGAGCGTTCGGATACGGTGACGACGCTATTGGTGGCCGACGGCATTAATCCCAACGTCTTGCGCGAGTATTGCGACAGCAAATGCGGCGTGGTGCTAGGCCGCGGGCTTGGCACGATGAGCGGTAACGCGTTTCGCATCGCCCATATGGGCCATGTCAACGCGCCGATGGTCCT
>JASHPU010000056.1 GCA_030037885.1 Xanthobacteraceae bacterium | reverse complement strand
GCGGCTCGCCTCTCGGCGTTCCATCGCGGCTCTCGCCGGCCGGTTGTCACCTTGCCGGCTCAGCTCCAGGCCAGGCTTCCTGGGACGCGGACGCTCGGTCTTCGCCGGGCGGGCGTTACCCGCCCCTTCCTGTCCCAGTCCAGAGGAGCACCCCTCACTGCGGCCGTAGTACCGCAGCGCGTGATGCCCGGAGCCGCCCGGGCGCAGGGGCAAGCCTGCGCGCAGGCACCGCACTCGCTCCTGCCGCACGGCTTGCCGTCCGCGCGGCGTCCTTGGCGAGCGAGAATTTGCGCATCGTATAAATCAGAATGAGGGACGATTGTCAAGTGTTGTCGCGTTGCGGCCATAGCAGGCTTGATTTTGCGGCGTTTTTGTCCGGACGACTGCTTGGCGCGCCGTATCAGGACTTTTGCGCATGAGGACGCAATGATTCGTCGTCATGGTGACGAAACCTCACCTCTTTTGCTCAAGGCGATCGGGCACGGCGGTGGGCGCTTGAGGGGCGATTGCAACCCTTTCGCCATGCGGCTCCGCCAATCCGCAATGGCGTCGGGAACAAATCGTGACGATATAGTAAGGAGTTACTCGCTCTTGCCGCCGAGCTGCTTGAGCTTGGCGAACACGGCGTCGACGTCGAGTTCGTCGCCCGGCTTCTTCTCGGCCGGCGTCGCCTCGTCCTTGGCCGCGGTGGTGACCGCGGCGGGCAACAGGGTTGCGCCCTGCTCCTCGACCGGCGCCGGCTTCTCCTTGGCGGCGCGCTGCACTTCGAGGTCGAGATCGATCTGCGAGCACAGGCCGAGCGTCACCGGATCGAGCGGCGTCAGATTGGCCGAGTTCCAATGGGTGCGGTCGCGGATCGCCTGGATGGTCGATTTGGTGGTGCCGACCAGCCGAATGATCTGACTGTCCTTGAGTTCCGCGTGGTTGCGCACGAGCCAGAGGATGGCGTTCGGCCGGTCCTGGCGGCGCGACACCGGCGTGTAGCGCGGCCCCTTCTTCGGCTTGAGCTCGGGCATGCGGACTTTCGGCTCGGAAATGTGCAGGCGGTGGCTCGGATCGGCCTCGGCGGCGGCGATCTCCTCGCGGGTCAACTGGCCGGTCAGCACCGGGTCGAGGCCTTTGATGCCCTGCGCCGAGTCGCCGTCGGCGATTGCTTTGACTTCGAGCGGGTGCAGGTTGCACAATTCGGCGATCTGGTCGAACGACAGCGAGGTGTTGTCGACCAGCCAAACGGCTGTGGCCTTCGGCATCAAGGGCGCGGTCGCCATGGGTAAATCTCCTCTGCGCTGCGCCCGCCCATGCGGACGACGCCATTCATCCGACGATGACTGGAAATGCTGCCCAAATATAGGCGGCGGGCGTGGCCGGTGCAACCAATTATATGCTTTGCATGGGGGTTTGACGGCATGGGGTTTGACGGCATGTGGTTTGACGGCCCTTGGCGGGGCGATGAACCGCTCGTGCTGGTTTTCAGGTTCCGGCTCGAAGCGGGCCCTGCGGTTCCGGAGGTGCGGATGGTGACGCCGGCACGGTGCACTCCCTCTCGCCGGAGGCTCCGGCGGGGAGAGGGAGTGCGCCCTGCCGACGTTTACGGCGCGCGGCGGTGCAAACAATGAGATTTTATCCTAAGTAGGGAATCGCCATGCCCGGACCGCTCGAGGGAAAAGTCGCCATCGTCACCGGCGCCGGCCGCGGGCTCGGCCGGGTGATGACGCTCGGCCTATTGTCCGCCGGCGCGCGGGTCGCCGCCGTCGAGCTCGACGCCGAGGCGCTCGACGATACCGGCCGCGCCGCCGAAGACGGCGGCGCCGGCGACCGCATCCTCGACATCGTCGCCGACGTGACGCGCGACGAGGCCGCGCCGAAAATCGTGCGCGCCGCCATCGACCGGTTCGGCCGCCTCGACAATCTCATCAACAATGCCGGCATCAACATGAGCCTGTTCCGGCAGCCCGACGTCAAGGATGTCGGCAAGTTCTGGGAGGTGACGCCGCAGGAATTCCGTCGCATCATCGAGGTCAACGTCATCGCCGCTTTTCTGATGACGCGCGCGGCGCTGCCGCCGCTCTTCCAGCAGGGTTGGGGCCGCATCATCAACGTCACGACGAGCCTCGACACCATGTATCGCGCCGGCATGCAGCCCTATGGCGGCTCCAAAGCGGCGAACGAAGCGCACCTGCTCGGGCTCGCCCAGGAACTCGAAGGCTCAGGCGTCACCGCCAACGTGCTGGTGCCCGGCGGCGCCGCCGATACCCGCATGGTTTCGATCGGCCAGGAGCCCGACCGCAGCAAGCTGATCGCGCCCGCGGTGATGGTGGCGCCGCTGGTCTGGCTGTGCTCGAAGCAGTCCGACGGCATCAACGGCCGGCGCTTCATCGCCATGCGCTGGGACAAAAATCTGCCGCCCACGGCAGCCGCCAAAAATGCCGGCGCTCCGGCCGCCTGGCAGCAGCTCGGCCGTCAGGCGATCATGCCCGACGGCATGCGCTAAAGCATGATGAAGTTAAGTTGTGTGCTGTCGCGATCTAAATCATCACGCGCTAAAGTTTCCCTTGCAGAAGGTTCAGCGGCCAAGGCGCTGTCGATGCGGCCGCCGGCGCGGGTGCCGGCGCCGGCGTACCGGGCACGACCAGCGGTGCGGCTTTGGCGGTGAAACTGCGCGGCGGCTTCTGGATGCGCTTGACCAGAACCTGGGCGCAACCGTTGATGCCGCAAATGCTCCTGACGAGCTGGATCGCGGCGCCGTTCGCGCCGGCCGAAGCTGACGGCGCGGCGAACGGCATTGCCGCGGTGCGGCCGCCGAACATCGCGGCGCCGACGACGGCGACAATCATTGCGGCGGCTATCGGGAAGCGGCGCATGGCGTGTCCCCTTGCGATCGTGCCGGCCTAAAAGCTTATGGTGAACGATGTGTTAACGCGCCTTGGCGTGACGCGGGCCCGCTCACATCAGCTCCATCATGACGTCGATTGTGGACCAGACGTGTTGCCTCGACGTGGAACGCCACTTCCGCGACTCCCGCGCCGCCACCGTCGCGGCCGGCACCTCGCAGATCCAGCGCAATCTTATCGCCAACCTGATGGGGCTGAAGGTGCAGTAGGCATCACTGTTATCCTCATCCTGAGGTGCGCGCCAAAGGCGCGCCTCGAAGGATGCAGGCCGCAGCGCCGAGGCCTGCATCCTTCGAGGCTCGGCGCTTTCGCGCCGAGCGCCTCAGGATGAGGAAATGAATCAGCAATAGGTGTCGTTGGCGTTACGCCCGGGCGTAGCGGCCGCGGTTGAAGAAGCGGTCTTTCTGGTCGTCGTTCGCGGTTTCGCGGTTCGATTTGATGACAGCGACCTTGGCGAGCGCCGCCTTGACCGCGGGCCGTTCGTCGATCGCTTTGAACCAGCGCGCCAGATTGGGATTGTCCTGCCATTTGACGCCCTGGACGTCGTGATTGCGCGTCCACGGGAAGGCGGCGATGTCGGCGATCGAGTATTCGTCGCCGCCGAGATAGGCCGACTTGGCGAGCCGTTGCTCCATCACTTCGTAGAGCCGTTTCACTTCGGTCTGATAGCGCGCCATCGCATAGGAATTGTCCTGGTCCTTCGGCGCGAACATCTTGAAATGGGTGAACTGGCCGAACATCGGGCCGATGCTGCTGGTCTGGAAGAACAGCCATTGCAGCACGTCGTAGCGCTTGGCCGCATCTTTCGGCATGAATTTTCCGGCTTTCTCGGCGAGATAGATCAAAATGGCGCCGGATTCGAACACCGTGATCGGCTTGCCGCCGGGGCCCTCGCCGTCGACGATCGCCGGAATTTTCGAGTTCGGATTGATCTTGATGAAATCGGGATCGTACTGCTCGCCCTTCCAGACGTCGACGAAGTGCTCCTTGTAGGGCAGCTTGACCTCTTCGAGCATGATATAGATTTTCTGCACGTTCGGGCTGGTCAACGCGTAAAGGTCGATCATGACAACGTCCTCGGCTCGCAATGGGGCCAGGAAATTAGCGAGCTTGTCGGCGCGCGACAAGGCGTCACGAGGCCGCCCACGCGGCGAACCCCACGCGGCGAACCCTTGTGCGCGATCGCCAATTCCGCATAGGCTCGACGGCCTCATACCAACAAAACGTCCCGGTCGGAGGAAAGCATGCGCCAGAAAATCCAGCGGCTCGCCGCGTTTGCGCTCGCATTTTTGGCTGTTTCCGCCGGCGCGGCGCGTGCGGCCGACGATTATCCGAACCACGCCGTGCGCTGGATCGTCGGCTATCCGCCGGGCGGTTCGACCGACATCTGCGCCCGGCTGATCGGACAATATTTGTCGGAGCGCCTGCATCAGCCGTTCGCCGTCGAAAACAAGCCCGGCGCCGGCAACAATCTGGCGACCGAAATGGTCGCGAAAGCGCCGCCGGACGGCTATACGGTTTTCCTGGTCAATCCCGCCAACGTCATCAATACCACGCTGTACAAGCATCTGCCCTTCGACTTCATCCGCGACATTGCGCCGGTCGCGGGCATTATCCGCATGCCCAACGTGATGGAGGTGAACCCGAAAGTGCCCGCGCACACGGTCGCCGAGTTCATTGCCTACGCCAAGGCCAACCCGGGCAAGATCAACATGGCGTCCGGCGGGGTCGGCACGTCGGTGCATTTGTCGGGCGTGCTGTTCATGATGATGACCGGGGTCAAGCTCGTGCACGTTCCCTATCACGGCGCGGCGCCGGCGCTCACCGATATGCTCGCCGGCCAGGTGCAGGTGATGTTCGATAATTTGCCGTCCTCGATCGGCTACATCCAGGCCGGCCGGCTGCGCGCGCTGGCGGTGACGACGGCGACCCGCTCCAGCGCGCTGCCGAACGTGCCGACCATCGCCGAAACCGTGCCCGGCTACGAGGCGAGCGCGTTCTTCGGCATGGGCGTGCCGCGCGGCACCCCGGCGGCGATCATCGCCAAGCTCAATCGCACCATCAACGAAGGCCTCGCCGACCCGGCGCTCCAGGCCAAGCTCGCCAAGCTCGGCGGCACCCCCATCTCCGGCACGCCGGATGACTTCGGCAAGCTCCTGGTCGCGGAGACGGCGAAATGGGCCAAGGTCGTCAAAGCGAGCGGCGCCGCGGTGGAATAGGAGCGCGATGCGGCTTTGAAAAACGCGCGAGCACCATGACAACAGACAACAAGAAATCCCCCGAAAGCCTGCGCTCCTATCGCTGGCTCGGCCGTAACGATCTGCGCGCGTTCGGCCATCGCTCGCGGCTGCGCCAATTCGGCTACGACCGCGACGACTGGGTCGGCAAGCCGGTGATCGGCATCATCAATACCTGGAGCGAGATCAACGCCTGCCACGGCCATTTGCGCGACCGCGCCGCCGACGTCAAACGCGGCGTCTATCAGGCCGGCGGTTTTCCGATCGAGCTGCCGGCGATGTCGCTCGCCGAACCGTTCGTCAAGCCGTCGACCATGCTCTACCGCAATTTCCTGGCCATGGAATGCGAGGAGCTCCTGCGCAGCCATCCGATCGACGGCGCGGTGCTGATGGGCGGCTGCGACAAGACCACGCCCGGCCTCGTCATGGGCGCGATCAGCATGGGCATTCCGGCAATCTACGTGCCGGCCGGGCCGATGCTGCGCGGCAATTGGCGCGGCCACACGCTCGGCTCCGGCTCCGACGCCTGGAAATACTGGGACGAAAAGCGCGCCGGCCGCATCGGCGACGACGAATGGAACGAGATCGAGGGCGGCATTTCGCGCTCGTTCGGCACCTGCATGGTGATGGGCACCGCCGCCACCATGATGGCGATCACCGAAGCGCTCGGTCTCGCCCTGCCGGGCGCGTCGTCGATCCCGGCGCCCGACGCCAATCATCCGCGCATGTGCGCCGCCGCCGGCCGCCGCGCCGTCGAGATGGTGTGGGAGGATTTGACGCCGGACAAGATTCTGACGCCGGCGGCGTTCGACAACGCCATCCGCGTCCACATGGCGCTCGGCGGTTCGACCAACGCCATCATCCACGTCATCGCGCTCGCGCGGCGCGCCGGCATCGCGCTCGACATGGCGCGGTTCGACGCGCTCTCGCGCGAAGTGCCGGTGCTCGCCAACATCACGCCGTCGGGCCAATATCTGATGGAGGATTTTTTCTATGCCGGCGGCCTGCGCGCGCTGATGGGAGAGATGCGGGACATGCTCGACCTGTCGTGCCTCACCGTCACCGGGCGGGGCGTCGGCGACAACATTGCCGGCGCCAAGGTGCACCTGCCGGACGTGATTGCCGCGCTCGACCGGCCGCTTTATCCGGAAGGCGCGACCGCGGTGCTGAGCGGCAATCTGGCGCCGCGCGGCTGCGTCATGAAACCGGCCGCCGCCGACAAGCGTTTTCTGCACCATCGCGGCAGGGCGCTTGCGTTCGAGAATTATGAGCACATGGCGCGCGAAGTCGAGCGCGACGATCTCGACGTGACGCCCGACCACGTG
>JASHPU010000055.1 GCA_030037885.1 Xanthobacteraceae bacterium | reverse complement strand
GCCCGGCTGCCGTCCCAGCACACCATGACCCGGTCGAGCTTGAGCGGCGCCTTCTGGATGTAGGGCACGACGATGACCGGCCGGCCGGATTCGAACAGCGCGCTCTCGGCGATCAATTCTTCGACCGTGTCCTTCTCGGGCTCGGCCTGGCCGACGACGACCAGATCGAAGCGCCGCGCGATCATGCCGAACTGCTCGCTGGCGCCGGCGAAGCTTGCGCCAAGCTTCACCGGCTCGGCGGCGATGCCGGCCCGTGACGCCGCTGCGGTCAAGCGGTCGAGCGCGGCCTTGGCGGCGGCCTCGCTGTCGCGCTGCTGCGTGTCGATGACCTCGGGCGGGATGTAGCCGGTGGCCGCGACCGGAACGATGGCGTCGTACAAAAAAGCGACGCCGGTCAAATGCGCCTCGAGCGCCGCGGCGACGGAGACGGCGTAATCGCCGGCGAAGCTGCCGCCTTCGCCGACGCTCAGATTGACCACGATGTCCTTGATCATTGCGCGTCTCCCATAAGCCTGCGGCGACCTATTGCGATCCCATTTTACATCAAAGGCGAGCGTCATTGACGCAGATCAAGCGTGGCGGCGTCGCCTACTTCTTCTTGATCGCGCCGTCGGCGTCGAATTGACTGAGATAGGCCCACAGATCGGCGACTTTCTTGTCGTCCTTGATGCCGGCGAACGGCATCTTGGTGCCCTTCACCACGGCCTGCGGGTCGTGGATGTACGGTTTGAACGTGGCCGCGTTCCAGGTGATGCCGGAGTTCTTCATCGCCTCGGAATAGGGATAGTCCGTAACGCTGCCGGCCTGGCGGCCGTCGAGCCCGTTGAGCTGCGGCCCCAGCATGTTTTCGGCGTTGTCGCCGACCTGGTGGCAGGGCCGGCATACGGCAAAATCGCGCTCGCCATCGGCGACGTTCTGCGCCGCAGCGGCACCCGCCGATGCGGCCAACACCACGGCTCCGACGATCAATGGTCGCATTGCTGCGTGTCCTTTCGGCGATTGGCCGACCCGTTCAAGCGAGCCGGCCTTGCCCTGTCAACGGCCAAATCGCCGGCAGACGACGCCAGGGCGGGAGCCCGATCGTTTGCCGCATAACCGAATTTCCGCGCTATAATGAGGGCTGTATGATAAGGGCTGTCGGTTGCCGCTCAACGCTTTGGAGCAATACATGCCGGTCGCCATGCCGTTACCCGACGATGCCGTGATCGAGCGCCGCGCCGAGATCGTGGCCGCTTTGCGCAGCATCGTTCCCGGCGAAGGCGTCATCGCCTCCGAGGAGGCGATGCGACCCTACGAAAGCGACGGGCTCACCGCCTATCGCCAGCTGCCGATGGTCGTGGTGCTGCCGGAAACCACCGCGCAGGTCGCGGGCGTGCTCTTCTATTGCCACCGCGAGGGCATCAAAGTCGTGCCGCGCGGGGCGGGGACATCGCTGTCGGGCGGCGCGCTGCCGCTCGGCGACGGCGTGCTTCTCGGCGTCGCCAAGTTCAACCGCATCCGCGAGATCGATTTCGACAATGGCGTGGCCGTGGTCGAGCCCGGCGTCACCAATCTCGCGGTGTCGCAGGCGGTGGAGCACGCCGGCTTCTATTACGCGCCCGATCCGTCGTCGCAGATCGCCTGCACCATCGGCGGCAACGTGGCGGAGAATTCCGGCGGCGTGCACTGCCTCAAATACGGCATGACGACCAACAACGTGCTCGGCTGCGAATTGGTGCTGATGACCGGCGAGGTCTTGCGCCTCGGCGGCAAGCATTTCGATGCCGCCGGCTATGACCTGCTCGGCATCGTCACCGGCTCGGAGGGATTGCTCGGCGTCGTCACCGAGGTGACGGTGCGGATTTTGAAAAAGCCGCAGACCGCGCGCGCCGCCTTGATCGGCTTTCCGAGCTCCGAAGACGCCGGCGACTGTGTCGCCCGCATCATCGGCGCCGGCATCATCCCGGGCGGCATGGAGATGATGGACGGCCCGGCCATCAAGGCGACGGAGGATTTCGTCCATGCCGGCTATCCGCTCGACGTCGAGGCGCTGCTGATCGTCGAGCTCGACGGTCCCGGCGCCGAGGTCGATTACCTGCTCGAACGCGTGCAGGAGACCGCGCGCGGCTGCCGCGCCGTGACCTGCCGGGTCTCCAACTCGGAAGCGGAGCGGCTGTTGTTCTGGGCCGGCCGCAAGGCGGCGTTTCCGGCGGTCGGCCGCATCTCGCCGGACTATTACTGCATGGACGGCACCATCCCGCGGGCCAAGCTGCCGCTCGTGCTCAAGCGCATGCGGGAGCTGTCACGGCACTACGGCCTGCGCTGCGTCAACGTGTTTCACGCCGGCGACGGCAATCTGCACCCGCTCATCCTCTACGACGCCAACAAGCCGGGCGAGCTTGAGCGCACCGAAGAATTCGGCGCCGATATTTTGCGGCTGTGCGTCGAAGTCGGCGGCGTGCTCACCGGCGAGCACGGCGTCGGCGTGGAAAAGCGCGACCTGATGCCGGCAATGTTCACGCCGACCGATCTCGACCAGCAGCAGCGGCTCAAATGCGCCTTCGACGACAAGGGCCTGCTCAATCCCGGAAAAGTCTTTCCGACGCTGCACCGCTGCGCCGAGCTCGGCCGCATGCACGTGCATGCCGGCAAAGTGGCGTTTCCGGATCTGCCGCGGTTCTGATGCCGCTCATTTCTTCCATGGTGACGCTTGACGTCACTATAGGAGCGGCTTACGTTGTTGCGTGATCAAGACGTTTGCCGACAAGCGGACTGCGGCACTGTTCTTAGGACGACATGTGAAAGGTTTGCCCGGCGACGTGACCGAAAGAGCCAAGCGGAAACTCGATCTGATTGACAGTGCCGCCAGTCTGTCATTCTTGCGGGCACCACCGGGCAACCGTCTCGATCTGCTGGCCGGGAAGAGAGCTGGGCTGTACGGCATCCGCGTCAACGATCAATGGCGCATCTGCTTTAACCGGCTTGAGGCGAACGCCTACGACGTCGCGTTTTGTGACTACCATTGAGAGGCCGCAATGAGCATTCGCCGTGACGATCTGGATGGGGGGAGGGTCGATCTGTCCGAGGTGATTGACGCGCGGCGCGGCGCCATGAAACTGCACCCTCCAGGCGATATCCTGCGCAGCGAATTTCTCCTGCCCATGTCGCTCAGTGCTTATCGTCTGGCGAAGGACATCAATGTTCCGCTCAACCGCGTGGCCGGCATTTTGACGGGCAAGCGTGCGATAACCGCCGATACGGCGCTGCGGCTGGCGCGCTACTTCGGCACGGACGCGCAGTCCTGGATCAATCTTCAGGCGCAATATGATCTCGCGGTGACCCGTCAGGCTTTGGGCAAGCGCATCGACCGCGAAGTCAAGCCGCGCGCGGCCTGATTGTCAGCGAATAGCCGGTGAGCGCGATTCCCGACTTTCTCAAGCCGCGCGATGGCGCCGAAGTCGAGGCCGTGATCCGGTGGGCGCTCGCCGGCGGCAAGACGCTGGAGGTCGCCGGCCGCGGCTCGAAACGCGCCATTGGCCGCGCCGCGCAATGGGACGCGACGCTCGATCTTTCCGCGCTATCCGGCGTCACGCTGTATGAGCCCGAAGAGCTGGTGCTCTCCGCCAAGGCCGGCACGCCGCTCGCCGAGATCGAAGCGCTGGTTGCGGCGAGCAAGCAGCAACTGGCGTTCGAACCGATGGACTACGGGCCGCTGCTGGGTGTGGCGCCGGGCGGCGGCACGATCGGCGGTGCCATTGCCGCCAACCTGTCCGGCCCGCGGCGCATCAAGGCCGGCGCCGCGCGCGACCATTTCCTCGGTGTCAGCGCCGTCTCGGGGCGCGGCGAGACCTTCAAGTCCGGCGGTCGCGTGGTCAAAAACGTCACCGGCTACGATCTGTGCAAGCTTCTCGCCGGCTCGTGGGGCACGCTCGCGGCTATGACCGACGTCACGGTCAAGACGCTGCCGCGCGCCGAGACCGAGGCGACCATGCTCGTTGTCAAGCTGGATGACGCCGCCGCGCGTAGCGCGATGGCGGCGGCGATGGGATCGTACGGCGACGTATCGGCGGCAGCGCATCTGCCGGCTGCGGTCGCCGCGCGCATCAGCGCGACGGCAAGTGCAGCCGCCGCCGTGACCGCGTTGCGGCTCGAAGGCGTCGCCCCTTCGGTCGCGCAACGCAAAACCGTGCTGGAAGCCGTGCTGGCGCCGTTCGGCGCGCTCGGCACGCTGGACGAAGCGGCGTCGCGGGCGTTCTGGCGCGCCGTAAAGGATGTGATGCCGTTTGCGGCCGATGGGGCCTCCGGCACGCGCGATCTGTGGCGTATCTCCACCGTGCCGGCGCGCGGCCCCGATGTGGGCCGTAGCCTCGCCGAACAGGCCGACGCCGAAATTCTCTACGATTGGGCGGGCGGCCTGATCTGGGCGGCGTTGCCGCCGTCAGCCGACGCCAACGCAGCGCTGGTGCGCGCGGCCGTCGCCGAGACCGGCGGACATGCCACGCTGATCCGGGCGCCGGCGGCGGTGCGCGCCGCGGTCGCGGTGTTCACGCCCGAACCGCCGCCGCTGGCGGCCTTGACGCAGCGCGTGCGCGACGGTTTCGATCCCAACGGCGTGCTCAATCCCGGCCGCATGTGGGCGGGCGTATAAAAAGACCTATATCAAAATCGGCGATGAAAACCTCCTTCACGCTCGCGCAACTGGCTGACCCGCACGTCGCGGAAGCGGACAAGATCCTGCGCGCCTGCGTGCATTGCGGCTTCTGCACCGCGACTTGCCCAACCTACGTGCTCGACGGCAACGAGCTCGATTCGCCGCGCGGGCGCATCTACCTGATCAAGGACATGCTGGAGCACGACCGGCCGGCGAGCGCCGAAGTCGCGCTGCACATCGACCGCTGTCTGTCCTGCCTCGCCTGCATGACGACCTGCCCGTCCGGGGTGCATTACATGCATCTGGTCGATCAGGCCCGCGGCCATATCGAGCGCACCTATCGCCGGCCGTTCGGCGAGCGGCTCATGCGCGAGGTGTTGGCCAGCCTGCTGCCCTATCCGCGTCGCTTCCGCCTGGCGCTCACTGCAGCGCTGGCTGCAAAACCGCTTGCGCCGTTGCTCACGGCTTTGGGCGCCACGCGCCTCGCCGCGATGCTCAACCTGGCGCCGGCGCGACTGCCGGGGCGTCCGCTCGCGCCGCAGACCGTGCCCGTAATCGGGCCGCGCCGCGGCCGCGTCATCCTGCTGGCCGGCTGCGTCAACGACCTGCTGTCGCCCGAAATCAACGCGGCCACGATTCGCGTCCTGACCCGTCACGGCGTCGAGGTCGTCATCGCGCCGGGCGCCGGCTGCTGCGGCTCGCTCGTTCATCACATGGGCCGCGAGCACCAGGCGCTCGACCAGGCGCGCGCCAATATCGACGCCTGGCTCGCCGTCCCCGGCGCCGACGCGATCCTGATCAACGCGTCAGGTTGCGGCACCACCGTGAAGGATTACGGCTTCATGCTGCGAACCGATCCGGCCTACGCCAAGCGCGCCGCAGCGGTGTCGAGCCTCGCCAAGGACGTTTGCGAATATCTCGCCGGGTTGCCGCTCGAGCCGGCCGGGCCGGCGCCGGGACGCGCCGTGGCTTACCATTCGGCCTGCTCACTGCAGCACGGCCAGCGCGTGACGCGGCCGCCCAAGGAGATTCTCGGCAAGCTCGGCTTCGCGGTGAAGGACATACCCGAAGGTCATCTGTGCTGCGGCTCCGCCGGCACCTACAATATTTTGCAGCCCGATATTGCAAGAAGGTTGCGCGAGCGCAAAGTCGGGACTATCGAGGGATTGCGACCTGATGTGATTGCAGCAGGCAATATCGGCTGCATCGCGCAGCTCGCGGCGGGCACGGAAATACCCGTCGTTCATACGGTCGAGTTGATTGATTGGGCCAGCGGCGGGCCATGTCCGCACAGGCTTCGGGACGAGCGGCCTTGAGGCGGTCGTGCGTCGGGACGTGGCACCGGGCTGAGCGAGTGGTCTCATTCCGAGCCGATGTATGCCTTGCGTAAGCGTCTCCCATGGAGGGTCGACGCGATACTCCACCGGCAAGCAAGGAACGGGAGGACGATGATGGCAAAGAAAGCGAAAAAGAAGGCGAGCAAGAAGAAGGCCGCTCCGGCGCGCAAGAAGAAGAAAACGTCGAAGGTATCGGCGAAAAGGGCCACGAAGAAGGTGGCAAAGCGCGCGGCACCGAAACGCAAAGCCGCTCCGAAAAGGGCTCCGGCTCCCGCGCCTGCGCCCGCACCGGAACCCGCTCCGTCCTGGCAGAGCCCCGCAATCCCCGGCGCGGGCAACGACGAGAGCAACTAACGGTCTTCCGCTCGTATCAACGTGTGAAGGGCGGGACGCCGCGGCACGAGCTGCGGCGTCCACGCCGCCCCGGCCGCGGCAAAGCCGCCGGGCCGATTGCGTCCGCCGTGCAGGATCAATAGCTTTGCCGAAGCGGCAGGCGTGCGACGATGCGGCGACGCCGCCTGCCGAGCTTGACGATAAGTCGTTAAGATCAAACCGGCCGTTTCGGCCGCTTGCATTTAAGGAGGTGCGCTATGCCCGCAACCTACAAAATCCTCATTATGGGCGCGTCCTATGGCTCGCTGCTCGCTTCGAAAATGCTGTTCGGCGGTCACCACATTCATCTGGTATGCCTGCCGGCGGAAGCCGATCTGATCAATTCCGAGGGCTTTCGGGTGCGCCTGCCGGTGCGCGGGCGCAAGGAGCCGGTCGAGCTCGATTCGCGCAAGCTGCCGGGCCAGGTGACGGCGGACGGCACCGCCGGCGTGCGGCCGGCGGATTACGACCTGATCGGGCTCGCCATGCAGGAGCCGCAATACCGCTCGCCGGGCGTGCGCGAACTGCTCGATGCGGTGGCGCGCTCGCGGGTGCCGTGCATGTCGATCATGAACATGCCGCCGCTGCCCTACGTCAAGCGCATCCCCGGCCTCGATTACGGGGCGCTCAAACCGGCCTTCACCGATCCGAGCGTGTGGGACAATTTCGATCCGGGCGCCATCACCCTGTGCAGTCCCGATCCGCAGGCGATCCGTCCGCCGGACGAAAAGGTCAACGTGCTGTTGGTGACGCTGCCGACCAACTTCAAGGTGGCGCGCTTCGAGGCCGATAAATCGACCGCCATCCTGCGGCGACTGCAGCAGGACATCGATGCGGTGCGCTACGACGTGCCGGAGGGCAAGATCGAGCTGCCGGTGCATTTGCGCGTGCACGATTCGATTTTCGTGCCGCTGGCCAAATGGGCGATGCTGCTTGCCGGCAATTATCGCTGCGTCACCAAGGACGGCATGCGCACCGCCCAGGAAGCGGTGTGGAGCGATCTCGACACCTCGCGCTCGGTCTATAATTTCGTGTTCGACCTGTGCGTCAAGCTCGGCGCCAAGCCGGACGATCTGGTGCCGTTCGAGAAATACGCCGCCGCCGCGCAGTCGCTGACCCGGCCGGCCTCGGCCGCGCGCGCCCTGCAGAACGGCGCCCCGTTCATCGAACGCGCCGACAAGCTGGTTCAGTTGATCGCGCGGCAGAAGGGCCTGAGCCATCCGGCGATCGACGCTCAGGTCGCGTTGGTCGACGCTCGCCTCGAGGCGAATCGCAAGAAGGCCGCGGCCGCCTAGCGTCGCCGCCTTTTGACGCTGCAATCCCGGTTGCAGCGGTCCGGCGCGAGCGCCGCGGGCCGCCTGCTATTTGACCTCGACGTCCTGCCAGAAGCCGAACCGGTCGGCGACTTGGCGCATCTGCGGTTGTGGCGCCTCGTAGGCCCAGGCGGCGCGGGGATGCCGGCGGCCGGCGACGATCACGTCGTAGAACTGCACGCCGTGCGGACAGGTCAGATCGTCGGCCGTCTTGGCCGTCTTCTGGAGCCACTCCATCCGCACCGCCTGCCGTGGAAAGTACTGATATCCTTGGCATTCGACGACATCACTGCTTTCCGCAACGACTTCGCCGTCAACGATCGCGCGCATCACTCGATCTCCGTTGTTCAGAGCCGCAGCGGCCACAAGCGCAAGCCGCCCACCAACCAAAGATGAGCACGATGTGGCTCGCGCGCCACAGGTTCTAACAATTTGTGAACATAGTGCAAAACCGCATAAAAAGGCAGCATTTGCTCTAGAATTAATCTTGGCTGATAGGGCTTTCCTATCGAAAAATGGCGCCTGTCGGCCGCGCTCTTATGAGCGGCATTTGGTGGTGCGCCCGGTCCCGGTCCTTTCCTTTCACCGCGTCCGAGCGCAGTCACGGGGATAGGGGCAAAACTTATGAAAAAAGTGGCTTTCGTGGCGTTGGTCGCGGCCGGCTTGGCTGCGTCTTCGGCCTTCGCCGCCGACATGCCGGTCAAGGCGCCGCCGGCGGCGCCTGCCGCAACGCCGGTGTGGGACGTGGTCGTCACCGCCGCGATCATGAACGACTACAACTTCCGCGGCATCACCCAGTCGAACCATAAGCCGTCGGCCCAGAGCGGGTTCGAATTCCGCTACAACTGGACGCCGACCGTCCAGGCTTATGCCGGCATCTCGGGCGAAAGCATCAACTTCCCGAACAATGCCGCCGCGGAGATCGACTTCTACGGCGGCGTGCGCCCGACCTTCGGCAAGCTCGCCCTCGATTTCGGCGTTTGGTACTACTACTACCCGGGCGGAGAGTGCTTCGGCCCGGCGGCGGGCGTTGGGTCTTGTCCCTCCCTTGGTGGCGGCTCGGCGGTTGGTCCGGTCGTGCCGGGCACGCTGGGACCGGACGGCGGCAATGTGACCAAGCAGGTCGCCAGCTTCTACGAATTCTATGCCAAGGCGACCTACACGCTCAACGACAACGTCGCCTGGGGCATCCAGGAGTGGTACTCGCCGTCCGTCGTCAACACCGGCGCATTCGGCTGGTATACGGTCGGCAATCTGACGCTCACCGCGCCGAGCACGTGGTTCCAGAACGGGCTCGGCGCCTATGCGTCCGCCGACCTCGGTTATTGGGACCTCGGCACCAGCGACGCGTTTTATGCGGCGCCGCCGGCTTTCCCGGACGGCGTCCCCTATACAAGCTACTGGAACTGGGATCTTGGCGTCGGCTTCACCTGGAAGGTGCTCACGCTCGATCTGCGCTATTACGACACCAATCTGACGCGGGCGGAATGCAACGTGTTCACCAGCGCGCAAAACGCCAGTTTCTCGCCCGGCAACGTCACGCCGCAAAACCCCACCGGGCTCGGCACCAATTGGTGCGGCGCCGCGTTCATCGCCAAATTGTCGGCGTCGATCGATTTCAATACGAACCTGAAATAAGCGAGGCGCCAGAGCGGCGGGTTGCGGGCGGCAGTGGGGGCGCTGTCGCCCGCCTCTATTTCGCACGGCATCATTATTCTGCGCGGCATCATTGCCGGACAACATCGCCGGACATCATCGCTGGACGGTGGCCGCGCCGGCGCGTTCCGCAACACGTCCCGATTTATGCTGCGCCGCACAGACCGCGGCACGGCGCCATTGTGGACGCTGCCCGGATGCGACGATCGTTCGGTGGCGGCGGCTTGCGCCTTCAGCTAGACTACCCCTGGGGTCTGGGGAATCGTCTTTCGTGCGTAGCGCGTTGAGCAGCTTCCCGGCCCGCGCGTTCGGCTCCGAACGCCGATAACAAAAGCAACGTGGTTTTGCGCTGGGGAGGAACTGTTCATGTTTACGCAAATCCTCGATCCGACCGGAAATCTGTTCGTGACCTGGCTGGTCGCGCTCATTCCGGTCGTTCTGTTGCTGATCCTGCTCGCGGGCTTTCGCATGTCGGCATGGCTTGCCGTGCTGATCGGCTCGATCGTGACTTTCCTGCTCGGGCTTTGGGTGTGGAAAATGCCGTTCGGCGACGGGCTGCGCGCCTACATTTACGGTTCGGCGACCGGCGTCTGGAACGTCGACTGGATCACGTTCTGGGGCGTGATGTTGTTCAACACCCTGGTCGCGACCGGCTCGTTCGACAAGCTGCGGCGCTGGCTGGTGCAGCAGGGAACCCGCGACGTGCGGGTGCAAACCATCCTGTTCGCCTGGGCGTTCGGCGCCTTGCTCGAAGGCCTGGTCGGCTTCGGCTACCCGTGGGCCTTCGTCGCCCCGATCTTGATCGCGATCGGCATTCCCGATCTCGACGCCGTCCGCGTCGCGGCGATCGCCAACAATGCGCCGGTGTCGTACGGCGCCTTGGGCGCGCCGATCATCGCGCTCGCGACCGTGACCGCCGGCGTGTTCGGCATGAATTTCGTCCAGTTGCTGCCGATCTATTCGGCCTCGGTCGGCAAGATCGTCGCCATCCTGGCGCTGCTGCCGCCTTGGATCCTGCTCTATCTGGTGTCCGGTCGGAGCGGCATGTGGTCGGCCTGGCCGCTCGCCGTTGTCGGCTCGCTCGGCTACATCGCCGGCCAGTTGCCGACCGCCGTCTTTCTCGGCCCGTATCTGCCGGATGTGATCGGCTCGATCGTCTGCTTCGTCGCGCTCTTGATCCTGCTCAAGCTGTGGCAGCCGGCGCAGGTGCTCGCCTATGGCGGCGCGCCGGCGACCGGCGACACCAGGACCGAGGCGCACGGGCTCTCCGGCGGCGACCTGGTGGCGGCTTGGCTGCCGATCGCGGTCCTCGTCGTCGTTGTCGTCGCCTGGACCGGGCCGTGGTCGCATCTGCCGTCTATCGTCGTGCTGCATTACGCCGTCTCCGCCGTCTCGGCGATCAAGGTCGGCCCGACCGCGACGGCGATCGGCGCGGTGTTCAACTGGACGCCGTTCGTCGCCGGCACGGCGATCCTGGTGTCGTGGATCATCACGGCTTTGTTGCTGCGCGTCTCCTTGAGCCAGGTGCGCGAAACCTTCGCCAAGACCTGGTCGCAGATGTGGGGCGCGTGCCTCGTCGGCGTGTTCATCTTCGGCCTCGCCTATGTGTTCAACTACTCGGGCATGGCGGGCTCGCTGGCCAGCGCGTTCTCCAAGATCGGGCCGGCCTTCATCGTCGTGGCGCCGATCCTGGGCTTCATCGGCGTGGCGCTGTCGGGCAGCAATACGTCGACCAACGCCATGTTCGGCGCGTTCCAGGCTTTGGTCGGCAAGCTCCT
>JASHPU010000054.1 GCA_030037885.1 Xanthobacteraceae bacterium | reverse complement strand
AAAGCTCAGTCACCGCCCGGCCTTAGAGCAGGCGCGCGCAACGCACGCGCCTTCCGGTTAACCAAGCCATTTTCCTGCCGCCAAACGCCCATTTCCCGCCACCGCGCCATCATGGTTTTTCCGAAGAGGTGCGGCTTGTTACGCGCCAATGGGTCGGGCGGTTCGGCCGTTTCGCCGCTCAAGTGAACGCAGGCACGTGCGGGGGCGCGCCTGGAGGATTTGATGAAATTACGTGCATTGTCCGGCGCCCTTGTGCTGGTCGCCGTCACCGCCGCCTCGGTCGTTTGCGCGCAGGCCGCCGATCTGGCGGTACCGCCGGCGCCGGCGGTCGCGCCGATCCCCTATGCGCCGAAGCTTTACGACTGGACCGGAATTTACATCGGCGGCCATGTCGGCGGCGGCTATTCGGACTCGTCGTGGACCGATCCGATCACCGGCCTCGGCAACGGCACCTTCGACAATTTCGGCTTTTTGGGTGGTGCGCAGGTCGGCGGCAATGTGCAGTTCAACCGGCTGGTGCTCGGGCTCGAGGGCGATTTCAGCTGGACCAGCCTCAAAGAATCGAGCAGCGATTCGATCGGCGAGGCGATCAGCACCAGCGTGCCCTGGACCTCGACCGTCACCGGCCGCATCGGCGCGGCGTTCGACCGCCTCCTGGTCTACGGCAAAGGCGGCCTAGCGTTGGCGCAGGACCAGAGCAGCCTGACCGACCTCGGCGGCATCATCTCGACCGACACCTTCCTGCGCACCGGCTGGACCGCCGGCGCCGGCATCGAATACGCGCTCGACGATAACTGGTCCGCGAAAATCGAATACGACTATCTCGGCTTCGGCTCGCAATCGATGAGCTTCACTACAATCACGCCGCCGGCAACCCTCGGCTCCAACGCCAGTCTCAACGTGCAGGAGATCAAGGCGGGGCTGAATTACCGGTTTAGTTGGCAGTGAGCGGACAGCTTATGCGAATAGCGAATAGCGAATAGCGAATAGCGAATAGCGAATAGCGAATAGATTAAATCCCCAGTCGCTAGTCGCCATTCGCCATTCGCTACTCCAACTTAATCTTCGCCGCCGCGATCACCGGCGTCCAGCGCGCGATATCGGCATCAATGCGGGCGCGGAACTCGGCGGGCGTGTCGGGGATCGGCTCCATCAATTGTGCCGAAAGCTTTTGCCGCACCGTCGGCGAGGTGATCGCTTCGCGGACCAAATGGTTGATGCGTTCGACCATGGCTTCGGGGATTCCGGCGGGAGCGATCAGGCCCATCCAGGCGTCGGCTTCGACGTCGATGCCGGATTCTTTGAGCGTCGGCACGCCCGGCAGCAGCGCCGAGCGCTGCGCCGTGGTGATGGCGAGCAGTTTGATGGCGCCGCTGCTAAGCTGCGGCGTGATCGAGATCGCCGGCAGGCAGACCATTTGCACCTCGTTGCGCAGCAATGCGGTCACCGCCTGCGGTGACGACGCATAGGGCACGTGCACCAGCCTGGTGCCGCTCTTGAGCGCGATCGCCGCCATGGCGAGATGCGACAGCGAGCCGGTGCCGATCGAGCCGAAATTGTATTTGCCGGGATTGCGGCGGAGCAGGTCGATCAGCGCCGGCACGCTGTCGACGTTGAGGCTCGTGTTGACCGCGAGCGCGCTCGGTTGCGTCACCAACATGGTGATGAACGACAGGTCCTTTTTCGGATCGTAGGGCAGATGGTTAAACAACAGCGTGTTGATGGCGAGCGGGCCGCCGATGCTGACCCCGATGGTGGCGCCGTCGGGCGCCGCCTTGGCGACCGCATCGGTCCCGGTATTGCCGCTCGCGCCCGGCTTGTTCTCGACGATGAAGGTCTGCCCCGTCTGCTTGTGCAGGCCGTCGGCGATGAGCCGCGCCACCACGTCCGGCGTCGCGCCGGCGGCGAATGGAACGATGATGCGCACGGTTTTGCTCGGCCATTGCTGGGCGAAGGCGGCGAGCGTGCTCAACAGGAGAGCGACGAGCATCGCAACGTATCGTGTCATGAGCAGTTCCTGCTTCCCCCTGGCGCGCCACGACGTATCATGGCGCGCTTCAGGTGGGAAAGGGAGACCGAGCCGTGCGCGCCACGACCAAGTTTCGGAGCATCCTGAAATCCGGCCGCATCGCGGTTGCGCCAGGCGCTTTCGACGGCCTGTCGGCGCGGCTCGTCGCACAGGCCGGATTTCCGGCGGTCTATGCCAGTGGCGGCGCCATCGCGCGCTCAGCCGGCCTGCCGGACCTCGGCCTCATTCCGGTCGATGCCATCGTTGATCGGCTCGCCGCGATGGTCGACGTGGTCGACGTTCCGGTGATCGCCGACGCCGACACCGGCTACGGCAACGCGCTCAATGCGCAGGCGGCGGCGCGCGCTTTCGAACGCGCCGGCGTCGCCGCCTTTCACCTCGAAGACCAGACGTTCCCGAAAAAATGCGGGCACTATGACGACAAAGGCGTCGTGTCGACGGCCGAGATGGTGCAAAAGCTCAAAGCCGTGCGCGACGCGCTGCACGATCCTGATTTTGTCGTCGTCGCGCGCACCGACGCGCTTGCGGTCGAAGGATTTGATGCCGCGCTGGCGCGCGCCTCGGCTTATCTCGAAGCCGGCGCCGACATGATCTTTGTCGAGGCCCCGACGTCGGAGACCGAGATCGCCGAGATTGCTCGGCGCCTGCCGGGGCTCAAGCTCCTCAATATGTTCGCCGGCGGCAAGACGCCGCTCGTTCCGGTGCCGCGGCTCGAAGCGCTCGGCTATCATGTCGTCATCATCCCGAGCGATACCCAGCGTGCCGCCATCAAGGCCATGCAGCGCGTGCTCGCGACCATCGCCCGCGACGGCAGCGCCGCCGCCATGGCGGCCGACATGGTCACGTTCAAGGAGCGCGAGCTTTTGGTCGATACCGCCGGCTATCTGGAGCGCGGCCGGCGCTACGATTCCAAGCGCTAGAGCATTTCCCGACGATGCTCAATCGTCATTGCGAGCCAACGGGCAAATCCAAGCACCAAGTGTCGAAATTTTGTGTTGAGCTAAACCTATGGTTTGGACTTGGTGATGGACTATAACTCATACGTATTGACAAGGTGAAGTAAGAATTTTTTATATATTGAATGGTTGTTTTCTGTGCCTACTATGTATTTTATCCCGTGTTATTTCCCAGCGCCTCTCTATAATGATCAACAGTAACTCAAAAGCTGCGCCATCTATAAATTATCTTATTCGTTTTTAGTGGGACGACGCAAGATTTTAGGGCCCGAGCGCTTGACATGGTTAAGGTAGTAGTCTTAAAAAAAATATCACCCTAAAATTGCGTTTCAAGGCACGACGAAAACCTGGGCGTCTCATACCGCGGTTCGAGAAAAGGACGACGGTCCTTCATGTTCACGGCCGCCGACTGAGCAATCACGTGGCGCAGCCGAAGCCGATCGTCATTCGGTGAGAGCCAAACCTTATGGGGGAGCGCATATGTCCGTGGAAGCAGCAAATGTCGAGCGGGTACCGGAATCGTCTGCCGTGGTCCGGGACGATTATGGGCGACGGGCGCTCATCGGCGCGGCCATCGGCTATGCTATGGACGGGTTCGATCTTCTCCTGCTCGGCCTTTTGCTTGTACCGATAGCGGGCGAACTGCACCTCACGCAGGTACAGTCCGGGTCTCTCATTACGTGGACCCTGATCGGAGCCGTATCGGGCGGCGCTATTTTCGGCACGATGAGCGACTACTTCGGTCGGGTTCGGGTCCTGACGTGGACGATTCTGTTGTTTGCCGTCTTCACCGGGCTGTGCGCCTTGGCGCATGGCTATGGCGATCTTCTGGTTTACCGCACCATCGCCGGCCTGGGTCTCGGCGGCGAGTTCGGCATCGGGATGGCTCTCGCAGCGGAGGCATGGCCGGATCACAAGCGCGCGCGGGTATGCTCGTACGTCGCCATGGGATGGCAGGCCGGCGTGCTCCTTGCGACGCTCGCGGTCCCGGTCCTGCTGCCGGTGATCGGCTGGCGCGGCATGTTCGCGGTCGGCATCGCCCCCGCGATCGTCGCATTCGCCGTCCGGCGTACGATCGGCGAGCCTCGAATCTTCAGGGAAAGGCCCGCGATGCGCGGCGCGCTTCCGCTCAAGCTCTTGGTTTCCGATCGGGCGACCGCCAAGATCAGCTTTGCGCTGTTCATCCTCTGCTCGGTGCAGAATTTCGGCTATTACGGAATCATGATCTGGCTGCCGAGCTATCTGTCGCGGCAATTCGGCTACTCGCTTACGAAATCGTCCGCCTGGACGGCGTTTACCGTTCTCGGCATGGGTCTGGGAATTTTGCTATTCGGCCAGGCTGCCGACCGCTTCGGCCGCCGCGCGGTACTTCTCGCGTATCAGGCGGGAGCGACGCTCTCGGTGATCGTCTATTCGCAGTTGACCGATCCTTTGGCTTTGTTTTCGGTGGCGGAATCATGGGTCTTTTCGTCAACGGCATGATCGGCGGCTACGGTGCACTGATGGCCGAGCTGTATCCGACCGCGGCGCGGGCCACCGCTCAGAACGTTCTGTTCAATTTGGGCCGGGGAGTGGGAGGCTTCGGTCCTCTCGTCGTTGGGATACTCGCCACCCGATATTCCTTTGCGCTGACGATCGCCATGCTGTCTCTCATCTACGTCCTCGACATTGTCGTCACCGTTCTGCTCATTCCGGAGCGAAGAGGGCTGCCTCTCAAGTAGAACCTTCATAAAAAAGGTGTGTCGCGGCATCGCGGTGCGGCTCGCACCGCGCCGCCTGCGGCAAGCCGACTGAGCAAGAAGCTCGTCGTGTACGGCGGAACTTCGCCAGTTTTTTCGCGTATGAGGAGATTCGCCCGGCGAGCAACGCGGCGGCGACTGGCTCCACGGGGACGTTGTGCTAAATTCGGTTTGCGCGCCGGCGGTTTGCGGACGATTGTATCAAAATTTAGACAAAGGCCGCAAGGAGGTCGAGGTGGCTGTCCGCTTGGAAGAGATCGGCGACCGTCTCAAGGCCTACCGGCTGGGCAGGGACCTTAAAGCGAACAAGATCGCCGAGCGTCTCGGCATATCGCGCGCAGCGGTCTACCGATTGGAAAAGGGCGAGCTGATCAAGATCGAAACCCTCGAGCGGCTTTCGGAATTGCTCAATGTTCCACTTCCGTCTCTCATGGGCGTGGGGGTCGAGTATTATAACAACGCGATATCTTTTTTTGAGCGGATGCGTCAGCTCGAAGAGCACGTCACGCACATCCTCGGCAATTTCTCGCCGTTTTCGTTCCTGCTGCTGTCGGACGGTTACGTGGAGTATCTGAGATTGATGCTGAACGAATCGATTCCGACCGCTCAACCGCAACGGCGGAAGTCGCTTGAATACATCAAGAAGGTCCTCGAGATTCTCGAAGAGCGTCGAATGCTGGCGCGAAAGAGGCGCACCCCTATCGTCAGCGTCGTCAGCTCGCAGGAGATCGAGAGATTCGTCCAGGTCGGCCTCATCGGCCGTTTCGACCTGCCGGCCAAGGTCAGAAAGGAGCGGCGCGAGGCCGCGTGTGCCGAAATCGAGCGCCTCGCGGAAACGATAGATCGCCAGCCGATCGGAGTTCAGATCGGCATCGTGGAAGGCCCGGCGCCCAGCCAGACGTTCCAGGTCTTCGAAAGGGCGGAATCGACAACGGTGACCTTGAGCCCTTACCGGCTCGGCGACCAGCCGAATATCTCGACCGGAATTGCGATGATCACGTCAGCGCCGGAAGCGGTCCAGTTGTTCACGAGCACCGTCGGCGCACAATGGGAGATCGCCCATAAAGGGGAAAGCGGTTCGGCTCTTTTGCGATCGATCCTCGCCAAGGCAAAAAATTCGGCGGCGGCGTCATGAATTGTGCTTGAGGCAAATCGCCGACTTCAGCTTTCTCCGCGGCATCGGCCCGCGATTTGAATTCGAACGAACCGCACTCCGGCGCGCCATCCGATTCCAATACATTTGCGTCTGGATTCGGCATGTTCACATCGAAAATGAATTTTGCAGCAGCCCTCAGAGGAGGCCGAGAATTTTCCACCACAATGCATTAAGCGGAAGGACGAGCAGCAAGCCACCGATGCCCGTCCAGAGGCAGTACCGCGTCGTCGTATCGGAAGGCACCTTCGCCAGCGCGCCGCCGAACACGATTGGCGGAGATTGGTAAGGAATGAATGTCGTGCTGTACCCCATCACCTGCGACAAGACGGCCAACCTCGCCACATGGTCGTCCGCCGTCAGCTTGGCAACGAGCGGCGTCAGAACGGATGGCGCGGCGTTGGAGGTCACCAGGGCGCAAAGGCCGAAGGACAGCGTGACGAAAACCGCATAGACGTAAATGGGATCCGTTCTCGCCTGGAGGAAGGCGAGTTTTTCCACCAGCGCCTGGCTGCCATGATCGATTAGCGATGTCATGCCAAGAATGGCGGCAACGAAGAGCAGCAATTCGAGATTGGCACTGCGGGTGAAGCGCACAACGATGTCTCGTGTCGATAGCAAAAGGTACAGTGCCGAGAACGCGAGGCCGACGCAGGCCGGCGGCACGTGATGGATCGAATCCGTCAGCCACAATCCCAGCATGGCGGCCAGAAGCAGGATGAGGCGCTTTTCCTCAGCGGACAGGGGGTTCTGGTCCGCAGGCGCGGCAACCGGTTCGAACGTGTCGGGAAACATGCGATAGGAGGCAAGCACCAGGATCGCCCCCCGGACGATGACCCCCGCGGGCAGGAAATAGAACAGGTATTCGGCAAAGCCAAAATGCATATGCAATGATTGTTCCGCGGCGCCAATCATCACCAGATTTGGCAGGTTGGCCGGCAGCACGGCGGCGGCGAGCTCGTAAGAGCCCACCGTCACAAGTAGGATGATGCCCCGGCGTCCCTTCCTGTGCTCACCCATCCCGACGAAATCGCAGTATCCGAGGGCGATCGGCACCAGGACCGCGACGCGGCCGAATGTCGAGGGCATGACAAGCGACAATAAAAAGCTCAGGCTGGCGAACAGCATCAGAGCTTTCAGGTACGAACTTCCCACGCCGCCGGCGATCAAGGCACCGACTCGGTTGCTCAACTTGGTCTCTTTCAGCGCGAAGCTGATGACGGTGCCGCTGAAGACAAGCCAGAACGCGTTGGAGGTAAAGCCCGAAAAGGTTTCTTGCGGCGGCGCCCGCACCAGGACTGACGCCAGAGCAAAGAACAGAAGCGACACTACAAGGCTCGGGACAATGTCGATCGCCCAGAGCACGAAGCACAAAATGATAACCGAATAGAGGACCGCCTGCGACAGCGGCTCGGACAACGCCGCGGTGGCGAGAAGGGCCAAGCCGACGGAGAACAGCCCGGCGCAGATCAACTTCCACCAGCGACCGACAAGGAGAGGCGCCTCGGTTATTGACATGCTGAGGCTGGCGCTCCAACGATGCTTTCCATCGGGCCCGGCGGAACCTCGTATTCTTCGTGCGTGTCGTCAAAAACTTCGGAGAAGTCCTTGGTCTGGTGAAAAGTCGGATCCGGCTTGCAGCTCATCGGCAGGTAGCCGCCCATCCATTGCCTCAGGTCGATCATCTGGACGCCCGGTTCGTATATGTTCGCGAAGGGCCTTCCGCCGGCCTGGACAATGGCGATCTGCTCCTGCAGCAGCTTCCGGAACATGACGATGCCGCGGTCGGACGCGCCCAGCCGCTCATGGCTGCGGTCCAGAAGCGCGCCTTGCGTTTCGACCACCATCGCGTCCCGGCTCATGAACGTATCCATGTGGTAACGGCCGTTCCAATCGGTTCGCTTCGGCTGACGAATGATTTGCGGCCCTTCGTTCGCCTTGTGCGGCATCGCGCTATCCGTCGGAGTGAAGCTGAGCCAGAAGATTCTTGTCGTCGTATCGTCGACCGGTACGCGCCAATGCATCTCGGTGAGAATCCGCAGCATGTTCGGAAACACCATTAGGTTTCCCCAGCCCCTGCCGGCGTCCTTGTATACCCAACTCTTCACGATCCCCCATTCGAAGCGTTGGAAGCCGAAGCGCTGGAAGGGAAGGCCGAAGCCGGACTGGTCCGAGAGACCGAGGCGTTCGAAATATTTCGAGTGAGTATAATAGGTGTGCGTGACGTCCACGGCGTTTTCTTGTATCTGAAGCCAGTTGCACGCGAGGTCATCCTGAACCTCGAAATGCCGTACGCCATCCTCGCGCACGAGGATGTCCCAGTTCGGGAAAGCCGGCTTGTCCTTCTCCGGTCCCAAATAGCCGAAGATGAGGCCTCCGATTTCGTGGGTGGCGTAACTGGCGATCAGCTTGCGCTGTACCCTGTCCTTCCTCGCCTCGAAGGGCCGCTCGATGCATTCGCCCGCGCCGTTATATAGCCAGCCGTGATAAGGGCATCGAATGCACTCGCCTTCGATGTAACCGTAGAGCAACGACGCTTGCCGATGGGCGCAATGCTCCTGCACGAGCAATAGTGATCCGGATTGCGTTCGCGCCAGGACGAGGTCTTCGCCGAGAACGCGTACCTTCACGGTCTGGCCCGGCCTCTGGAGCTCGGTCGAATAGCCGATCGGATGCCAGTAGCGCCTGAGCAGTTCTCCGGCCGGGGTCCCAGCGCGGACCGCGGTAAGCCGGTCGTTCATTTCTGCACTCAACACTCGAGCCTCCTAGGGAACTGCATGACGATGACTTTTATCATTTTTGATATTAGTCCCAAAATATAGACGACGCAACTGAAATTTGCAGCCGTGGAGGCGATGCACGTCAAGGATATATTCCTATTGACCCGAGCGCGCGCGGATAGCGCCCGGGCTTGAGGGACAAAGATGGCCATCATCAGCATGATGGGCTCCGGCACGACGGATTGGCGCGAACTGGCGGAGCCTTCGGGGAATGGATAGCGAGGAAAGGAGTTTGACCTGCTCACGGAAGCCGACATTATGCTCTCGGTGTTGCGCGGATTTTGTATTCCGCAGCAAAGGCAGATCAATTGGAATTGTCCCGACGCGCGTGAACAGAGGACACGGACTTACGCCGTCGGCAAGTTGAACGCCGCGGTCGGGATCGAGCGTGGCGCGCTGAGGCGTATCTGCGGTGATCCCGAGGGCGTATTTCACCATCGTGCCGGAAGGCTGGCGCTGGCATAAGTCGCCTCCACCTCCTACACTCGCCCATCGTTCAGTATGCCGAGTAGCGTCATGGACCTTGCCGTCGAAATCGCCGGGCTGATCATCTTTCTCGGCGCGCACGTGTTCGTGACCATGCGCGGGCATCGCGCCACGCTGGTCAAGAGGATCGGCGAGCGCCCGTATAAGGGGCTGTTTTCGCTGGTATCGATCGTCGGCATCGTCCTCGCCGCCTACGGCTTCGCCTGGTATCGTGATGCCGGTCTCATCCAGATTTGGTCGCCGCCGGCCTGGACGCGGCAAATCGTCGTGGCGCTGATGTGGCCGGCCAGCGTCATGGTGGTCGCCGCCTATATCCGCGGCAACATCAAGCGCGTGCTCAAGCATCCGATGCTGGTCGGGGTCAAAACCTGGGCGGCCGCGCATCTGTGCGCCAACGGCGACCTCGGCGGCATCATCCTGTTCGGCTCGGTCCTGCTGTGGGCGGGCTACGACCGCGCGACCTTGAAGCGCCGCACCGATGCGGGCACGCCGCCGATTGCGGTGGGCGGCACCAGGAACGACATCATCGCCATCGTGGTCGGCACCATCCTTTATCTGGCGCTCGGCTTTTTGTTCCATCCGCTGGTCATCGGCCTGCCGGCGTTCGGCACGCCAGCGCTCGGGCATTAGCGATGTCGGCGCAGAGCGACACGCGGCGGTTGACCGCGCCCGACATTCGCGCCCGCAAGGGCGGCGAGCCGCTGGTGTGCCTGACCTCGTATCACGCCCATACCGCGCGCATTGCGGACGCGTATTGCGACGTCATCCTGGTCGGCGATTCGCTCGGCATGGTGATGCACGGGCTCGAAACCACGGTCCCGGTCACGCTCGACATGATGATCTTGCAGGGGCTTGCGGTGATGCGCGGCTCGGCGCGGGCGCTGGTCGTAATCGACATGCCGTTCGGCTCCTATGAAGGCTCGAAGGAGCAGGCGTTCGCGTCGGCGGCGCGGGTGATGAAGGAAACCGGCTGCGGGGCCATCAAGGTGGAGGGCGGCCGCCGCATGGCCGAGACGATCGCGTTTCTGGTCGAGCGCGGCGTGCCGGTGATGGGCCATGTCGGGCTCACGCCGCAGGCCATCAACACCATCGGCTCCTTCCGCGCCCAGGGCCGCGATGAGGCCGACTGGGCGCCGATCGAAGCTGACGCCCGCGCGGTGGCGGATGCCGGCGCTTTCGCGATGGTAATCGAGGCAGTCGCCGAGCCGCTCGGTCGCCGCATCACCGAGCAGGTGGCGATCCCCACCATCGGCATCGGCGCCAGCGCCGCCTGCGATGGCCAAATCCTCGTGCTTGAGGATATGCTCGGCCTTTCGCCGCGGGTGCCGAAATTCGTCAAGCGGTTCGGCGATCTCGGCCCCTCGATCGAGCGGGCAGTCCAGACGTATGCCGAGGAGGTGCGGGCGCGCAAATTTCCCGGACCCGAGAACGTTTACCCGATGCGAATCAAAAAGCCCTAGGTCCACTGCCCAAAGCCGGCTTTAGAGTCCCCGATAGGGGATCAGGAAACCCCACGCCTTTAGGCGGCATGGGATCGCGGCGGTTCCGGTATAAAATGGCTGGATGGAAGGATACAAGCGGGGCAGCCACACCGTTTGGGACTGCAAATATCACGTGGTGTGGGTGACGAAGTACCGGTATGCGGTGTTGGGCGGGGATGTCGGGCGACGATGCCGCGAGCTCGTCCGTGAGACGGCTCGTGCGCACGAGATCAGTATTCATGCAGGGGCGATAAACCGCGATCATGTGCACCTGCTGCTGTCGATCCCACCGAGCTTGTCTGTGTCTCGGGCGGTGCAGTATCTGAAGGGAAGGAGTTCGCATAAGCTGCTGAGCGAGTTCGGCATTCTGCGTAAACGCTACTGGGGCCAACACATCTGGGCACGGGGCTACTGGGTCG
>JASHPU010000053.1 GCA_030037885.1 Xanthobacteraceae bacterium | reverse complement strand
ATCTGTCCCTAGTACGAGAGGACCGGGATGGACGTACCTCTGGTGGAGCTGTTGTGGCGCCAGCCGCAGTGCAGCGTAGCTATGTACGGACGGGATAACCGCTGAAGGCATCTAAGCGGGAAACCCACCTCGAAACGAGTTCTCCCTTGAGAGCCGTGGTAGACCACCACGTTGATAGGCCGGGTGTGTAAGCGCGGCGACGCGTTCAGCTTACCGGTACTAATCGCTCGATCGGCTTGAACGCTCTCATTACTCGATGCTCATTGCGTCATTCCGGGGCGCGCCGTAGGCGCGAGCCCGGAATCCATAATCACAGAAGGTGCAGGACATGCACCGATCGTGGCTATGGATTCCGGCTCTCGCTGCGCTCGGCCGGAATGACGGCTTCGAAGAGATCGCTTGCTTCAAAACATTCCGTCCTTCGCCGGCCTGGTGGTCATAGCGAGGAGCCTATACCCGATCCCATCCCGAACTCGGCCGTCAAAGTCCTCTGCGCCGATGGTACTAAGTCTCAAGGCTTGGAAGAGTAGGTCGCCGCCAGGCCTGCCAAGGACGGAATTTCCTCTTTACGTTCTGCAAAGCAAACAGCCCCGCGGGTGACCGCGGGGTTGTTTGTTTCTTGCAACCGCTCCGCTAGTGAGCCCGATTTTTCGCAAGCGCGTATGGCGCTGCTTGCGTTGGCCGTTTTGCGATCACAGCTCTGGACATTAGCCTGCGATTGTGGAACATGACCTCGGAACTAGAGGTCGTTCTTCCGTCCAGAGGGAGATTGATATCATGGCCGACGCAGCGTCCATTTCCAATCAGCAAATCTCAGCGACCGTGCAGGCCAGCGTCCAAAAAGTCCTTCAAGGTCGCAGTGCAGCGTTTACGCAGTCGGGTCACACGGTCGGATTCGTGCCGAAGCCGCCGCATTGGATCGGTATCATCTATGACAATCCGCAAAGCCGGATGCCGCCTGAGGAAGCGCAGCAGATTGCAGACGCTGTGACCGAGGCCTCCAAGTCGCTGCCGGGGATCGCGGGCGCGCAGGCCCACGTGATCCACGGCCCCGATTACCTCACCATCGGCTTTCGGTTGCCCGGTGCGCCAGTCGAGGGGGTGGTCTAGCAAAAGCAAGAACGCGCGCCGTGGCGCGTCGCCCCGAGGCGCCTTTGCAATGCCCGAGCGCGCAGCCCGGCATGGCTGACGTTCAAGTGCTCGGAGTGGTGACGCGCGACGGGCCGGCGCCGGCGCTCGCCTATCTGGACGAGCCGGTAGCGCCGACGCCGGAAATGCTGGCGCTCGCCGCGCCGCTGCCAGTCTCCAATGTATTCCGGCTTGCGGCGCGCTGCGAGGAATCCAAGTGCACGCACTTTGACGGCGCGCGCTGCCAGCTCGCGGTGCGCATTGCCAAGCTATTGCCCGAGGTCGTCGACAGCCTGCCGGCTTGCACCATCCGGCCGCAATGCCGCTGGTTCCGCCAGGAGGGCCGCGCCGCCTGCCTGCGCTGTCCGCAGATTGTTACCGGCACCTACGAAGCCGACGACGTGCTGCAGCAGGTCGCCGGGGCGCCGAAGCGCGGCTGAAGACGCGGCGCCTCGCGCATTTCCCGATCGGACTGCATCAGCGGCGGCATTGCGAGTTCCGCACCGGCCTTTGGTGCCGGGCCGACACCCGATCCGGAGCCGTTACCTCAGTAATCGGCTCGACACTCTTGCGTTGGTATGATTCTCGATTCCCAAATCCCTAGAGCAAATTTCGATTGAATTGAATCGCGCCTTTCTACTCGTCATTGCCGGGCTTGACCCGGCAATCCATGCGGCGCTCTCGATTTGCGACCAGTCAGCATGGATGCGCGGGTCAAGCCCGCGCATGACGAAGGAAAGAGCGTTCAACCTGACCGGAATCTGCTCTAATATTCGCCTGTTCTGACCGAGTTCTGCCTCAGTAGTGCTAGGAAGAAAGGTCCAGGCGCCATCAGCGAACTGACGTGTTGATCTCAATGAACTTTCATCCATCGGGGTCGGCCGAAAGGCCGGTGCGGAACTCGCAACGACGATATACTGAATCAACTTAACTTCATCATGCTCCAGGCTACGCCTTGCGGCGAGCGCGGCCTTTTGCAACCCGCGACCGCGGCGTGGCGCTGAGAATCCGGCCCGCCACGGCGTCGAGCTTTTTGAGAAGTTTCGGATCGCGCGCTTGCGGCGCCGTGATCAGCGCGTTGTCGAGCGCCCGATCCGAGCCGATCGGGCAGGGCTCGTGCTCGCGGGGAAAATCGCGCGCCAGCCGCGCCACCAGAAGCTTGGCCTTGTCGGCATTGGCGACCAGCACCTTGATGATGTCCTGCACGGTGACGGCATCATGATCGGGATGCCAGCAGTCGAAGTCCGTCACCATGGCGACGGTGGCATAGGCGATCTCGGCTTCGCGCGCCAGCTTGGCTTCCGGCATGTTGGTCATCCCGATCACCGCGTAGCCGAGGTTCTTGTAGGTCAAACTCTCGGCAAGGCTGGAGAATTGCGGGCCTTCCATGCACACATAGGTGCCGTCGCGCACGACATTGATGCCTTCCGCCATCGCCGCCTCGGCGAGATGGATGCGCAGCCGCGGCGACACCGGATGCGCCATCGATACGTGGGCGACGCAACCCTTGCCGAAGAACGAGCTCTCGCGCTTGTGGGTGCGATCGACGAATTGATCGACCAGCACGAAGGTGCCGGGCGGCAGCTCTTCCTTGAACGAGCCGCAGGCCGACAGCGAAACCAGGTCGGTGACGCCGGCGCGCTTGAGCACGTCGATATTGGCCCGGTAGTTGATGTCCGATGGCGACAGGCGGTGACCCTGGTCGTGGCGCGACAGGAACACGACCGGCAGACCGGCGATCTCGCCGACGCGCAACGCCGCCGACGGCTCGCCCCACGGACTCTTGAGGCGGACGCTGCGAACCTTCTCCAGTCCCGGCAAGTCGTAAATGCCCGAGCCGCCGATGATGCCAAGAACTGCCTTTGTCATCAGACCCCCTGCCCCTGCTTGATGTGCCGATGGCGCGCCGATCGGTTACCGCGCCTCGCTGCGAAAATCCGGCACGGCTTCGTGCAGCACGCCCTCGATCGCCGCGCGCTCGCTGTCCGCGAGGGCGTGCTTGAGTTGGTCGAGCCAGCCGCCGACCGCCTCGACCGGCGGGCAGACCGGCGTCGCCGCGACCACGCCGAGGATGCCGATATCGACGCAGGGCTCCTCGCGCGCGAACAGAATTTCGTTGAGCCGCTCGCCGGGCCGGATGCCGGTGAAAACGACATCGACGTCGCGGCCCGGCTCTAGACCGCTCAGGCGGATCATGCGCTCGGCGAGATCGACGATCCTGATCGGCTGGCCCATGTTGAGCACGTAGACCGATGCCGCGGCGCGGCGCGGTCCCAGCGCGTGGCTCGCAGCGGTGATGACGAGATCGCAGGCTTCGCGGATCGTCATGAAATAACGCACCATGTCCGGGTGCGTGACCGTGACCGGTCCGCCGGCCTCGATCTGCGCCTTGAACTTCGGCACCACCGAGCCGTTCGACGCCAGCACGTTGCCGAAGCGCACGGCGATCATGCGGATCGGCGGCTTGCCGCCGTTGGCGTTGCGTGCGCCGGCGGCGTCCAGCGCCTGGCAATACATTTCGGCGAGCCGCTTGGTGGCGCCGAGCACCGAGACCGGCTCGATCGCCTTGTCGGTCGAGATCATGACCATGGCCTCGGCGCCGGCGGCCGCCGCCGCATCGGCGACATTGACCGAGCCGAACACATTGGTCCTGATTCCCTCGTCCCATTCGCGCTCTACGATCGGCACGTGCTTGAGCGCGGCGGCATGAAACACCAGATGCGGCTCGGCCCGCGCGATCAGGCGGAAAATCCGCTCGCGATCGCGTATGTCGGCGATGCGGCCCTCGACGACGGTGGCGCCGGCCTTTTTGGCCGCGAGTTTCTCCAGCACGCCGTGCAGGGCCGATTCGGAGTTTTCCAGAATCAACAGGCGCGCGGCGCCGAAAGTGACGACGCGATCGCAGATTTCAGCGCCGATCGAGCCACCGCCGCCGGTGACCACCACGGTCCTGCCGTTGATGAAGGTCTCGAGCCGCTTGTAATCGATCTCGACGCTCGGACGCAGCAATAAATCCTCGACGTCGACCGGCGCGAGCCGCAATGCTTCGTCGCCGGCATCGAGCGACGGCAGCCGGCTGGTCGCAAGCCCGAGCCGCCGCGCCAGCATCAGCATGGTTTCGGGATGAACTTCGGGCGCCAGCGCCGTCGCGGTGAGAACGAGGCGCGCAACGCGGACGTCCTGGGCCGCCAAGGCGGCGACGGTCTGCTCCAGGTCGGTGAGATAGCCGCGCACCGGAACGCCGCGCAGCGCCTGGCCCTGGTCGGCGCGCGACGGCGACAGGATGCCGACCGGCCTGATCTTGGTCACCGCGCCGCTTTCGATGGCACGCAGCAAAACCTCGGCGTCGGCGGCGCGGCCGGCGATCAGGGTCGGCGTTGCCGCGCGTTGCCCCGCGTGGTGCTGGGTGCGGGCATGCCGAAACAGCCGATAGGTGATGCGCGGGCCGCCGAGAAAGAACATCTGCAGCACCCAGTACAGCGCGATGGTGATCTTGCCGAAGAAAAACGTGCCGTAGAAATTCGGCGCGACCAGAATGTAGTCGAGCACCAAAAGCGACAGCGCCAATACCGTCACCGCGCGGAAGATGTTCCAGAGGTCCGGCAGCGATGCGAAGCGCCACTTGGCGACGTACAGGTTGAAAATCCAATAGACCACGCCGGCATAGACCAGATAGCCGGGCAGTATGATCAAAAGCCAATGGAACCGGGCGGCAAGCCCGATGTCCTCGAAGCGAAAATAGAACGCTGCGAGAATGGCCGCTGCTGTGGCGACAAGATCGTGGACGACGATCAGAAGCCGGCGCGGATTACGGAAGAAACCCCTCATGGCGCTACCATAGACCGGCTCGGGCGATAAAAAAATGTCAGATCGCGCCGGCAACGCACCGGAACGATACGGCGAGGCGGGTGTAAGCCGTTGACACTACGAAGGTTTGCAGACCGTGGCGGCCGCGGGCGGCCGGGTATGGCGATTTGCGCCGGCACGGCGCCAACGCTAAGCACGCACACGCAGCGGCGACGGGCGCTTGGCCGGAGAATCAGCGCGGCAATGCGGCAGTGAACGGGGCGGTGACGGCAATGTGGGCAATGCGCGGGACAGCGATCGCCGGTTTGTCCGCGCTCCTCTGCGTCGGCCTGATCGTGCTGTTGCATCCCGTGCTGCAGCGCTATGCGTTGGCGAAGCCGAATGCGCGTTCCTCGCACCGCGTGCCGACGCCGCAAGGCGGCGGCATTGCGGTGATTGCCGCCACGCTCGCGGCGAGCGGGTTCGGCATCGTCCTTTTCGCCGCGCCGTTCACCGCACCGCTCGCGACTGCGTTTGCGGCCGCCATCGTCATGGCCGGCGTCGGCGCCGCCGATGATGTGCGGCCGCTGGCGGTCACGCCGCGGCTCCTTTTGCAGGCGCTGGCGGTCGCCGCCGTGATCTACGCGCTGCCGAACGCGCTGCGCGTCGCGCCGGTGCTACCGCTCTCCCTCGAGCGCGCGCTGTTGTTCGTCGGCGGCCTGTGGTTCGTCAATCTCGTCAACTTCATGGACGGCATCGACTGGATGACGGTCGTCGAGGTGCTTCCAATCGCCGCTGCGCTGGTGGCGTGCGGCGGCCTCGGCGCGCTGGCGCCCGAGGCCGTCGTCGTGGCGCTCGCGCTCGGCGGCGCCATGCTCGGCTTTGCCTATTTCAACCGGCCGGCGGCAAAACTCTTCCTCGGCGACGTCGGCAGCCTGCCGATCGGGCTTTTGCTCGGCTGGCTCCTGGTGCTGCTTGCCGGCGCCGGACACTTGGCGGCGGCACTGCTGTTGCCGCTGTACTATCTGGCCGACGCGACGCTGACGCTGTTGCGGCGGGCCTCGCGCGGCGAGCGCATCTGGCAGGCGCACCGCACGCACTATTATCAGCGCGCCACCGATCGCGGCTTTACGGTCAGCGAAATCGTCGGCCGCGTTTTTGGCGTCAACGTCGTGCTGGCAGCGCTGGCGCTGATCACCGTACTTGTCGACAGCCGGCTCATCGACGCCGCCGCTCTCGCCTGCGGCACCGCTTTGGTCGGCGCGCTGCTGTATAGTTTTACGCGGAAGCGGTGAGCATCAACTCGGACTTTGCCGGCCGCGGTTCTGTACCCTGTCCTGCCTCAGAGTTCCAGCGTGGCCGTCACCGGCACGTGATCCGATGGACGCGCCCAGCCGCGCGAATCCTTTGACACCTTGATCACCGAGACGCGGTCGGCGAGCGCGACGGAGGTCCAGATATGGTCGAGCCGGCGGCCTTTGTCGGCGGCGGCCCAATCCGGCGAACGATAGCTCCACCAGGTGAAGAGTTTTGCCGGCTCCGGCACGAAGCCGCGCACCGCATCGACCCAGCCGCCGGCCTTTTGCACGGCGACGAGCTTCTCGCATTCGATCGGCGTGTGCGACACGACGCGAAGGAGCCGCTTGTGGCTCCAGACGTCGCATTCGAGCGGCGCGACGTTGAGATCGCCGACGATGATGCCGCGCCCGGCTCCGGCCGCCTGCAGCGTGGCGCTGCCGCACATCTCGTCGAGGAACGCGAGCTTGTGGGCGAATTTCGGATTGATGTCCGGGTCGGGCTCATCGCCGCCGGCCGGCACGTAGAAATTATGCAGCGCGATCGGATCGCGCAGGCCGGCGCGCTCGCCGAGCACGATCGACAGGTGGCGGCAATCGCTCTTGCCGCAATACGTCGCAACCGATGTCGATTCGAACGGCAGGCGCGAGGCCACGACGACGCCGTGATAGCCCTTCTGCCCGTTGAGCGCGACGTGATCGTAGCCGAGCCGCTTGAAGCGCTTGAGCGGAAACCGGTCGTCCGGGCACTTGGTCTCTTGGAGGCAGAGCACGTCCGGCCGCACCGCCTTGACGAATCTGGCGACCAGATCGATGCGCAGCCGCACCGAGTTGATGTTCCAGGTGGTCAAGGTAAGCCGCATTCAGGGATCAGGAAATCAGGGATCAGGGATCAGGAAATCAGATCGGCATATATTTATCAATCATTGGATATACCACCGTTCGGGCTCTGAACTCTCTCTCCTTACACCGATTTCCTGATTCCTGATTCCTGATCCCTGATTCCTGAATTACTGATTACTGAAACTTCCTGGATTGCGCTGATAATTGATGACGAACAGATTCGGATCTGGCTTTTTGGTCGAAT
>JASHPU010000052.1 GCA_030037885.1 Xanthobacteraceae bacterium | reverse complement strand
CCGTAAAGCCGCAACGCGTCCTGGTCGTCGGCCGGGTCAAAGCTGATGCTGAGCAGATCGATCGGCGGGCCCGCGCCCGATCGGCTCGCCGGCATCGACCGCAGCACGCCAGCAAAGTCGTTGCCGCGCACGCCGCAGATCGTCGGGCAGCGCGTATAGATGAAGTCGACCAGCACCGTTCGGCCGCGGTATGCGCCAAGCGTGAAAGGCGTGCCGTCCTGGTCGACCAAGTGCGCATCGGGCAGAATTTGCGGCGTCCGTTCGACGGACAATTGCCGCGCACCGGCACTGGTAACGACGCGGAAGCCGTCGGTTTCGAAGGCGAGCGCGGCTATTCCGGCCGCCAGCACGAGGGCAAGCAAAACCGGAAAGCCGCGCGTCATCATGTTGGATCTTGCACCGAGGCTGCGGTGCGGATGCCGACAAAAAACCGCGCCACCAGGATCAGCACGCCAGCAATGGCGACGGCGGCGCCGATTGATCCCATGCGGTCATACGGCAGCCATTGCGCGACGTGCACCGCGTAGCGACGCGGTACGCTGGCGGCGCCCGCCAGCAGGAAGGCGATCACGAAGATGACGCCGCCGACCAGATACAGCCAGTAGCCGAGCCAGGCAAAGCCGTAGCGCGGTTGCGGATTGGTGAGATAGGTCATGAAACCAAGCACCATCGCCACCATGCCGAGCAGCAGATAGGTGTGGAAATGGCCCGGCACCCACTGCGTGTTGTGCATGACGCTGTTGACCGCAATGGTGCCGTCGGCGATCGCCGGGATGACGCCGATCGCCCAGCCGGCAACACCGAGAAAGACCAGAGCGGCGGCCGGATTCCAGCGCAAGCCGGAGCGGTAGACGACAGTCAGCGTACCGAACGCGGTGACCAGCAGCACCGGCAGGCCACTCAGCCAGGAAATCACCTGCCCGGCGACCAGCGTCCAGGTCGGCATGGCGAAGTCCATCAAGAGGTGATGGGTGTAGACGGTGAGCACGAAAACGGTCGACAGCACCCAGGCCAGATAGAACGCCCAGTTGGTCTTCCATTTCCGATGCGTGTAGACCGGCAGGATCTCGTAAACCGCGATCACCGCCATGTAGATCGTGACGTTGATGAAGGTGTGGCCAAAATAGTAGATCAGGTTCTTTGCCGCGAGTGCGTTGAAGGTGAAGCTCGGCACATACAAATTGACCAGCGAGATAACGAGCACCGCGGCGCCGACCAAGATGCCGAGGATGTTGGCGATCAGCGCCATGGTCGACGCGGTGACGGCCGGCGGCGGTCCCTCCTCGCCGGGCGCCAGACCGAACGCTTGCTTGACCCCGAGCGCGGCGCCGAGCCCGCCATAGGTGGAGAGAATACCGCGGGCGATATCGAGATGCAGCAGCAAAAAGCCGACGCCGATGAAAAGCAGGCCGATGAGATAGGACGCCGCGGCATTGACCGACCACAGCCCGCCGGAATGCGCCGGCAGCGGGAACAGGAACGTCCAGGCGGCGCCGAACCCGCCGATGAAGCCGGCACCGAGAATGAACACGGCGCCGATCAGGAAGAACACCAGGTTGGTAAGGAACACCGCGGTCGAGACCGGGACGTAGCGGCGCACGAAGTGCCACATCACCGCCGCGCTGCTCAGGCCGGCAATGCCGACCATGCCGGCGCCGTGCATGGTCATGACCACGTAGAAGAAATTCGGCGGCGCGTCGATCCATTGCGCCTGCGCGAGCCGCATGGTCAGGCCCAGCAGCATCATCAGCAGGTAGACGATGCCCGATACGGCCAGATAGGCGAGTACGGCGGCACGCGGGTTGATCGCGGTGCGCCCTGCGGTGACTGCCATCGTCATGGTGTTCCTCCCCGATCGCGGATGACGGTCTCGAGCGTCGGCTAGCTAGTGGTCGGTGACCTTGATTTCCGCCTTCATGGCGTGGTGGGCGACGCCGCAATATTCGAGGCACAGCACCTGGTAGGTGCCGGGCTCGGTGAAGGTGTAGCGCAGCACGTTGGTGTAGCCCGGCATCGCCTGCGTCTCGGCCACGATGCGGAAGTCGGGGTCGTAGAGCGCGAAGCCGTGGTTGACGTCCTTGCTGGTGACGTAGAACTCCGCGGTCTGGCCGACCTTGAAAGTGCTGGGCGTGATCGTCCACAGCCACTGCTCGGCGACGACCTGGGCCGGCTGCACCGCCGCCGCAGGCAGCTTCGGCAGCGTATTGATGTACGGCAATTCGCCGACCGTTTTGTAGTTGGTCCCGATCAGCACCGCGAGCGCCAGCCCGAACAGCCAGACGCGCGCCCGATACGCGGTATCGATGACCGGTCCGTAATTGGCGATCGCAACGCTGGCCCCGGTCGCCACCCAGATGAACACCAGGGCCAAGCATCCCATGAGGATGATCGAGACGCTCCACACCACGTCCTGGATCACGGCGACCTCCCATAAACATGTATTTACTACGCATATTATTACCCGACGCCGTTCCGGTCAATGGCCGTCACTCAACGTGAGCGGGAGGGACACGGTGGAGACAAGTTCCATTCCGGTGAACGGCGCATCTCGATCTGCGTGCCTCATGCCGGCGGATGATGCGAGCGGTCGATCGAGCTGGCGTCGTGCTTGGCGATCATGTCGGGTTGACCGCGCGGCCAAGCCGTGTGACATGCGGTCAACGCGGGTGCGACGTATTGTTTGGAATGATTATAAACCGCATCGTGCTTTGCGCATCTCTTCCCATCGGCAATCAAGCCAGCGATCGGACACCTGCGTGCAAGCGGAGGACAATTGACAATAAAATGACCGATCCTGCTCGCATGCGTCATTGTTGTCCTTGCGGCTGCCTTTTTGGGCGGCAGATTGGCGCTGCGACGACGACGCAACAACGCTCCACCGGCAGCATTGGATCGATGACGCTGCGCACCCGCCAAGCACGGGACTCGTTATGACGAGCAGTTCAAGACCGGTCGCCGCTTTTGAGGGTCTAAAGCTGCACCTTACGGACGTCCGAAACGTCTTCGGGCCGGCGTGGCTCGTCATGATGGCGGATGTCGATGCGGCCAGCGTGATAACCGCGATGCAGAGTGGGGCATCCTACAAGTACGGGCTCATCCCGATCCTGCTCGCACTCATAGTACCATTGTACTTCATAATGGAGGTCGCTGGCCGGGTCGGCGCGGCGACCAAAAAAGGTCTCGGCGAACTGGTGCGGGAGAATTTCTCCAAAAGGCTGTCGATCATAATAAGCCTGCCGATGGCGGTGACTGATTTTCTCAGTTACGTGGCCGAATATGCGGCGATGGCGGTGGGTTTGAAAATCATAGGAATCCCGCCGATCGTCTCGTTGCCGGTCATATACGCGATCCACATCCTCATCGTCTTCAGGCAGGAATACGAAAAGGCGGAAAAATACCTGCTTGGCGTGTCCGCTATCCTGCTCTTGGCCTATATCTTCTTCATGACCAGAGCGGCGCCTTCGCCGTACTATTCTCTGTTGCCGGCAAAGATAGACAAGGATTTTCTTTTCCTCGTTGCCGCCAATGTCGGGGCGGTCGTCATGCCATTCATGCTGTTCTACCAGACGACCGCGACCGCGAGGAAGGCCCATCACTCCGTCAAAGCGACCAGAACCGAAACCCTGATCGGCGCGATTTTCAGTGAGATCGTGATGGTGGCCATCGTATTCGCCAGTGCCGGGCTGAACCAGAATATTGCCATAAGCGACAGCAGCAGCCTTAGCGGCGCGATACTGGGCATGGGGGGAACCCATGTGGCTTATGTTTTCGCAATTGGCCTCGTTGCGGCAGGGTTCCTCGGTCTGGTCGTCATATCGCTTGCCGGCTCATGGGGTGTCGTGGAGGCGCTGAACCTGAAAGGCAATACGTGGTTCAAGATCTATATCGCCGAGTCGCTGCCCGCGGTGGTGCTTGTGTTCTTTTTCAACGATCTTATCGGCTTGGTGCTGACGCTCATGGTCGCGCTGATTTTCGTCCTGATTGGTCCCGTCGTTGCCATGGGGCTTTTGGCCCGCAATAAGGCGCTGATGGGCAGGCATGCGCTCGGCACGTTCGACAGCATCGCGTTCTGGGGCAGCGTCGTCGTGGTCGTGGGCTGTGGGCTACTGGCATTCGTATGAGCCCCGGGCGAAGGGGAGCATCTCGCCAGTTTCGGCGCTGTCGCCGCGAAACGGCTTGGCGCCCAGAGGGGCGCTTCGCCAGGCGCCGAATTCATGCTTGCTTGAGGGCCATATGCGCCCGGCGCATTCGGAAATTGTCCGACCCATAGGCCCGCGATAAGCTGCCGTCGGCATCAAGCCAAAGGATGCGGGATTCGCATGGCGGATCGACCGCCGTCACTCGGGGGTGACCGAAGGAAACGGGGAAACGCTCATGAGCGCCATCATTTCCACCAACACGTTCTGGACCTTGTGGCTGTTCGCCCACCTCATCTGCGCGTTGGGTCTCCTCGGCGCGGTCACGCATCAGGCCATGGCGGTGGCGCTGCCCGTCCGTAAGCCCGCCGCCGGGATCGTGGCTCGCTTTCGTGCGGTGCCCGCCGCCGGATACGCAACCGCGGTCTGCGCGCTCTATGTGATCGTCTTCCTCATCGGCTCATTCATCTATACGCAGTATCGCATCGCCATCCGGATTCCGCTCGAGGCGGAGCATTATTACAAGACTGGGGGATTCTTCGACTTCAAGGAGCATATGGCGGCGATCGGCCTGGTCCTGCTGCCGGCCTATTGGTACTTTTGGAAAAATGCCCAGAGCCCGGAATATGACAACGCGCGCAAGGGCGTGACCCTGGTGCTCGCCGTCATCGTCTGGTTCCTCTTCATCGTCGGCCACGTCCTCAACAACAGCCGAGGCTTTGCGTCATGAGCACGACCACAACCGTCTCCACAACGATGCAACCCACGTCGTCGTTGGCGAGGTCGCCGAAATTCAAGGCATTCGCCATAACCTTTTCCATTTCCGGCCCCGTGATTTATTGCCTGGTGCAATACTTCAACTATCCGCTGGTCACGTATTGGCCGGCCATCGGTCGCCTGGTCTGGGGTCTTGAGGCGGCGCGTCCCAACTCCGGGCCGAACATGCTGTGGTACGGCTGGACGCTGACGACCATCATCATCGCCGGCGCGCTCGGCATCATCGCCATGCTCGTTCCCGAGCGCATCACCAAAAAGATTCCGCTTTGGCTGGTGTGGCTGTTCCCGATCCTGGTTGTTCCCTACGTGGTCTATTCGTTGATGTACTGGTGGAGGCTCGCCGCCAGACAGTGAAGGCGCCAACGGGCCGGCTGCCGAAAATCAATCGTCCGCGTTCCTCTGCAACCTGCCGATCGAGGCCGATGCCGTCGTTTTCGCAAACCGGGCTCGCGCTGCCGCTGAAGAATACCACGTACGGCATTTACGCCGCCGGCAACGCCGTCTCCCTGGTCGGCACATGGATGCAGCGGATTTCGGTGAGCTGGTTGACGTGGGAATTGACGCATTCCGGGCTTTGGCTCGGCATCCTCGCGTTCGCCGACTTTTTTCCAGGCCTCGTGGTCGGCCCGCTTGCCGGCGCGGTTGCCGACCGCGCCGACCAGTTGACGGTCGTGAGAACGAGCCAATTTGTTTCGCTGGCCCAGGCGATGGTGCTCTTCGCACTCGCGGCCGTCCATCACCTGAATATTTGGACCCTGGTCGCATTGACGGGATTTCAGGGCGCCGTCGTTGCGTTCAATCAGCCGGCGCGGCTCGCGCTTATACCGTCGCTGGTGGACGAGAGCGATCTGGGCTCGGCGGTGGCGATCAATTCGGTGATTTTCAACGTCGCCCGCTTCATCGGGCCGATGCTCGCCGGCCTGGTCATGGTCTGGTCCGGCATTGCGGCCGCCTTTTTCGCCAACGCGATAAGTTATGTTGCATTTCTGGTCGCGCTGCTGTGGGTCAGGATCGACGAAGCTGACAAGAAGCCTCGCAAACGGCGGACTTTTTCGACCGAGTTCAAGGAAGGCGTCCGTTATACGGCGAGCCATCCCGCAATTGCAGCCATGCTTGTGTTGCTGATGGCTATCAGCATCGGCGGCAGGCCTCTGAACCAATTGCTGCCGGGATTTGCCGGGCAGATTTTCCATCTTGGCGCCGGCGGGTTTTCCGTTCTGGCCTCGGCGGCGGGCGTCGGGGCGATATTGGGCGGCGTTTGGGTCGGCCACCGCGCGCAATCGTTGGACCTGGTCTTCGTGGCGGTCGCAACGTCGCTCGGCGGCGCGGCTGCCGCAATCGGCGTCAGCGTCGCCGGGACGATCAGGCTTGCCGTCCCGTGTATCGCGGTGTTCGGGTTTTGCTTGTCCGTTGCCGGCATTGCGATCCAGACCATTGTTCAGCTGTCCTGCGAACGCGCCATGCGCGGCCGCGTCATGGGGCTTTATGGCTTGATCTTCCGCGGCGCCCCCGCGCTGGGCGCGCTGGCGGCCGGTCTAGCATCGGTGCATCTCGGATTGCGTCTTCCCGTCATTTTCGGCGCCCTGATCGTGATAGCGGCGGCCGGCTGGACATACGGCAAACATGCCCGGATCGCTGCCGTGGTGCCAAGGCCAGAAACCGAGCCGAGAGCGTAGAGAGCGTGATGAAGTCAAGTCGATTCAGTATATCGTCATTGCGAGGAGCCAACGGGTCCGGCCCGAAGAGGGGGCACCCCATCGCGCTTGCGCGATGGGGACCTCGGGCCGGCCCGATGACAAGCTCCTTGCCGAGCCTCGAAGGGTGCAGGCTGGGGCGCCTCGGCCTACATCCTTCGAGGCCCGCGCTGCGCACGGGCACCTCGCGCGATGCCGGCGATCTGCGCCATCGTCCCCAACCTGTGCGTGGCAATTTCGATCGCCGGATTGGCTTGTTCGAATGCACCGATCCAGCTCTCCAGCAAGCCCGCGCGGAACAGCGAGATTATGAAGCCGAGTTCAAGACGACCCAGCTCGCCGCGTCCGGCCTGGCGGGCCCTCGCCGCCGCCTGGTCCACATGGCGCAAGGCCACGCGCGCGTCAGCCAAAAAGCGCTGGCCTGCCTGGGTGATGGCGACTTTTGTGTTCTAACGGATGAGCCCGATCGAGACTCGCCTATTTCACTATTTCGTGGCGGTCCGGGGGCCGAGCGCGTAGCGCGTAGGATGGGTTGAGCGGAGCGAAACCCATCGTGCGGCGTCGCGGCTGCATGATGGGTTTTGCTGTCGCTCAACCCGTCCTACCGAGCTACGGAGCGCGCTGCACTTTAATTTGCGCCTGTTGATTCGTGACAGCCGGTGAGCCGCTGAAGGCCGTTCTCAGGTCGGCTTTCGGGGGCCGAGCGGGGATCCGCTTTATGAGGACACGGCCTTGAGTAGCCTTGTCAGGCCACGCCGGCGCGCAGCAGATCGTGGAAATTGACGATGCCGATCGGTTTGTCCGCCTCGACCACGATCAGCGCCTGCTTCTTCAGCGAGTTGAGGAGCTGCAGCGCCTCGCCGGCCAACTGATCGGGCCGCACGATCACCGGCGACGCGGTCATCACGGCTTCGACGCTTGACTGCAGCAGATCGGGCCCCATGTGGCGGCGCAAGTCGCCATCGGTGATGATGCCGGCGAGCTGGCCGGCGGCGTCGACCACCGCGACGCAGCCAAATCCTTTGGCCGTCATCTCGACGATCGCCTCCGACATCAGCGCGCCGCGCCGGATCAGTGGTACGGCGGCGTCGGCGTGCATGATGTCGCGGACGAATTTCAGCGCCGCGCCGAGTTTTCCGCGCGGGTGAAAGACGCCGAAGTCGACCGCGGTAAAGCCGCGGCTTTCCAGAAGCGCGATGGCGAGCGCGTCGCCGAGCGCGAGCTGCATCAAGGACGACGTGGTCGGCGCCAAGTTATGCGGGCACGCCTCGCGCGCCGACGGCAGCGCCAGCACCACGTCGGCGGCCTTGCCGAGCGTGCTCTCGGCATTGACCGTCACCGCGATGAGCGCGATGCGGAAGCGCCGCGAATAGGCGATCAGGTCTTTGAGCTCCTCGGTCTCGCCCGACCACGACAGCACCAGCATGACGTCGTCGGAGGTGATCATGCCGAGATCGCCATGGCTGGCGTCGGCGGCGTGGACGAAAAACGCCGGGCTGCCGGTGGACGCGAGCGTGGCGGCGACCTTGCGGGCGATGTGGCCGGACTTGCCCATGCCGCTGACGATGACCCGGCCGCGCGCGCTGCGGATTTTTTCGACCGCGGCGATGAAGCAATCGCCGAGCGTGCCGGACATCGCGGTGGCAAGCGCGGCAATGCCCTCGCGTTCGGCCTCGAGCGTGCGCAGCGCCGAGGCGATGAACGCGCTTACCGGATTTTTGCCGGCCGCGCGATCGGACGAGCTTGCTGCGCGCTTCGAATCCAACAAACAGCTCCCCTCCGACACGGCGCCTGCGGACGCCGGCGCGAATGCTAGCCTATTGCCCCCAGGCCTTGAAGGCGTCGGCGAAGGCGCGCTCGCCGGGCGGGCCTTTCTCCATGGTCAGGATGGCGCGGCCGTTGTTGTTGTAGACGATCAGAATGTCGAACCACGGCCGTTCCTTGAGCAGCTGAATGTTGCGCTGCATTTCGGCGTCCGCGGCGTTGAGCCCGATCAGAAAAAAGCCGTTGGTCACTTTGACGGCAAGGCCGGCGAGCGGCATGCCGCGCACTTCCTCGCTGTCCTTCATCAAAATGCCCGGCACGTTGGCGATGCCGCCGCCGGCAAAGTCGGGCGGCAGATTGAACATGACTTCGATCGTATGGCTGGCCGGCAGCGCCTTGTCGGTGTTGCGGCGCAGCGACCAGGTCACCGTCATATGCCGCTCCGGTATCGAGACATCGGCGCGGATCACGAGTTCAGGCGCAAGGCCGGGGCCGGGCGAGACCGTCTCGGTACGCCAGACCACCGAGCCGGGATAGCGCTTGCCCTGCGGATCGTTCGGGTCGGCCTCATAAAGCACGGCGCGCTGCGCCACCGCCGGACCGGCTTGCGGCGTGGCCGCGCCGGCGGGCGCGGCCGCCTCGCCGGGCGCTGCTTCCTGCGGCACGCGGCCGGAGAATTTTGGTTGCGACGTGGTTTCCTGCGCGGTCTGGCTTGGCGCCCGCGCCTTCATCTGGGTGAAGAGGTGATAGACCCCTGCGATATTGGAGCGGAATTCGAACGCTGCCGCCGCGACGACGGCGACGATCAACAACAGCACGACGGTCCGGATCACGCCGCCGTAGGAGCGCGGGGCACGCGGCTCTTCATAGACCGCTTCGGCCAATTCCGCCTGACGTTCCGAGAACGGCCGCACCGCACGCGGTGGCCGATCATCCTGCTCGACAGCCGGCTCGTCGGCAAAGTTGTAGGGTGGTTCGAGACCATGAAGCTCGCGCGGCTCATGCCCGACGGCATCCGGTCCATGGTCGAAATGCGGCTCGGTCGGTTCATGCTCCGCCGGCGACGGGCTGAAATCGTCCTCGAGCGATGCGCGCTGAGGCGAGCGCGAGGCGGCGGGCCCGTAGGATTCGCGGGTGTCGCGCGCCGTCTGCGTCGCCTTGGCGGTGGCGGTGCCAAGGCCGTCCACCTCGTTCACCACGTTGCGAAAGCCTTTCAAACCTTCGTGGGCAAGCGAGGTCGTGCGCGCTTCCAGAATCCGGGCGCGTGCCGTTGGCTTTGCGGCCGGCGGCGCGGCAGGTTGGGGCGCGGCACCGTCTTGCTGTGGCGGCGCGGCCGATGCCTCGGCCGAGGCTGCTGCTGCCGCCGCCGCAGCCGGCCGCGGCTCCGCGCGCGGTTCGCTGCGGCTCGCGCTCCTTGGTTCAGCCAGCGCCTTGCGCGCCGCCTCGGCTTCGACCTTGCGGATGGCTTCTTCGAGTGCCAGGCGCTCCTTGGTGATGTCCGACTCGGAGAGGCCCGGTTCGACTGAGCGCAGTTGCGCGACCAGAGCAGCGCGGGCGCGCTCGTAAAGCGCCCGCCGCGCCTCTCCGCTGTTCTTGGCGAGCCCGTCCACGGCCCGCGCGATCAGGGGGTGGTAATCGGTCATCAGCTAAAGCTTACGCTGTGCGCCGTTGGTTTTCATGCCAAATCAGCCTTCGAACGGATTGCGCATCAGGATGGTATCCTCACGCTCCGGGCTGGTCGACAGCAGCGCCGCCGAACAGCCGATGAGTTCCTCGATGCGCCGCACGTATTTGATCGCCTGCGCCGGCAGGGCGGCCCACGAGCGCGCATGCGCCGTCTGCTCCCGCCAGCCGGCGATGGTCTCGTAGATCGGCGACACCCGCGCCTGAACGTGCTCGCCGGCAGGCAGATAGTCGATTTCGCCGCCATCGAGCTTATAGCCGATGCAGACCTTGATCTCATCGAAGCCGTCGAGAATATCGAGCTTGGTCAAAGCGAGGCCGTGAATGCCGCAGGTCCGCACGGCCTGGCGCACCAGCACCGCATCGAACCAGCCGCAGCGCCGCGGCCGCCCGGTGACCACGCCGAATTCCTTGCCGCGCTCACCAAGCATGCGGCCGATCTCGTTTTTCTGCTCGGTCGGAAACGGACCTTCGCCGACCCGCGTCGTGTAGGCCTTGCAGATGCCCAGCACGTAGTCGATCGCGCCCGGGCCGAGGCCCGATCCGGTCGCGGCCTGCGCCGCCACCGTGTTGGACGACGTGACGAACGGATAGGTGCCGTGGTCGACGTCGAGCAGCGCGCCCTGGGCGCCTTCGAACAGGATGCGCTTGCCTTCGCGGCGCTTCTCTTCGAGCAGCGACCACACCGAATCCATGTACGGTAGCACCGCCGGCGCCACGCCTTCGAGATATTTGCGCACCTCGCGGCCGTCGATGGCGTCGAGCCCAAGACCTTTGCGCAGCGCGTTGTGGTGGGTGAGCAGGCGTTCGATCTTGCGCTCGAGCGTCGTGCCGTCGGCGAGGTCCATCAGGCGGATGGCGCGGCGGCCGACCTTGTCCTCGTAGGCCGGGCCGATGCCGCGCCGCGTCGTGCCGATGCGCAACGCCGCGCTCGCCGATTCGCGGATGCCATCAAGCTCGCGATGCAGCGGCAGGATCAGCGTGGCGTTTTCGGCGATGCGCAAGTTGTCCGGCGTGACGGTGACTTCTTGAGTTTTCAGATGCGCGATCTCGTCGAGCAAGGCCTGCGGGTCGAGCACCACGCCGTTGCCGATCACCGACAGCTTGCCGGGCCGCACCACGCCCGACGGCAACAGCGAAAGCTTGTAGGTGGTGCCGTTGATGACGAGCGTATGGCCGGCATTGTGGCCGCCCTGGAAGCGGACGACGACGTCAGCCTGCTCGGACAACCAATCGACGATTTTGCCCTTGCCCTCGTCGCCCCACTGGGAGCCGACCACGACAACATTCGCCATGAGGAATTGTCCCCACCAGCCCGCGCTAGACGCCCATGGATCGGATACCGGCCGCCGCCGCTGCCCCGGATAATCGATGATGCCGCCTGAGGCAAGGCGCCGCTCCTAAACCGGCGCGGGCGTGTCAAGGCGCGTTTTCGCTGCCAATTGGGGCCGTTTGGTGCCGGCACCGTTAATCCGCCGCTTCGAGCCCTCGTGAGCCATGCGTCGGCATGGATTTTCGCAGGTTCCCAGCCGATTCGCATGCAGACATGCGGGCGCGGCTCTGGTCCTGGCGTGCCATCCGCGCTAGCTCGGGCGGCCTAAAGTCGTCCGGGGAACTTTTTCATGGCATGGGTGCGCGAAGCCGGCACGAGCCGCGCCGGCGGCTGGCTGTTCGATCAGCCCTATCTGTTGCTGGCGCTGACCTCGCTGTTCTGGGCCGGCAACACGGTTCTCGGCCGCTTCGTTGTCGGCCACGTGCCGCCGATCACGCTTGCCTTCATCCGCTGGGGCGGCGCCTGCCTCATCCTGTTGCCGTTCGCGGCGCCGCATCTGCGGCGCGATTGGCCGGCAATCCGGCGGCACGCCGGGGTGATGGCGCTGCTCGCCTTCACCGGCTTCGCCGTCTACAACACGCTCGCCTATTATGGCCTGCAATATACCACCGCCATCAACGGGCTGTTGCTGCAATCGGTGGCGCCGCTGTTCGTGGCGATGTGGACGTTCGTACTGTTCGGCGATCGGCTGACCTTGCGGCAGGCCGGCGGCATCTGCGTCTCGCTCTCCGGCGTGTTCGTCATCGTCTGCCACGGCAGTCTCGCCGTGCTGCGCGCCACCGCGTTCAACCGCGGCGACCTCTGCTTTGTGATCGCGCTGGTGATTTACGGCTTCTATGCGGCGTTCCTGCGCCGGCGGCCGGCCACGCATCCGTTTTCGTTTCTGGCCGTCGGCATGGGCGGCGGCGCGGTGCTGTTGCTGCCCGCCGTCATCTGGGAACTCGGCTCCGGCCGCACCGTGGTGTTCGATGCCGAAAGCGTCTTAAGCTTCGCCTTCGTCTGCATCTTTCCCTCGCTGCTCGGTTATCTGTTCCTCAACCGCGGCATCGAGCTCATTGGCGCCAACCGCGCCGCGCCGTTCATCCATCTGGTGCCGGTATTCGGCTCGGCGCTGGCCATCGTCCTTCTCGGCGAGCGCTTCCAGCTGTTTCACGCCATCGGCTACGCCCTGGTGTTCGCGGGGATCACGGTGGCGACGCGGAGGTAAACCACTTCGTTAAAACCGCAGCGGCTTGGCTTGCTGCACCTGCGGCAGCGCGCGCACCTTGGCGAGCAGGTCGGGCGGCAGCTCGCCGTCGACCTCGATCAGCGCGACGGCATTGCCGCCGGGCGCTTCGCGGCCGACGTGGAAGGTCGCGATGTTGATGCCGGCCTCGCCGAGCGTCGACGAAAACTTGCCGATGAAGCCGGGCTTGTCGAGATTGGTGATGTAGATCATCGACGGGCCGAACTCGGCGTCCATGCGGATGCCCTTGATGTTGACGATGCGCGGCCGGCCGTCGGCGAACACCGTGCCCGATACGTGCCGGGATTGGCGGTCGGTCGTCACCGTGACGGTCACCAGGCTTTCGTAGTCGCCTGCGGCCTCGCGCCGGGTTTCCTCGACCACGATGCCGCGGTCCTTGGCGATCACCGGCGCCGACACGACGTTGACGTTCTGCAGCATGGGGCGAAGCAGGCCGGCGATCGCCGCCGAGGTCAGCGCCCGCGTGTTCATTCCGGCGACGAGCCCTTCGTAGGCGATCTGCACCTGCTTGATGCCGGTTTCGGTGAGCTGCCCGGCGAACGAGCCGAGCTTTTCGGCGAGCGCCACGAACGGTTTGAGCTTCGGCGCCTCCTCGGCGCTGATCGAGGGAAAGTTGATGGCGTTGGCGATGGCGCCGCGCAGCAGATAATCGGACATCTGCTCGGCGATCTGCAGCGCGACGTTCTCCTGGGCCTCGAGCGTCGAGGCGCCGAGATGCGGCGTGCAGACCACGTTGGGAAGATTGAACAGCGGGCTTGCGGTCGCCGGCTCCTGCGCGAACACGTCGATCGCCGCGCCGGCAACATGGCTGGATTTGAGCGCCGCGCACAACGCCGCCTCGTCGACCAGCTCGCCGCGCGCGCAGTTGACCAGCCGCACGCCTTTTTTCATCAGCGCCAGCGTCCCGGCATTGACGATGTTGCGGGTCCGTTCCGTCAGCGGCGTATGCAAGGTGATAAAGTCGGCGCGCCGCCACAGTTCGTCGAGCTCGACCTTTTCGACGCCGAGATCGAGCGCGCGCTCGGCCGACAAATACGGATCGTAGGCGATCACCTTCATTTTCAGGCCGATGGCGCGGTCGGCGACGATCGAGCCGACATTGCCGCAGCCGATGACGCCGAGCGTCTTTGAGAAGATTTCCACGCCCAAAAATTTGTTCTTTTCCCATTTGCCGGCGCGCGTCGAGGCGTCGGCCTCGGGGATTTGCCGCGCCAGCGCCAGCATCAGCGTGATCGCGTGCTCGGCAGTGGTGATGGAATTGCCGAACGGCGTGTTCATGACGATGATGCCGCGCGCGGTGGCGGCCGGGATATCGACATTGTCGACGCCGATGCCGGCGCGGCCGATCACCTTGAGGCCCTTGGCCTGCTCGAGCAGCTTCGCCGTCACTTTGGTCGCCGAGCGGACGGCGAGCCCGTCGAAGCCGTCGATCGCGGCGGCGAGCTTTTCCTTGTCCTTGCCGAGATTGGGCTGGAACTCGACCGCGACGCCGCGGTCCTTGAAGATCTGGACGGCGGCAGGCGACAGCGCATCGGAGATCAGAACGCGGGGAGCCATGGCAAAATCCTTTCCGGTCAGCGCAACCAGCGCAGCATGGCGGGGAACGGCGCCACGCCTCTTTCGGCAGCAAGCCGCGGCTCGCAGCTCATGGCGTAAAGCTGCAACAGCGGCACGCCGAAATAGCGCCCGGCGGTGAAGTTTTCGATGATCGAATCGGCGCCGCCTTTGTAGCCTTCAGGGTGAAAGACGATCGCCGGGTCGAGGTCGAGATGGCGCAGCGCGGCATACGACCAGGCGATGGCCGTCATCTCGTCACCCGGGCTCGGTAGTAGACGCGGCGCGTTGCGTTCGGCCGGCTCGGCGACGGCGAGATGACCGGCCTCGTGCAGGATGTCGCCGGGGTGGGCGAGGCGCGCCTCATCGACCAGGAGCGCGCCGTCGCGGATGTCGAGCCCGGGCAGGAAGGTGCCGGCCGGCAGCGTGGCGGTGCGTACCTCGATGCCGATGCTGCGCACAAACGTTGCCAGCCGCTCGGTGAGAGGATCGGCGAACATCGCCATCACGCCGGTTGCAGAAGCTTTTCCTTGGCTTTGGCGTAAGCCCAATCGAGCCACGGCGTGAGCGCCTCGACGTCGCGCGTCTCAACGGTCGAGCCGCACCAGATGCGAAGCCCTGGCGGCGCGTCGCGATAAGCGTCGATGTCGTAGGCGACGCCCTCCTGCTCCAGCGCCGCGGCGATGCCCTTGACGAAGGCTGCTTGCGCGTCGGCGGCAAGACGCGTCACCGCAGGATCGACGACCTTGAGGCACACCGAAGTGTTGGAGCGCAGCGCCGGATCGGCGGCCAGGAAGTCGATCCAGGGCGTGCGCGCGACCCAATCGGCAATGGCGCGCGCATTGCCGTCGGCGCGGGCGCGAAGCACCGGCAGGCCGCCGATCGATTTCGCCCATTCGAGCGCATCGATGTAGTCCTCGACGCACAGCATCGACGGCGTGTTGATGGTCTCGCCGGCAAAAACGCCTTCGATCAGCTTGCCGGCCTTGGTCATGCGGAAGATTTTCGGGATCGGCCAGGGCGGCGTGTAGCTTTCGAGCCGCGCCACGGCGCGCGGCGACAGGATCAGCATGCCGTGCGCAGCCTCGCCGCCGAGCGCCTTCTGCCAGGAGAAGGTGACGACGTCGAGCTTCGGCCAATCGAGCATTTGGGCAAACGCCGCCGAGGTGGCGTCGCAGATGGCCAGCCCGGTGCGCGCCGCCGCGATCCAGTGCGCGTTCGGCACGCGCACGCCCGAGGTCGTGCCGTTCCAGGTGAACACCACGTCGTGGCCCGGATCGAGGCCGGACAGATCCGGCAATGCGCCGTAAGGCGCGCGCCGCACCGTGGCGTCCTTGAGCTGGAGTTCCTTGGCGACGTCGTTGACCCAGCCTGCGCCGAACGATTCCCAGGCCAGCATGGTCACCGGCCGCGCGCCAAGCATCGACCACAGCGCCATTTCGACGGCCCCGGTGTCGGAAGCCGGCACGATGCCGATGCGATAGGCGGCGGGCACCTGCAGAACCTCGCGCGTCAGATCGATGGCGCGCTTGAGTTTCGCTTTGCCGGCTTTGGAGCGGTGGGAACGGCCGAGGACGGCGCGCTCGAGGGCTTGTGGGGTCCAGCCGGGGCGCTTGGCGCAAGGGCCGGACGAAAAATGCGGCACAAGCGGCCGCACGGCAGGCGTGGCAATCGTCATGGTCTATCCTTCCAGATAGGCGCCCCTCGTTGGGGAGGGGTGTCCCACTGGCGGAAATAGGCGAGGCGAGCGCCGCCGTCAAGTTAAATGACGGCAGTGCCGGATGACCGATGAAGACGAACGCGAAAACCCTCCGCGCCTTTATCGTCCGTCGTCCGACCGCTGTTCTTTAGAATTTGTAGCCCAGGCCGAGGCGGGCGCTGCTCACCTGCAGCAAGATGCTGTCGAACTGAATGAACCGGGTGTACTCGTATTCGCCGCGCAGGAAAAAGTGTTGCGTCACTGCATAGTCCAATCCGGCACCGATCGTGGCGCCGTAGAGCAGGGCGTAGTTCCTGCCCGCCGAACCGGAGAACGCGAAGTCGGAGCAAATCGCCGTCGATCCAGGCTCGCAGAAACCTTGAATGGTCGTCGTCACGTTGATATTGGCGACGCCGAGGACGGCGCCGAGAAATCCGTAAGGTAAAAAGTCGCCCAGAACGAGACCGGCACGGCCGCGCAACGCGACATAATTGAGGTCGGTCATTGCGCCGTTACCGCTGATCGCCACCGTATAGGAGTTGCCAAGGCCGTCGGAAAGCCCACTGCGGACGATCGGGTTGCCCGGCGCGATAAGAGAAAAGTTGGTGTGCTCGAAGTTGGCCTCAACGCCGAGCATCAAATCCTGCCATTGCGTGTTGTAGCCGACAAAGCCGCCGTAACTCGCTCCGGTTTGGTCGGCGGTGCCGAGCACCGGCAGCTCCGAAGGATGGCTGGTGTTTTCCAGCGCCGTGTCGCGCAGCAGGTAGGCGATCGTGGGTTGCGTGGCGCCGCTGAAATCGGCGTCGGCGTCGCTCAGGCCACCCTGTCCGCCGACATAGAAGCCGGTCCAGTTGGTGAACAGGGCCGGGCCGACCGGCTCGCTGCCGCGCAGAACATCGGTGTCCAAGTCCGCGGCCAATGCCGGCGGCACAAGAGCCAGAACGAGCAAAGCACTGATGACCCAACGCATCTGCCGGCCTTTCATGCCGCGGCGCGCATCGCGCGGCCGATTGACGGCGATCATCGGGCATTAACCTTAATGGACGGTTAGCCCGCCGCCGCGTGACGCCGTGCGCGGCGCTGCGCCAAAAGCAAAACGGCGCGGTCGCCCGCGCCGTTGCACCTGTTCGAGGGAGGGGGTCGGCTATCAGCCGCGGGTGCTCAGCGCCACCGGCGTCGGCGTCGGCTGCAGCATCCAGCGCAAACCGATGCGGAAATCCTGCGCCGTCATGTCCTTCAAGTTGAAGAAGTTGCAGGGGCCGGTCGAGCCCGTGTTCTGGCAGAAGATGTTCGCCGATTGCGGCGAGCCCATATCCAGGTATCGCCAGCTGAAGTCGACCTTGAAATTGTCCGACACGTTGTAGGTCACGCCGGCTTGCACGTTCCACGCCAGGTTCCAGCCTGCCGAATCCTGCTGTGTAAAGCCGAAGCCGATGGTGCCGTTCGGCAGCGGGCCGATATCGGAGACCTGGCTGATGCGATCGTAGGCGCCGCCGACGCCGGCGCCGATGAACGGCGTCAGGCACCACCAGGTGCCGAGATCAATATAGGCGTTGGCCATGAACACGGCCGCCGAGTAGTTGCCGTTGAACGTGTCGAAGCAAGTGCCGACGACGCCCTGCACGTTGCAGGTGCCCTGCTCATAGCTGCCGATCGCGCTGAATGCCCCTTTGGTGCGGTATTCACCGGTCACGTCGAAGCGCAGCCAGTTGTTGAGCACATAGCCGGCGCCCATGCCGAAGATGCTGGTATCCTGGATGTCCTGCTGATTGATGGTCCAGGTCGCCGGCACCTCGCTCGGCGGACCGAGATCGAAGCTCGAAAAACTTTGGATGCCGACGCCGACGTCGCCGCGCAGATACCAGCCGCTCTGTTCGAACACCTGGGCGGGAGGCTGATACTGCATCGGCGGCGGCGCCCCGAGATCGGCGGCGTGTGCCGCGGTCGAGACCATCGCTGCCGCAGCGCCGGTGATGAGAGTTCTAACGCTGACCATAACTTCGTCCTTTCCTCGAACACGGCCGCGCACGCGGCGGCAGGCCGTTGCTGGAAGTAGAGCGAAGATGGCAGCTAATACTTAAGCGGGACTTAACCTTAACGCTTAACCCTAATCTTTCGTGTTCGAGCGCCAGCCGAGCCCGGCCTCGGACCGCACGTCGGCGGCCGAAACCGGCCCAGTCGGCTGCGTCTTAAAATCTGTAAACGATTGCGGCGTGCGGCAGCGTCGGCGCGCGCCGTTCAATGGTCGCCGTCTTCCAGCTTGCCGATGCGGTGCTGGGCGTACAGTTCGAGGCCCAGCTTGGCGACGAGGTCGAGCTGGGTTTCGAGAAGGTCGATGTGGCTCTCTTCGTCGTGCATCAGCCCTTCGAACAGCTCGCGCGATACGTAGTCCCGCACGCCGTGGCAATGGGTGGCCGCCTCCTCGTAAAGGGCGCGTGCCGACATTTCGGTGGCGAGGTCGCAGTCGAGCACCTCCTTGACGTTCTGGCCGATGTGCAGCGGATCGAGCACCTGCATGTTGGGAAAACCGTCGAGGAAAATGATGCGCGCGACGATCTTGTCGGCGTGCTGCATTTCCTCGATCGATTCCTTGCGCCATTGCTTGGCCAGATCCCGGTAGCCCCAATTGTCGAGCAGCCGATAGTGCAGCCAGTATTGATTGATGGCGGTCAATTCGTGCCGCAGTCCCTTGTTGAGATAATCGATGACGCCGGGCTCGCCTCTCATGGTTGCTCTCCTTCGCCGAGGCTGCCTTGAGCAGCCGGCGCATTGCGCGCGGAAAGGCCGACTATAGCCGCTTGGCGCGCGCCGTGCATTACGGCCCGCCGCGCCGCTGCCGTCTTGTGGACGAAATTCGCTGCGGTGCTCAACTGTTCCGGCAGCACGCCGGTTCGCCCGGGGCAAGCGCCTCGTCGATGATGCGCCGAATCGTGCGCGCGCAACGGCCGCACTGCGGGCTGCAGCCCAGACAGTGATAGACTTGGCCGGTGGTGCGCGGCGCGCTGTCGCCGGCGGCGAGCGTAGAGCGCACATCGTGGTCGGAGAGCACGTTGCAGGAGCAGACGATCATTGCGGGCCGGGGGATTAGTACGGTCTGCAACTATCCCTAGCGTAGCCGAATTTGCCGCGCAAAGAAAAAGTGGCATTTTTATAGAGGTTCTAATCGGCAAGCGGCGGTGCATTCTCTGGCCGGACAAATTAACCCAGCCGACAACGGCCGAGCCGTGTTATAGGCAGCGGGTTGCGAGGGGAGAGCAGGGGATGCATCGACGATCGACCATGGCGGCAGCTGCCGCGCTGTTCGCCGCTGTTCTGGCCGTCGTTTTGAGCGGAGCGCCGGGTTCGGCACAGCAGCAGTCGCAGCCTCACCTCAATCCGGAAGACCAGCTCTCGCCCTCGCAAATCGCGCAGCCTATGCCGCCGGCGGTGGCGGAGCCGGACGGCACCGCGGCGGGCGGCGCCAAGGGCGCGCCGAACCGCCAGCCGCCGGCCAGGCGCACCAGCGCCAATCGAAAACCCG
>JASHPU010000051.1 GCA_030037885.1 Xanthobacteraceae bacterium | reverse complement strand
CGCGTGGTAACGCGCGTTGCGCGTGGCGCGGATCGTGACGACGCGTCTCTCGGCGTTCCGTCTCCTTATTTCTTACTTCCGTTTGTAGTTTGTAGGATGGGTTGAGCCCTTGCGAAACCCATCATCGAGCCGCGCCGCCGCACGGTGGGTTTCGCTCCGCTCAACCCACCCTACGAACGCGATCAAACAAACCTCGGACGCAACAAACGCGCCGCGAGAACGATGACGCTTATCTTGTTCGCCTCATCCTGAGGCGCGAGCACCTCAGGATGAGGTCATGAGGTTGGTGCAGGCAGCGGATGAGCCGTGTCGGGCAGCTTCGTAAAACTGACAACGCCGCGACTTTGTGCTGAAATGAGACAAGCCAATGGAGGCAGCCATGCAGGTCAGGGTTTCGCCGGGCGATTTGCCATGCGGCGCCGCGGAATGGCAGGCGCGCGTCGATCTTGCGGCCGCGCACCGGATCGCCTTCATGCACGGCTTCCGGCGCAGCACCACTTCGATGCCTTGAGGCGCATCCTCGACAGGACGGAGCCGACTACGAAAACTGAGGGCCGCTCAGGCGCCGGCACCGCTGTCATCGTCCCTTCATAAAACGTCAGCACGTTTGCAGGCGGGAAACGACAGGGGCAGACCGATGACCGAGATTGCAGCGGCGTTACCGGGTTCGATCGAGCCGGCGCGGGGCAGCGGACCGAAGCTCGACCATGGCGTCAATCCGCTGACATTGATCCCGTTCTTCGGCGTGTTGGCGGCCGGCCTGCTGTTCGTGGCCTACAGCATTCACAGCGACATCGAGGCAGCCGGCGCGCAGATCACGAGCTATGTGCCGTTCATCCTGCTGTTCGTCGCCTTGCTGATTGCGCTCGGCTTTGAATTCGTCAACGGCTTCCACGATACCGCGAACGCGGTGGCCACCGTCATCTATACGCGCTCGCTGCAAGCCAATGTGGCGGTGGTCTGGTCCGGGTTGTGGAATCTTGCCGGCGTGCTGTGGTCGTCGGGCGCGGTCGCCTTCGGCATCGTCTCGCTGTTGCCGGTCGAGCTGATCCTTCAGGTCGGCAGCGGGGCCGGCTATGCCATGGTGTTCGCGCTCCTGGTCGCCGCCATCATCTGGAACCTCGGCACCTGGTCCTTCGGCCTGCCGGCGTCGAGTTCGCACACGCTGATCGGATCGATCATCGGCGTCGGCGTCACCAATGCGCTCTTACACGGCCGCAGCGGCACGTCGGGCGTCGACTGGACGCAGGCAACCTCGGTCGGAAAAGCCCTGCTGCTGTCCCCGATCTTCGGCTTCGTGCTCGCCGGCATTTTGCTGATGGTGGTGAAATACGTCATCCCCAGCAAGGAGCTGTTCGCCGAGCCGAAAGGCGACCAGCCGCCGCCGACCTGGATCCGCGGCATTCTGATCTTGACCTGCACGCTGGTGAGCTTCTTCCACGGCTCCAATGACGGCCAGAAGGGCATGGGCCTGATCATGCTGATCCTGATCGGCGTGGTGCCGACCGCCTACGCGCTCAACCGCTCCATGCCGGTCAGCCAGGTCGCCGAATTCGCCTCGATCTCGCAGCAGGCGAGCGCGGTCATTGCCGCCAAGGCCGGCGGCCGCGATTTTACCGGCGATCCGCGCGCCGCCGTCACCGCCTATGTCGCCCAGCACGAGATCGACGCCGAGACCTTCCCGGCTTTGGCCGCGCTGGTCGGCGACATCGCCACGCAAGTGCGCGACTACGGCTCGATCGCCAAGCTGCCGCTCGACAAGGTCGGCAACACCCGAAACGACATGTATCTGGCGTCCGAGGCGGTTCGCTTCCTGATCAAAGACAAGGCGGCCGGCCTCCCGGCGCCGGACGTCGCTACGCTCAACGCCTACAAGGGCTCGCTCGACGGCGCGACAAAATTCATTCCGACCTGGGTGAAGATCGTCGTCGCCATCGCGCTCGGGCTCGGCACCATGGTCGGCTGGAAGCGCATCGTCGTCACGGTGGGCTCCAAGATCGGCAAGACCCACCTCACCTACGCGCAAGGCGCCTGCGCCGAGATTACCGCCGCCGCCACGATCGCCGCGGCCGACGGCTACGGCTTGCCGGTGTCGACGACCCACGTCCTGTCGTCGGGCATCGCCGGCACCATGGCGGCGAACGGCTCCGGGCTGCAATGGTCGACGGTGCGCAACATTGCGCTCGCCTGGGTCCTCACCTTGCCGGCGGCGATGGCGCTGTCCGGAACGCTGTATTTCATCTTCTCGCGCCTGGTCTAGGGCAGATGTTTAGATCGCGACGGCACACTCGATCGTCATTGCGAGCGACCCGCCACTTCTGCCACCCTTCCGCCCCGCACGCCAAGCTCAACGTTCCCGAATGGTAGGTTTGCGACCGGATGCTGGAGCGCGCGCCACGTGACCAAGCCTGAAGCGAAGAGGCGCAAGCCAAAACGCGCGCCCGGCAAATGCCGATGATCGTGCCGGCACCCAATGAGCGCGGCCGCGCGCGATGGGCATTGCGCCGTCGCCGTAGCCCGGATGAGCGAAGCGACATCCGGGATCTGACTCTGCGCACATGATCCCGCATATCGCTTCGCACATGCGGGCTACTGGTGAGTCAAAGCCATCATCGCGCCTGCCCGTGATAGGCGCTGTTCGGCCGCATGTCGGTCGCCGCGGCGACGCGGTTCGTCATGTTGAAGAAGCCGGCCACGGCGGCGATGTCCCAGATGTCGCGGTCGGAAAAGCCGGCGCGGCGCAGCGCGGCGCGGTCCTCGTCCTCGACGCGCCACGGCTCCGCGGTCAGCTTGACGGAGAAATCGAGCATGGCGCGCTCGCGCGCCGACAGCCGCGCGGCGCGATAATTCATCGCCATCAATTCGCCGAGCACCGGATCGCCGGACAACTGGCGCACCGCGGCGCCATGGGCGACCAGGCAATAGTAGCAGCGGTTCTGCGCCGAGACCGCGACCGCGATCATCTCGCGCTCGAGCTTGCTCAGGCCCGACGGCGCCAGCATCAGATCGTTGTACATGCCGACGAAAGCCTCGAGCTTCGCCATGTCGAAAGCGTAGGCGGCGAGCACGTTGGGCACGAAGCCGAGTTTGTCTTCGCATTTGGCAAAATAGGCCGCCATCTCGGGCGACAACGGCGCCGGCGCGAGCGCCAGCGCGGTGATCGTCGTGTCATCGCCGGCGGCAGCGCTCGGCCGCGCCTTCGCCGGCCGGGCCGCGGCGGCGGCTTTGCGATTGGGCTTTTTGGCCATAGGGACCCCTTTGGATATGGAATCGTCATTCCGGCCTCGCCGCTTCGCGGCGATCCGGAATGACGGCGACAAGTATAAACTCGCCGTAGCGGATATGCGCGCCGCGCGGGTATGATCGGCGGGACGAATCGCAGCGCGGAGCGCGCATGGCTATCCAGGACACCCACAGCGACGGCAGCCGCAACGCTCCGTCGCTCCTCGGCGCCGCTGCCGCGGCATTGGCGCTGCACGAGCCCGGCGTTGCCGCGGATTTTCTCGCCAAATTTTTCGGCCGGGCCGCGCCCGAGGATTTGGAGCGTTACCGGCCCGAACAGCTCGCCGCCATTGCCGATCGGGCCTGGGCGTTTTTTGCCGAGCGCCCGCCGGGCGCCGCCAAGTTGCGGCTTGCTCCGGCCGTCGTGCCGGGCGTGGCCGCGCTCGACATCGTCAATGACGACATGCCGTTCCTGGTCGATTCGGTCATCGGCGAGCTCAACGAACGCGGTCTTGCCATTTCGTTCCTGGTCCATCCGGTATTCCTGGTCGAGCGCAACCATGCCGGAACGCTGGTCGGCTTCGAAGCTGGCCGTCGTGGCGAGGGCACGCGCGAAAGCTTCATTCACATCCACGTCGACGGTGTGGCAGACGCCGCGGCGATGGCCGAGGTCGCCCGCGCGCTCGAAGGCATTCTCGCCGAGATCCGCGTCTGCGTGCAGGATTGGCAGCCGATGCTCGGCCGCGCGCGCGAGGCGATCGCGGATTTAAGAAACAATCCGCCGCCGTTGCCGGTCGATGAGATCGCCGAGGCGGTGCAGTTTCTCGAGTGGCTTGCCGGCGACAATTTCACCATGCTCGGCTCGCGCGACTATGCCTATACCAACGACGAGCAGGCGCTGCAGCCGATGTTCGAGACCGGGCTCGGGCTGCTTCGCTCGCCCGAACTGCGGCTGTTGCGCCGCGGCAACCAGCTCGTCAGCATCACGCCGGAAATCCGCGAATTCCTCGAAGAGCCGCGCCTGCTCATCGTCGCCAAGAGCGCGGTGCGCGCCCGCATCCACCGCCGCGTCAACATGGACTATGTCGGGGTCAAGCGCTTCGACGCCGCGGGCAAGCTGATCGGCGAGCGGCGCTTCTGCGGGCTGTTCACCTCGACCGCCTATACGCGCTCGACCCGCGCCATTCCGTATCTGCGCCGCAAGGTCGATCACATCATCCGCCGCGCCCGCTTCGATGCGCAGAGCCATTCCGGCAAGGCGCTCGTCAACGTGCTGGAGACCTATCCGCGCGACGAATTGTTTCAGATCGACGAGGACACGCTGTACCGCTTCGCGCTGACCATCCTGCAGCTCGACGAGCGGCCGCGGGTGCGCGTGCTGCCGCGGCGCGACCGGTTCGACCGCTTCGTCTCGATCCTGGTTTACGTGCCGCGCGACCGCTACGACAGCCGGGTGCGGGCGCTGATCGGCGATTACCTCGCCACGACCTACCAGGGACGGCTGCGGGCGTTCTATCCGTTCTTCACCGAAGGCCCGCTGGTGCGGGTGCACTTCATCATCGGCCGCTACGAGGGCGAGACGCCGAACCCAGATCCGGCCGAGCTCGATCGCGCGGTCGAGGCAATCGTGCGCAGCTGGGTCGACGGGCTCGAAGAGGCAATCGACGCCGGGCATAAAGCGGACGCGGCGCGCCGGCTGTTCGCCCGTTATCGCGACGCGTTTCCGATCGACTATCGGGAAGTCTATCCGGCCGATAGCGCGCTGGCCGATATCCGCCTGATCGAAGCGCTGTCGGCTGCGCATCCGCTGGGCGTCGACCTGTACCGTGCCGCCGATGCCGGCCCTGCCGTCGCAGGCTTGAGGGTCTTCAGCCTCGGCCGGCCGATCCCGCTCTCCGAGCGTGTGCCGGTCCTGGAGAATATGGGTTTCCGGGTGGTCGACGAGCGAACCTATCCGATCCGCCCGCACGATTCTGCCGAGCTGTGGTTTCACGACATGACGCTCGAAACCGCATCGGGCGAGGCCGTCGCGCTTGCCCCGCGCAAGGATCCGCTCGAAGCGTGCTTCCTTGCCGTCATGGGCGGCGCCGCCGAGAACGACGGCTACAACGCGCTGGTGCTCGCGGCCGGGTTGGCCTGGCGCGACGTTGCCCTCGTTCGCACCATCTCGCGGTTTTTGCGGCAGATCCGCGTGCCGTACTCGCAGGATTACATGTGGGGCACGCTGCGCAAGCATTGGCGCATCGCGGCCGCGATCGTGTCGCTGTTCCACGTGCGCTTCGCGCCGCGGCTGGCGTTGGCCGAGACGCCCGGCGCGACGAACGAGGCGGACGTCACCGCAGCCATCGAGACCGCGCTGCAGGCGGTGTCGAGCCTCGATGAGGACCGCATCCTGCGCCACTTCGTCAACGCGGTGACGGCGGCAGTGCGCACCAATTTCTATCAGATCGACGAGAGCGGCGGCGCCAAGGAGCCGATCGCGATCAAGTTCGCAAGCCGCAAGGTCGACGGCATGCCCTTGCCGCGGCCGCTCTACGAAGTGTTCGTCTATTCGCCGCGGGTCGAGGCGCTGCATCTGCGCTTCGGCAAGGTCGCCCGCGGCGGCATCCGCTGGTCGGATCGGCCGCAGGATTTTCGCACCGAAATTCTGGGCCTGGTGAAGGCGCAGAACGTCAAGAACGCGGTGATCGTGCCGGTCGGCGCCAAGGGCGGTTTCGTGCCCAAGTGTCTCAAGCCAAGCGACAGCCGCGAGGCGATCGCGGCCGAAGGCGTCGCCACCTACAAATTATTTATCTCCACGCTGCTCGATATCACCGACAATATCGGGCTTGGCACCACCGGCGTGATCCCGCCGGCCAATGTGGTGCGGCGCGACGGCGACGATCCCTATCTGGTCGTTGCCGCCGACAAGGGTACCGCGGCCTTCTCCGACATCGCCAACGACATTGCGGAGGCGCATGATTACTGGCTCGGCGACGCCTTCGCCTCCGGCGGCTCGGCGGGTTACGACCACAAGAAGATCGGCATCACCGCACGCGGCGCCTGGGAATCGGTCAAGCGGCATTTCCGCGAGATGGACGTCGACATCGCGGCGCGGCCGTTCACGGTGATCGGCGTCGGCGACATGTCGGGCGACGTGTTCGGCAACGGCATGCTGCGCGAGAAGACCATCCGGCTCGTCGCCGCCTTCGATCACCGCGACATCTTCGTCGACCCGGACCCCGATGCCGACCGCAGCTTTGCCGAGCGGCGGCGCCTGTTCGAGTTGCCGCGCTCGAGCTGGCAGGATTTCGACAAGAGCCTCATCTCGCCCGGCGGCGGCATCTATTCCCGCGGCGCCAAGGACATCGAGCTGTCGGTCGAGGCGCAGAAGCTGTTCGGTGTCGGCGAACACGTCACGCCGCACGAGTTGATGCGCGCCATGCTCAAGACGCCGGTCGATCTCCTCTACTTCGGCGGCATCGGCACCTACGTGCGCGCCGACGACGAAACCGACGAATCCGTCGGCGACCGCGCCAACGATGCGATCCGCGTCGCCGGCGCCGCGCTGCGCTGCAAGGTGATCGGCGAAGGCGCCAATCTCGGCATGACCCAGCGCGGCCGCGTCGAGGCGGCGTCGCGCGGTATTCGGCTCAACACCGACGCCATCGACAATTCCGCCGGCGTCAACACGTCCGACGTCGAGGTCAACATCAAGATCGCGCTGAGCATTCCGCTGCGCGACGGCCGCCTGGCGCTGCCCGACCGCAACGCGCTGCTCGCCGCCATGACCGAGGACGTTGCCGCGCTGGTGTTGCGCAACAATTATCTGCAGCCGCTCGCCATCTCGCTTTCCGAACGGCGCGGCATGGAGGATTTCGGTTTTCTGCAGCGGCTCATGCAAAATCTGGAAGCGCGGCAAATGCTCGACCGCGCGGTCGAATATCTGCCCGATGATGCCGCTCTGGCCGAGCGTCGCCGCCGCGCGCAACCGTTCACGCGGCCCGAACTCGCCGTGCTGCTCGCGCACGCCAAGCTCGCGCTCTACGAAGATTTGCTGGAATCGGCGGTACCGGACGATCCGTATCTCGGCCGCGAAATGGTCCGCTATTTTCCGCATGCGATCAGCGAGCGCTTTCCCGACGCGCTCGAGCACCATCGGCTGCGCCGCGAAATCATCGCAACGCAACTCGGCAACTCGATGATCAATCGCGGCGGGCCGTCGCTGATCGTGCGCATCGCCGATCAGACCGGCGCCACGCCGGCGGCCATCGCCTGCGCGTTTGCGGCGGTGCGCGACAGCTACGCCATGTCGGCGCTCAACGGCGCGATCGACGAACTCGACAACAAGCTGTCGGGCAAGGTGCAGCTCGATCTTTACGCCGCCGTGCAGGAACTGCTGCTCGATCGCCTGGTCTGGTTCCTGCGCAACGTCGATCTCACCAAAGGGCTCGCCCAGGTGGTGAACCATTACGGCGAAGGCATCAGCGCGGTGGCGACCTGTCTGGACAACGCGCTTTCCGAGGATGGTCTGCGCGCGCGCGCCGCACGGCGGAGCGAACTTGCAGCGGCCGGCGTGCCCGAGCCGCTCGCCGGCCGCATCGCCGATCTCGGCATCCTTGGCGCCGCACCCGACATCGTGCTGGTTGCCGACCGCACGGCGCGGCCGATCGTTGAAGTCGCCGCGACCTATTTTGCTGCGGGCGCATTTTTCCAGCTCGATCGCATCGCCGGCGCCGCGCGCGCCATCGCGGTCGACGATTATTTCGACCGGCTGGCGCTCGACCGTGCCCGCGACGCCATCGGCGACGCCGAGCGCCGGCTCACCGCCGCGATGGTCAGCGGCGGCGCAAGCGGCGCCGCCGCGGTCGCGGCCTGGGTGACGCCGCGCCGCGCCGACGTGGAGCGCGTGCGCGCCGCCATCCATGAGATCGCGGACTCCGGATTGACATTATCGAAGCTTGCGGTGGCCGCCAGCCTGCTCGGCGATTTGACAAAGACCTGAGCGTCTTCAGACGCTTAAACGCGGCGGGAACCTTTGCCACAAAAAAGAACCCCAAGCAGGGTACGCGCTTGGGGTTCTTCGAGTCGTTGCCTCAACTTTAGGCTTATGGGGCCGGGCAGCGGGGTGTCGGGGGATGGGGGAGCCGCCCGGCCGGCCTAATGCGCGCTACATAATCTTCTGGTCCGCGGATGCAACGTGGCTGCGCCGCGGATCACGCATTAGTGTTACCAGGTGCGGCAAACTGCCCGTGTTTCAAGTTCCAGTTCCGACAAGTCATCAGGTCCGCTCGTCCCCGCGAAAGCGGCGACCCAGCCTGGATTCCCGCTTGCGCGGGAATGAGCGGTTTCAGTTGCTGCGCGCTTTCGCCTGCCGGATCGCGTCCCACACCTTATCGGGTGTCAACGGCATTGTCAGATCGCGCACGCCCAGTTCGCGCAACGCGTCCAGCACCGCGCTGACCACAACGACCGGCGCCGCCGTGGTTCCACCTTCGCCGCCGGCCTTGATGCCGAGGGGATTGGTGGGCGAGAGCACCTCGGCGATTTCGGTCCGGAACGCCGGCAGAGTGTCGGCGCGCGGCATGCCGTAATCCATCAAAGAGCCGGTCAACGGCTGGCCGGAACCGGCATCGAGGAAAATCTGTTCCCACATCGCCTGGCCGACGCCCTGGGCGATGGCGCCATGGGTCTGGCCGTGCACGATCAGCGGATTGATGCAGCGGCCGACGTCATCGATGCAGGCGTAGCGCGTGATCGTCACCTCGCCGGTCTCGGCATCGACTTCGACCTCGCAGATCGCGGTGCCGTTCGGAAAGACCGGCTCGTGCATCTCGTTGTCGGCGACGACAGCAAGGCGGTCCTTCAGCCCGTCCGGCAGAGCAAGGCGCGCCGCCTCCTGCGCCAGCTCGAAGAAATCGAAGGTGCGGTTGGTGTCGCGCGAGGAAAAGCGGCCGTCATCGAACGACACATGCTCCGGCGTGGAGCCCATGGCGATCGCGGCGATGGCTTTAGCCTTGTCGATCAGCATGCCGGCCGCCTTGGCAAACACCGTCGCGGCATGGCGCATGGAGCGGCCGGAATGGGAACCGCCGCCGACCTTCACCACGTCGGTGTCGCCCAAAATGATGCGCACGCTCTCGGCCGGCACGTGGAGGAGATCGGAGATGACTTGCGCGAAGCTGGTCTCGTGGCCCTGCCCGCTTGGCTGCGTGCCGATCACCACGTCGACGCGCCCTTCCGGCTGCACGCTGATGCGCGCCTGCTCGCGCGGCGCGCCGATCGAGGACTCGACGTAGTTGGCAAGGCCGCGCCCCAACAATTTGCCGCGGCGTTTGGCGTCGCGGCGGCGGGCTGGAAAACCTTGCCAGTCGGCGATGTCCATCGCCCGATCCATATTCGCCGCGTAGCGGCCGCTGTCGTAGGTCATGCCGACGGCATTGCGGTACGGCATCGCCTCAGGACGGATCAGATTCTTGCGGCGGAGTGCGATGCGATCGATACCCAGTTCGTCCGCGGCGGCGTCGACCAGACGCTCGATGGCGAACGTCACCTCGGGCCGGCCGGAGCTGCGATAGGCGTTGGTGGGCGTCGTGTTGGTGAACACCGCCATGGCACGCAAGTGCGCCGCCGCAATGGCATACGGACCGGGGATAAGGCCGGCGCCCTTGCTCAACGGCGACAGCGACACGCAGCGCGCGCCGACATTGCTGATGTTGGTGGCGCGCATCGCCAGGAATTTGCCTTTGTCATCGAGCGCCAGCTCGACTTTGGTCACGAGGTCGCGGCCCTGATAATCGCTGAGAAAGGCCTCGGAACGCGTCGCGGTGAACTTCACCGGCCGGCCGATTTTTTTCGCCGCCCACAGCACCAGGCCGAACTCGACGAAGACGCGATTGCGGGTGCCGAAATTGCCGCCGACGTCGTGCGACAGCACGCGCAAGGTTTCCGGCGGAATGCCGAGCACCGTGGCGAGCTCGCTCTTCTGCCGTACCGCGCCGCCCGAGCCGGCATAGAGCGTGTAGCGGCCGCTCGCGGCATCATAGGCGCCGAGCGCCGCGCGCGGCTCGAGCGGCACGCCGGTGACGCGGCCGATATGAAAGTCGCGCGCAATAACGTGCGCGGCGCGCGCAAAGGCGCGGTCGGTCGCCGCGGCATCGCCGAACAGCGTTTCGACCAAAATGTTGTTCGGCACTTCGTCCCACAACACCGGCGCGCCCGGCCGCATGGCATCTTCGGAATGCAGCACGAACGGCAACTCGTCGTATTGTACCGCCACCGCTTCGGCCGCGTCGAGCGCCTGCGCCTTGGTCTCGGCGACCACCATCGCCACGGCCTCGCCGACATGGCGTACCTGGTCGGCCGGCAACAGCATGTGCGGGCCGCCGAACACGGCGCCGCCGCCCGGCGCCGAGAGTTTCATGTCGAATTTGGTCTTCGGCACCGGATCGTGCGGAATGGGCGCAAGCTTCTCGGCCGCGCAATCGGCGCCGGTGAACACGCCGCGCACGCCTGGCATTTTTTGCGCCGCCGCCGTATCGATGCCGACGATGCGTGCATGCGGATGCGGCGAGCGCACCATGGCCGCATAGGTCTGGCCGTCGAGCTTGAAATCGTCGGTGAAGCGGCCGCGCCCGGTGACGAGCCGCTCGTCCTCCTTGCGCGGCAGCGGCTTGCCGATAAAGCGGAAGCCGGCGGCGTCCGGTTTTGTGGTGTCGTCCATGATGACTCGCGGGCTAGGCGGGACTGGCGCGTCAACCTACTACGCCGGCACGGCCGGACGACGCAAAACCCGTAAAGTCGGGTATGCGCCCGTAGAACGCCGCTGTTACTTTATTCTGAACGCATAGACCCGGTCGTCGGCGCCCACATAGAGGCGATCTTGCGTCGCGATCAACGTCTGAAAGTGGCGCAGGCCGGTTAACGGCGCGCTGGTATAGAGCGGTGCGCCGGTGTCGCCGCGGAACGCGTGCAGGCGATTGTCGCCCTCGGCGCCGAGCATCCACACGATCGGATCGGAATGGCCGTCTGTCGTGGTCACGATCGGCGAACCCTCGCCGTTGACGGCGCCGCACCAGGCCGTGCTCATGGCCGGCGGCGAGTTGGCGGTGATCTTCAGGACCGTCAAATCGCCGCCGCGACCGCCGGCCGGACACCGGCTGCCCGGCCCCTCGAACGCCACCATCGTGTCGTTGCCGAGCGGATAAGCCGCCGGCGATGTGCGGATCGGATAGCGCGCCACGGTTTCGACGGCCAATTGGCCGCCGATGCCGCCGAGATTGTTGCGGTCGAGCAGATAGGCGTTGCGGTCCTTGCCGAGCGCCAGGATCAGCGCCTGACTGCCGACATCGAGCGGCAGCGGATTGCTGCCGCCGAGATCTTCATCGCGCGCGTCCATGCTGCGCCAATCGGCCGGCGCGAAGAAATCGCGCTTGTCGTCGCTGCGATGCAGATCGGCGCCGACGCGGAACACCGCCTCGCCGTCGCTCCAGACCTGGGCGCCGAAGGTGTTGCCGGTGGCGAAGACCATGTCGTGGCCGACAACGGGAAGCCCGCCCGGCGCCCAAATGCCGCCGCCGCGCGCCCGCGTTTCGAAGCTCGAAACCCTGCCGGGATCGTGCAGCGGCACGCCGACCACAAAGCCGTGGTACTCGCCGCAATCGCCGAAATGGCCGCTGTAGCCGGCATAGATCGTGCCGTCGAGCAGCGTCAGCGCGGTGCGCTGGTTCTGCGTAGGTGGATCGAAGCGCTTTCCCGTGCTCGCCAGAGCGCGGCCGACGTCGACCGGAAAGCCTTGCAGGATGCTGCCGTCCTTGAGCGACAGGCCGAATATTTGGTGGCGCGGCGCGCCGGCTTGGTCGACCGCGGCGTCGAAATAAATCGCCTGCGTCGCCGGATCGATTACCGGCGTGCCGGTGATGCCGAGCGGATTGATGTTGCCGCACGGCAGCGCGGCGCGCGGCACCGGCCGGCCGACCGACCTGCGCCACACCTGCTTGCCGCTTTGCGCGTCGAACGCTTGCACGACATTGCTTTGGCTTGCCGTGAGCAGCAGCGCCCGATGCGTGGCCGGATCCATCCAGTACAACGGCTGGGCATAAAGATGCCCGTCAACGCGCGCATCGAACGCGCCGTCGGGCGCCACCGACGCGGCGCTCTGCCAAGTCAGTGCCGGGACGACGAAGTTGCCGCCGCGGCCGGCGTCGCCGTGCCAAGTCAGAACCGATTGCTGTTGCTGCTGCGCTGCGGCTTGCACAGCGGAGATCGTCACGGCAAACGCGGCGGCCAAGAATGCACTGGTCCTCATGGGCGAATTCCGCTTTCGTGTGAAACGATACGCTTTCATGTGAACGATACCAAGTATGAACACCATCGCGCGGCCCGCAGTTCCTACGCATCCCTGACGCACTCATGTACTCCTCATCCTGAGGTGCTCGCGCGTAGCGCGAGCCTCGAAGGATGCAGGCCGAGGCGCCGGGGCCTGCATCCTTCGAGGCTCGCTTCGCTCGCGCCTCAGGATGAGGTGAACAAGGGTAAAGCTTCACCCTTCTCGCGGCGCGTTTTTTGTTCGCGCCCGAGTTTTGCCAAGCCATTGCACGAAAGCTGCCTGCAGCTTGCCGGCGTCACGGCAATCGCGCAAAATTCAACCGCGGAGCGCGGCGCTGAGCGCGGCGGCCGCCAGGGCGAGCCAACCGATAATCAGAATAATGCCTCCGGCCGGCGCCGCCATGGCAAACAGGCGATGGCCGGCAAAGGCGCGCAGCGCAATGTCGCCGGCGAACAAAGCGGCGCCGACGATCCAGGCGGCGAGAGCGAGCAACGCGAGCGGACGCCACAGCAAACCTTGTTGCGCGAGCGCGGCGCCGCCAAGCATCGCGGCGGCGTGAAACAGCAGCATGGAGGCGGCGCTGTCGAGCCCGGCGCCGGGCGCGGCATGAGCTGCGGCGGCCGCCAGGATGATGCCGCAGGCGCCCAGCAGCGCTGCGAGTATCAGCACAATCGTTACGGCCATGACTTGCAATCCTCGCCCGACAAATCCTCGTCCACGCCCTTTTGAAAAATGCTGGGACCGGCCGGCACCGCGCTGTTGTCGACGAGCGCGGCCAACAACAATCAGGATAGCGTCTCGTGGTATGCGGTCAATCGACCGCTTTGTCCACGATGTCTTGCACGATGTCTTGCGAGTTGCCTTACACCGCGGCGCAGGATTAAATCGGCTGGCGCGACCATTTGGGCTCACCGTCGCATCGAGGCTCCATGCAACGCATTCTCATCACCGGCGCGGCCGGCCAGATCGGCAAGGCACTGCGCGAGGATTTTCGCGGCTCCTATCCGCTGCTCCGCCTGCTCGACGTGGCGCCGCTCGGCGCCGCGGCAAGCGGCGAAGACGTCGTCACCGCCGACATCCGCGACATCGCCGCAATGGAGAAGGCGACGGCCGGCATCGATTGCGTCGTGCATCTCGCCGGCCAATCCACCGAGGCCGGATGGGACAAGGTGCTGCCGCTCAATATCGAGGGCTGCTACAACGTGTTCGAGGCGGCGCGCCGCAGCGGCGTCAAGCGCATCGTGTTCGCCAGCTCCAATCACGCCATCGGCTTTCATCGCCGCGAGCGCTTCATCGACAATACGGTGGTGCCGCGGCCGGACACGCGCTATGGCGTGTCAAAGGTGTTCGGCGAAGCGCTCGGCCGGCTCTATGCCGACAAATACGGCTTGAGCGTCGCCTGCCTGCGCATCGGCAGCTTCATCACCCCGGACCGGCCGACCGACGCGCGGCAACTGCTGACCTGGATCAGCCACCGCGACATGGCGCAACTCGTGCGCCGCTGCATTGATCACCCGCACTATCATTTCGTCGTCGTCTACGGCGTGTCCAACAACCTGCGCAGCCGCTGGGACAATACCAACGCCAAATTCCTCGGCTACCGGCCGCAGGACGATTCCGAACAATTCGCCGCCGAGATTTTGGCCCAGGGCAAGAAGGAGAACGCGATCGCCGCCCAGTTCCACGGCGGCTTCTACACGCCGATGGAGTTCGCCGGCGATCCGGATGCGATCGAGTAATGAGATAGGGTCAGTTTGGGCGTCGACGAGGCACTGCGAACTCCCTCTCCCCGGAGGGGAGAGGGTTGGGATGAGGGGGGTCGGATGCTGCAGTCTTTTTCTGAAACTTCCGAACCCCCTCACCCTCGCTCGCGGGGCTTGTCATCGGGCGGCGCTTCGCGCCGACCCGTTGGCTCGCTCGACCTCTCCCCTCCGGGGAGAGGTGAAGTAATAAGTCGGCGAAACAGATAACGGGCGCGGCAACCTTGGCAGAGCAAGACAAACAACGACACGGGCTGGCGCGCGGGCTGACCAATTACGGCGACGCCGACTTTTCGCTGTACCTGCGGCGCTCGTTCGCCAAATCGATGGGCTATTCGGCCGACATGCTGGCGCGGCCGATCGTCGGCATCGCCCAGTCGGCGAGCGGCTTCAACAATTGCCACCGGCACTTTCCCGAACTGGTCGACGCGGTGAAGCGCGGCGTCATCGCCGCCGGCGGCCTGCCGCTCGACTTTCCGACCGTTTCGCTCGGCGAAGTCTTTTTGCATCCGACCAGCATGATGTTCCGCAATCTGATGGCGATGGACGTCGAGGAAATGATCCGCGCCCAGCCGATGGACGCGGTGGTGCTGATCGGCGCCTGCGACAAGACCGTGCCGGCGCTCTTGATGGGCGCCGCCTCGGCCGATCTGCCGGCCATCATGCTGATCGGCGGCCCGATGCTGCCGATGGCGCATCACGGCGAGCGGCTCGGCGCCTGCACCGACTGCCGGCGCTTCTGGGCCAAATACCGCGCCGGCGAAATTTCCGGCCGCGACATCGCCGACATCGAAGGCAACCTCGCCACCACGACCGGCAGCTGCGCGGTGATGGGCACCGCCAGCACCATGGCGTCGATCGCCGAGGCGCTCGGCATGACGCTGCCCGGCACCGCGGCGATTCCCGCGGTGCATGCCGACCGGCTGCGCGCCGCCGAGGCCAGCGGCCGCCGCGCCGTCGAATTGGTCGGCACCGCGCTCCGCCCGGGCCGCATCGTCACCGCACAGTCGATCGAGAACGCGCTGCGCGTGTTGCTCGCCATCGGCGGCTCGACCAACGGGCTCATTCATTTGACCGCGATCGCCGGCCGCGCCGGCGTCGCGGTGTCGCTCAAGCGCCTCAACGAATTGTCCGACGCGACGCCGATCCTGGTCGATCTCAAGCCGACCGGACAGCATTACATGTCGGACCTGTTCGCCGCCGGCGGCATCGGCGCGGTGTTGCGCGAATTAAAGCCGCTGCTGCATCTCGACTGCATGACGGTGACCGGCGAGACGCTCGGCGAGCGTTTGGCGGGCGAAGCGCCGTGGGTCGACCGCGACGTCGTCCGCCCGCTCGCCGAGCCCTATCAGAAACAGGGCGGGCTCGCGGCTCTGTTCGGCTCGCTCGCCCCGAACGGCGCCATCATCAAGCGCTCCGCCGCCGACCCGCTTCTGTTCGAGCGCGAAGGCCGCGCCGTGGTGTTCGCCTCGCTCGACGATCTCGCCGCGCGCATCGACGCGCCTGATCTCGACGTGACCGCGGACGATTTTCTGGTGCTGCAGAATGCCGGGCCGAAGAGCGGCTACGCCATGCCCGAGGCCGGCTATCTGCCGATCCCGGCGAAACTGGCGCGCAGCGGCGTCAAGGACATGGTGCGCATTTCCGACGCGCGCATGAGCGGCACCGCCTACGGCACCATCGTGCTGCACGTTTCGCCGGAAGCCGCGGCCGGCGGCCCGCTGGCGCTGGTGCGCAACGGCGACCGCATCAAACTCTCCGTCGCCGAGCGCCGCCTCGATCTGTTGGTCGACGATTCCGAGCTGGCGAAGCGCCGCGCCGCGCATCGCCCGTTCGCGGCGATGCCCGCGCGCGGCTACGCCCGGCTCTACATGCACAGCGTGCTACAGGCCGAAATGGGCTGCGACTTCGATTTTCTGCGCAAGGCGTAGACCGCGTCATTGCGAGCGCAGCCAGACCAAGCCGAGGCCGCCGCCGATGAGCGCGCCCAAAAACAAGCCGACCAGCCCGAGAAAGATGATTTTCATTTCCTGCAGCAGCTCTTTAATTGCCCTCATCCTGAGGCGGCCGCGAAGCGGCCCTCGAAGGATGCAGGCAGCCAAATCGGCTATAGCCGATTTGGACACTAAAACTTGCCGAAATCGGGCATGCCCGATTTCGGATGCGCTGTGGCCTCGCCCTTCGAGGCTCGGCGCTATGCGCCGAGCACCTCAGGGTGAGGATAACAGGGGTAACGCTCCGCTTTCATGGAGCGCTCCGCAATTGCGCCGTGGCCGTTACGCCATCAACGACAGCGTGGCCTTCTCGTATTGCCCGGCGCCCATCTCGCCTTCGGCGAAGATATGGTGGTCGGCGATCCACTCGAAGGATTCCTCGTAGACTTCCTTAGTGTACGGCTCGAACACCAGCCGCTCGCCGGGACCCCAGCGCCGCGTGTCCATCAGCGCATGGAAGCGGTCCGGGAACTCGTTCTTGTAGTAGTGCGTGTACAGTTCGGGGCGCAGGTCGATGTCGCGCTGCGCCTTGCGCAGCGCGCGGAAGAATTTGCGCAGATCTTCCGGATCGGGATCGCCGTGGATCATGGTGGCGATCATGAAGGTGGTGTCGATCACCTTGCGGAAGCCGAGCTGCTCGGCGAAGTAATACGGGCCGCTGAACAGGCTCACCGCCGGCGCCTTGCCGTCGATCAACTGCTCCATGCGCGCGAACAGCATGCCGTCGGCGAAAGTCAGCTTGATCCGGTCGGGCTTGAGATACTGCTCGAGCGCCTGCACCGTGGCGTAATGGCTGCCCGACTGATAGCCGACCGAGACCGGCACGCCGGCGAGATCGGCCGGCGTCTTCACTGGCGAATTCGCCGGCACGAAAATGCCGGCCGGCGACACCGAATAGACGTCGCGAAACATGCGGCCGAGGCCCTTCGAGGCGGCGACGTTGATGGTCCAGTGGCAGGCGCAGCTCACGTTCGATTTGCGCCCGGCCTCGATCGACTGATAAGCGCCGACCTTGTCGCCCTTGTCGTGAATCTTGCCGGCGGTCGAGCGCACCAGCTCGCGAAATTCGTAACCAAGTCCTTCGCTGCGGAAATAGCCCTTCTCTTCGGCGACCCACTCGTGCAGACGGAAGTGCGGTTCGATCAGAAATTTCGCCATGGCGAGTCCTCCATAATTGCGCACCTTGTGGCAAGAGATATCATCTTTGGCAAGGCGTAAGACCGGCGATCGGGGCGCCGGGTATCCGACCGATCGCCACCGCCTCTCCCCATGACCATGCGATGCGACATTGGGCTCATCGACGTGGCGCGCAGGGCGCGCGGCATCGGCGACGGCTTTGCCGTCATCGTACTGCCGGCCTATCTCGCCGCGGCCGGCTATGATCCGGTCGCCATCGGCGGCATTCTCACCGCGGCGCTGCTCGGCACCGCGGCGCTGACGCTCACCGTCGGCGCGATCGCGTCGCGGTACGATTTGCGCACGCTCATGGTGGCCGGCGCGGCGCTGATGGTGGCGACCGGGGCATCGTTTCCGGACAAAGTGGCTGTTTGACTGCCATTCGGCGTGGCGGTCATTTTCGACGCGCCGCTTCGACGATATTTCTGATGTTGGCGCGAAAGCTCGGCCGGCTCCAAATCGAGCTGCCCGACCACAAGCCTGGATTGGCATTCACCTCGATCACCTTGGCGCGGCCGTCGCGGTCGTCGACGCGGATATCCACGGTGGCATAGCCGTCGACCCCGAGTGCCGCGGCAGCGCGTTGCGCGACGCTGGCCAGTTCCAATGTCCGGCGACGCGAGACGGCGGCGGGTCCGCGTCGGACCCTTCGCGCTTTGCGGGTTTCAGGATTGCTGACGATGGCCAGGGTTTTGAAACCCCAGCCCGGCGCGGCGATGCCGAACGTCCATTCGGTGATGCCGACGACCCTCATGCCGGACCGTCGCGCCTCGATCAGGCCGATGCGAAATTCGCGCCCAACGATGAACTCCTCGCACAGGGCCGAGGCGGCATCGCGGCGCCAAATCAAGCGCGCCCGCTCGAGCAGGTCTTCTCTCCTGATGACCAGACTGTCGTCGCGGATGCCGATGCAGCCGCAAGAGCAGATCGGCTTCACGAAAAAGGGCGGCGAAAAGCCGACCGCAATCGGCCGCCGCGGCGGCAGTTCCGCATAGCGCGGCACGTCTATGCCGGCGGCGCGCAAGGCTCGCCGCGACTTGAGCTTGTCATTGGTCAGGGCGAGAGCCGCGGGTCCAGATCCCGTATAAGGCACGTGCAATCGATCGAGCCGCTCGGCAAGAACCGCTTCTTCATCTTGCGACGAAAAAGCGAGGTTGAACGCTATGTCAGGCGCGAGCTGTGCCAACTCGTCCAGGCTTGACTTGATCTTGTCGCCGATGCCGATGATCGCCACCTCGCGGTAGAGGCTGCGCAAGGTCCGCACGACCGAGAGATCGTATTTTGCCCGGATGCTCGGGGCGCGCGCCGCCCGCACGTGCCGGACGACGTCGTCGTCGATCAGACAGGCGATCCGAAGGTTTTGCTTCCGCTTCATTGCTCAACGCGCGTAGTCATGCAGGCACCGCTCGATGATCTTTATCGTCCTGCGGGTCACTTCGCCGCGGTCGCTCGGGCCGGTAAGCTTCTCGCATAGCGCCGCCAGGTCCCAAATCCGCGCGGCCATGATCCAGTCGTCGGGCGGCGGCGCACCGGCGCGGCGCAAGCCCGCTTGCAGCCCGCGCTGCAGCTCGCCGGCCAAAGGGCCGCCGTTGCGCAGGAGACTGCCGAGATCGCACAAATAGCAGCCGTCATGCGCCCATTCCCAATCGAGAATGCCGGCAACGCGCCACGCGCTGGGGTCTTTCCTGACGATGATATTTTCGCCGTGGAAATCGCCGTGCACCAGGACGTCGCCGCGCTGGCGCCGCAGGCGCTCAAGCGCATCGCCGTGCTCTCCGGCCAGGCCCCAGACGCGGCTGGCGGTTTCCGGGCCCAAACGGCGCGCGGCGCCGCGCTCGAACAGGCAGGCGTCGATGTAATCCAGAAAGGGCGGGAAGCTCTGCAACGCAAGCTGTTGTTTCTCGATGCCGAGCAGCGTCACGGCGATCTGTTCGCCGATCTGCGCCGTGGCCTCGGGCGCGACTGCCAGGGCTTCATCAAGCGACAGACCATCGATCCATTCGAGCACGGCGAACGGATACGGAAAGACGTCCGGCCGGCTTGCCGCCAAGAGAACGCGCGGCACCGCCACTGTTTCGCTCAAAGCGCGCAGCGCGCCGATTTCTTTCTCGAACCCGGCCTCGCCCTGAACGTAGATGCGCAGCCGCAGGCGACGGCGGTCGCCAAGGCAGACGGCGTAATTGGTGTTGATATGCCCGCCGTGCAGAAGTTCGAGCGTCTCGACCCGATGATTTCCGGCGAGGCCGGCGAGCAATCTGCCCGCCGTCTCGATTCCGATTTCCATCAGCGGGAAGCGCCGCTCCATTGCAATTCCGGGCGGCAGTCAGGCCGCGCCCGGCAACCCGGGCTTGTAGTCGTAATCAATGATCAGAACGTCGCGTTTTGCCGGCCGATCGGGGTTCAAAGCCGCGATAGGCTCGACATTGTGCATGACGCGATGATCGTCGGCGTAGAGGGTGTCGAGCCCCCGTTCCAGCATGCAGGAGTACAACGGCTTGCGGTCGTTGTCGTAGATCATGCTTCTGCCGCCGCGCACATTGTCCTTTTTCACAAGGTGCATCGCGATGAAGTCGTGGCCGTCGTGGTGAACACCTTCGGGCGCCGGATAGCCGACGCTATCGATAGTGGTTTCCACGCGAATCTGGTGGACCCAGACTTCCCACGGGTCCGCCAACTGGTTCGCGGTGGCAGCCGGGTTATAGGAGAAATCGCGCCGAATGAGCGCCAAAAGCGCCGGATTGACAAACGTCGATTCGCGCAGTGGCGCAAAATCCCGCTGCATGCCGCCGGCAAAGCTGTTCACCGACCGGCTTTGGAAAACCGGCGCGTGCGGTAGCCGCTGCACCTGCGCGGTCGACGGCACGAAAAAGAAGCGACCGTATCGCCGGCGGCGGTATCGGCCGCCATCAGACATGTAGGCGTCGATCTCCAGGTGGTTCCAATCCTCGGTCAGTTCGTCCCAGGCATCGAGGTGGTCGGCCAAGGGGAAATCCTCGCCGCGAACAAAAAAATAGCCGTTGCTGGCGAGGCTTATGGGAGTCTCGCTCTTGATTTTCGCGATCGACATTGTTGCCCCCAAATCCGTGGTGCGGCCTTGTCAGAGGAAGCGTCAACGCAGCGGACGTTGTCCGGTCGCGGTCAAACAGACGCGCGGGATTTCGGCCCGGTATTCGTCGCCCTCCGGCGCGATCGTGAACTCGCTGATGCCGCCGATGCCGGCGAGTTCGCCGGGCGCAAAGCTGGCTGTCTCGCGGATGATGGCTTCGAACCTGGCCAAAGCGGCCTCGTCAGGCTCGCCCTGCGCCGGCAGCAGCTTTTCCAGGGCGAACAGCGTCAGCAGATAGTTGAGTAGGCCGGCGCGCGCCTGGCGCGGATCGGCGGCGCGCAGGATGAATGGGTCGTAAACATCCATGACCCTCACGTCGCCAAAGCCATTGCCCACCAGGAGATCGTTGAACTCCTGCCGCGTGAAGTAATCGAACTTGTGGCCGGTTGTGGTGTAGCGGTCGAGAACGTCGTCATACCACTTGGTGGTTGGGCAGCCGATCTCGAAATCCTGCAACACGATGCGTCCGCCCGGTTTGAGGACCCGGAAGGCCTCGCCGACGGCCTGCAAGCGATTGGCGGGCGGGATGTGATGGGTGCCGTAGGCGACGATGATGGCATCGAACGTGGCGTCGTCGAACCAGATCAGGTTTTCCAGCGGCAGGCGGACTGCCGGCAGCCCTTGCGAGAACGCGCTTTCGATCATTCTTGCCGAGACGTCGCTGGTGACGATGAACGGCAAGTCCTGCTGCCGCCGTGACGCACGCACGATCCGCGTCAGCGTTCCGTTGCCGCCGAGCGAGTCCAGAACCGTCAGCCGGTCGGCGCCGCCGCGCTGCGGAACGGCAAGGTCGAAGAGATGCAGGAAGCCGACGGCGCGTATCATGAAGTCTTTGTTCTGTGCCTCGCGATACGAGTCGCCGCGGCCTTGCTCGAGCTTGCTTTCGAAATGCGTCGACAGCTGACCCATGTCGGCGAAAAGACGCGCCGTGCGCTCGGCCGAGACCCGGCCCGGCCGCAGCAGGCTATAGAGCACCGGCTGACGTTCCCGGCAGAGCTCGAAGTATCGCTTAGCGCTTACGCCGGGCAGAACGCCGACGGCCGACAAGTCGGCATGCGGCGACTCCGCTCGGTCGGTCACCCCGCTCTGCGGCCAGCCGGATGTACCATCCGCCGGTCCGTCGGCTTGAACTGGCGTCGCGGGCTCCATGGCGTCCTCCCTCAGGCGTGTCGCCGCACCGGGATGTCCTCCCAGTCGATCCGTTGACGAAACCAGCGATCGAGCTGCCACAGCCGCGCTTCGGCTTCGTCCGAGTCGCGTCCGGAAAAGATGAATGAAGCGACATGCGCCGTGCAGAAATCGGGATCATTCCAGGTCTGACCCGACGCCGAGTTTGGCCGGTAGTCGATGATCCAGTCGAAAGGCGGCCGGGCAGGCAGCGACCGCAGCCGGCCCTGCCGCGGTGGGATCATCAGCCGCCCGACCGAGAACCACGGCCGCGGCGGCGGCAGCTCGATCGGCAGGCCAAACGAGCGGCGGACCCACTGCTCGTACATGTTGAGCCCGTACGCCACTTCCATCGGATCGGCGGTCCGCGAGCCGCCCGGTCGGCAGGCCACCTCGCACAGCAGCACGCGGTCGTTCTTGTCGATGAACAATTCGGCGTGGAACGCGATGTGCGGCGCGGCAGGCAGCGCCGCGATCAACCTTTTCGCGGCATCGACAAGACGGCGACCGAGAGCTTGCGACGGGTCGAGCAGCACGCTTCCGGTGCTGAGCCCGTCCTGAAAGCTCAGGCAGCTGAGCACATAGAGCGAGGGCGAGCAGAAGACGACGCGGCCGTTCTCGGTCAAACCGTCGACGTGAAAAATGGTGCCGTCGACATACGCCTCGACCATGGTGTGATGCGGCAGCGGCCGCTCGAGAAACCGTTTCAGCTCGCCCATCGATCTTAAAACCTGGATGCCGCGCGCGCCGGCGCCGGTGCGCGGCTTCACCACGCAGGGAAAACCGTGCTCGCCGGCGAAGCGGTACAAGTCGAGCGGCGTCTGCAACGGCGCAAAGTCGGGCACATCGACGCCGCCGGCTCGCGCCAGGGTCTTCATGGCGACCTTGTCCCGATAGGCCAATGCGCTTTCATAGGACTGACCGGGAACGCCGAGCCATTCGCGCAACTGCGCGGCGCGCAGGATGTCATGCTCGGACTGGGCAAAGATACGCGTGAAGTCGAACCGTTCGGCAAGTTCGATGGCGCGGATTTCGGTGAGCCCGTTGTCGTCGAACGAGTCGAAACGCTCGACGTGGGCGAAGCGATATTCGTCGTCCTGGCGGCCGACGGCGAACACGACGATCGGTTCGCCATAATCCTCAAGCCAATCGGCATAAGGCAGCGCGTTCTGTCCGTTCATCGGCCGACGAAAGATCAGCGCCGCCATGGTCCGCTACCGCATCATCACGAGCAATAGGCGAGCGACGGCGGCTTGCCGCGCGCCAGCGGCTCGGCTTCCAGGCGATCCATGACGGCACGCAGCCGCCGCAACCCTTCTTCGATGTCCGGCTCGCTTGCGGCAAACGACAGCCGGATATGGCCTTCGCCGCAGGCGCCAAACTCTGAACCCGCCCTCACCATGACGCCGCCTTCGCCCAGCCGCCGCACCAGGTCCGCCGCCGCCAGCCCGTTGCGGTACTTCGCGAAGACGTAAAAGGCTCCCTCCGGAGCGCGGCATTCCAGACCAGGTATCCGCCGCAGCAGATCGATCATCAGGTCGCGGCGCCGCGAATATCGATCGAGCATCGGCCTTACCAGCGCGCCGTCGTCGTGCAGCGCGCGCAACGCGGCGCGTTGCACGGCCGCATTGACCGGGCCATTGAAGGTCCGGTGCGCGCGGCCTATGGCGCGCGCGATGTCGCGGCGCGCCGCCACGTAGCCGATCCGCCAGCCGGTCATCGCATAGGTCTTCGAGAATGTTTGGACGTGGATCAACCGCTCGTTCAAAGCGGCAATGCTCAGGCAGGATGTGAATTCGACGCCATAGACGAAGTGATCATAGGCTTCGTCGACGAGTGCGAGCGTATCGGTGCCGGCGAGCAACCGGGACAATTGCACCAGCTCGGCGCGGGAGAATACGGCGCCGGTGGGATTGCAGGGGTTGCACAGCACGATGAGGCGCGCCCCGGGCAATTCGCGTTTGAGCGCGTCGAAATCAAGGTGATGATCGGCGCGCACCGGCACCGGCGCGGGCGTGCCGCCAGCGAGCCGCGCCAGATCATGGTAGAGCGAGTAAGTAGGCTCAGGAATCACCACGCGATCGCCCGGATCGACAACCGCGACCATCGCTGCGGCGATGCCTGCCGTTGCTCCATGCGTTACCGCGATTTCCTCGTTGCTGCAGGCAAAGCCCCTGACGCTTTCGACGCGTCGTGCAATGGCGCCGCGCAATTCCGGATCGCCGTCAAAATCGCCGTAACGCGTCCAGCCGTCGGCGAACGCTTGCGCGGCCGCACGCACGATCGGTTCAGGCGTAGGAAAGTCGGGCTCTCCCATGGAAAGCGAGATGGCGCCGGCGGCGGTAAAGGATGCCGGCCGTTGCGAATGGCTCAAGATACGAGCGATCGCAGAGGACGCTTGAAAGCTCTCCATTTCGCGTCGTCGGGCAATTGCCTACGATAGACCCTCTACCTAGAATTATACAGACCGAAAATTCAGAAGTAAATCCGGCGACCGACGCTTTGTTTGACGCTTCACACGCAAAGGCTGCCGGCTCGGCCAATCCGGGCGTGCCGTGCCGGTGCCCGGCTAGCCCTGCGGACGCCGATCAATGCGCCGGCTGCTTCGGCTGTTCGACGCGCAGAAAGCCGAGCCGCCGCAGCACCGGTTCGTCGGTGACGCGCAGCAGCAGCGCGTCGTCGCCGGCTTCGTGGCAGTGCGGCCGCCAAGCCGGCGCCGCGATGACGTCGCCGCGGCGCCAGGCGAAACGCTCGCCATCGACCGTCGTCGCGCCGCCGCCCTGGACGACCGCGTAGATGTTGTTCGCAGTCGTCTGCAGCGTCGCGGTCTTGGTGCGCGGTGCAAGCCGCATCATGGAGAGCCCGATCGTGTCCATCGCCGGATTGCCGAGCTGCACGCTGGTGCCGAACGGCCCAGACGGATCGGGCGCAGCAGCGTCGAGGTGCTTGAGCGTCTCACTGAGCGGAAACACGAACGGCGAATCCTTGGTCGGCGGCGCGTCGGCGGACGCATCCTTGCCGCCGTCGCCTTCCTCTTCGGCCGGCTCGAAAAACATCGGCTCGAGCAGCTGCACCAGCGGCACGTCGAGAAAATCGAGCCAATAGGCGCAGGCGTGGCTGTCGTTGCCGTGGCCGTGGCTCGACCAGTTCGGCGTCAACAGCACGTCGCCCGGCTCCATGGCGATCTTGACGCCGTCGACCTCGGTGTAGGTGCCGGGTTCGGAATCGAGAATGAGGCGCAGCGCGTTCGGCGTATGGCGGTGCGCGCGCGCCCATTCGCCCGGCATGATCATCTGATAGGCGGCGACCAGCGTGCGCACGGTGCCGTAGCCCGCTGCCGAGGCCGGATTGAACAGGATGAGATTGCGCCGCTCGGCGAGCTCGGTGTTGATCAGCCGGCCGGCGGCATCGAGCGCGCCGCGCGCCTGCTCGTAGGCCCAATGCGCCGGCTGAAAATTTTTCTTCGGCGTCGACCACAGCGAGGGCGTCTTCTTGTTCCAGCCGGGCGCGATGCCGACCAAATCGAGCTTGCCGTAAAGCTCTTCGAGCGAACCGGATCCGGCGAGTTCTTCACGGGACGGAATCTTT
>JASHPU010000050.1 GCA_030037885.1 Xanthobacteraceae bacterium | reverse complement strand
CGAGCGAAGCGAAGCAATCCAGGGCCGGGTGCACCGACTCTGGATTGCTTCGTCGCCCCTTCGGGACTCCTCGCAATGACGCCAAAGTTCGAGTGGCGGTAATGCGCATCCTGTTCGTCGGCGACGTGGTCGGGCGCAGCGGGCGCATCGTCGTCTACGACCGCTTGCCCGGACTCATTCGCGACTGGAAGCTCGACCTCGTCGTGGTCAACGGCGAGAATGCCGCCGGCGGCTTCGGCATCACCGAAACCATTTATCGCGAATTGCTCGACGCCGGCGCCGATGCGATCACGCTGGGCAATCACGCCTGGGACCAGCGCGAGGCGCTGGTGTTTATCGAGCGCGCCGAGCGGTTGATCCGGCCGATCAATTATCCGGCCGGCGCGCCGGGGCGCGGCGCGGCGCTGATCGAAGCCAAGAACGGCGTCCGCGCGCTCGTCGTCAACGCCATGGGCCGCGTCTTCATGGACGCGCTCGACGATCCGTTCGCCGCCATCGATCGCGAGCTTGCGGCCTGTCCGCTCGGCCGCGGCGCCGACGCCATCGTGGTCGACATGCATGGCGAGGCGACCAGCGAGAAGCAGGCGATGGGTTTTTTCTGCGACGGCCGCGTGAGCCTCGTGGTCGGCACCCACACCCACGCCCCGACCGCGGACCAGCGGCTCCTGCCGGGCGGTACCGCCTTCGTCAGCGACGTCGGCATGACCGGCGATTACGATTCCATCATCGGCATGACCAAGGACGAGCCGCTGTTGCGGTTTCTGCGCAAGATTCCGTCGTCGCGCTTCGAGCCGGCGTCGGGCGCCGCGACCTTGTGTGCGCTGGCGGTGGAGACGGATCCGGCGACCGGGCTCGGCACGCGCGTCGGCGCGGTCCGGCTCGGCGGCTGTTTGGAACCGGCGCTGCCGGCGTTCTGGGCGCAGGACGCCGGCGCCGCCTGACCTTTATTTTTGCGCGCCGCGATCATATGAGTTCGTCATTGCGAGCGACCCGCCTACGCTCGCTGCGCGAGCTACGGCGTGGTTTGAGTCACGCCGAAGCGCGTAGCGCGAAGGCGGAAGCGAAGCAATCCAGAGGCTGGCGTCGAAGTCTACATTGCTTCGTCGCTTCGCTCCTCGCAATGACGAATTAGACAGCGGAATTATGCCATGGCCGGACATTCGCAGTTCAAGAACATCATGCACCGCAAGGGGCGGCAGGATGCGGCGAAATCGAAACTGTTCGGCAAGCTCGCCCGCGAAATCACGGTCTCGGCCAAGCTCGGCCTGCCTGACCCGGCGATGAATCCGCGGCTGCGCGCCGCCGTCATCGCCGCGCGCGCGGAAAACATGTCGAAGGACAGTATCGAGCGCGCCATCAAGAAGGCGGCCGGCGGCGACGCCGAAAACTACGAGGAAATCCGCTACGAGGGCTACGGCCCGGGCGGCGTCGCGGTGATCGTCGAGGTGCTCACCGACAACCGCACCCGCGCCGCCGGCGAAGTGCGCGCCGCCTTCACCAAGAGCGGCGGCAATCTGGCCGAGACCGGCGCGGTCGCCTTCATGTTCGACCACCTCGGCGTCGTCGAATACGATGCCGGCGTGGCGGGCGCCGACGCCATGTTCGAGGCGGCGCTGGACGCCGGCGCCGACGACGTCGTCTCCTCTGCCGGCGGCCACGACGTCTATGCCAAGCCGGACCATTTCCACGCCGTCGCCAAGGCGCTGGAACAAAAATTCGGCGAGCCGCGCAAGGCGGCTCTGGTGTGGCGGCCGCAAAATACCGTGGCGGTCGACGACGTGCAGGGCGAGAAGCTCCTGAAGCTCATCGAGAACTTGAGCGAGCACGACGACGTGCAGAACGTCTACGCCAATTTCGAGGTCTCCGACGCGCTGATGGAGAAGATGAGCGCGTAGCCAACGTCACGTCGCAAATTTTATCCGGCGTGACGCAATACAAGTTCGACCTGCTCGCGCGTCACCCCGGGAAACCACTCCAGGAAATCATTGATCGTCGCGCCGCCTTCGAGATTCTCGAACAGCGCTCGCACCGGGACCCGCGAATGCTTCAACAGCCATTCGCCGCCGCCCTTGCCTGGGATGCGTTCCACCGCTGGACACTGGCTCCAATCCAGCATGTTTGCGATTTTAGGTGCGTTATCGTGGCTGCGCAAGCGCGGCCGGGCTAAGTGCCAAGCGGCGGATAATCCGTGTAGCCGGCGGCGCTGCCGCCATAAAATGTCTTGCGCTCGGCGGCATTGAACGGGCCGCTGCGGCGCAGCCGCTCGGGCAAATCCGGGTTGGCAATAAAGAGCGTGGCGAACGAGACGAGATCGGCGGCGCCGCGCTGCAGCACCGCATTGGCGCGGGCGAGATCGTAACCTTTGTTGGCGATGAGCGTGCCGCGCCAAAGCGGGCGAAAGAAGGCGGCGTCGAGCGGCGTCATTGTTTTCCCTGCCCCGCTTGCGGGGGAGGGTAGGGAGGGTGCTGGCTCGATTGGGTCGGGCTCGACCAGGTGCAGATAGGAAACGCCGAGCCGGTCGAGCGCGCGCACTGCGGTGGCAAACGTTTGCTCCGGGTCGCTGTCGGCAATGTCGTTGAATGGGTTGGTCGGCGACAGATGCACGCCGACGCGCTCGCCGCTCCAAACGCCGGCAACCGCCTCCGTGACTTCGATAAGCAGGCGCGCGCGGTTTTCCGCGCTGCCGCCATAGCGGTCGGTGCGGCGGTTGGTCTTGTCGCGCAAGAACTGGTCGAGCAGATAGCCGTTCGCAGCGTGCACTTCGACGCCGTCGAAGCCTGCCGCCTTGGCGTTCGCCGCGCCTTGGCGGAATTGCGCGACGATGCCGGGAAGCTCCGCGGTATCGAGCGCGCGCGGCGTCACGTACGGCTTCATGCCGTCGAGCGTCCAGGCCTGGCCGACCGGCGCGATCGCCGACGGCGCGACCGGCAACGCGCCGTCCGGCTGCAGCGACGGATGCGAGATGCGGCCGACGTGCCAGAGCTGCAAAAAGATGCGGCCGCCGGCCGCGTGCACCGCCTCGGTGACAAGCTGCCAGCCGGCGATCTGTGCTTCGCTGTGAATGCCGGGCGTGCCTGGATAGCCGAGGCCTTGCGGCGACACCTGGCTCGCTTCTGACACGATGAGCCCCGCGCCGACGCGCTGCGCATAATAGGTGGCGTTGAGCGGGGTCGGCGCGTTGCCGGGTCCGGCGCGGTTGCGCGTCATCGGCGCCATCACGATGCGGTTCGGCAAGTCGAGCGCGCCGAGGCGGAAGGAGGAGAAAAGGTCGATGGCGCTCATGGCTTTTTCCGCTCATTCCCGCGAAAGCGGGAATCCAGGAGGGATACTACAGGGAACGGGGGAGCACACTGGGTCCCGGCTTTCGCGGGGACGAGCGGCTTTAGACCTTGCTCTGACGCGTATCCTGCTGCTCGCCGCTATGTGGCCCGCACGACCCCGCTTGCACGTCCGAAGCCGCCAAGATCGGCTTTGCCGTCGATCCGCTGACCGGCGAACAGGTCCAGGCGCTGGTCGACGACCGCGCCAAGACGCCGGCCGCCGTCTTGGCGCGGGTGCGCGCGGCGTTCAATAAGTGAGGGACGTTATGCGTCGGCCGCGTCATTGCGAGCGAAGCGAAGCAATCCAGTACAGCGGTGCCGCCCGCTGGATTGCTTCGTCGCTTCGCTCCTCGCAATGACGTGCTATGAATAGCTGAATTCAATCGACGAGGATCTGGCCTGTGCACGCTCCGGCAACCGTCACCGCAACGCGCGACGCTTCGCTTGAGGCGCGCCGTGCCATGCACGGCGCCAACAAGCTGCAGATCGGCCTGTTCGGCCCTAATTGCTCGTCGGGCCGCGCGGTGACGCTGGTGCCCGAGCGCTGGTCCGGCACCTGGCCGGATAACAAACGGCTGGCGCAGCTCGCCGACGAAACCGGCATCGAGTTTCTGCTGCCGATCGGTCGCTGGAAGGGTTACGGCGGCGATACCGATTATCAGGGCACCACGCTCGAGACCGTCACCTGGGCGACGGCGCTGCTCGCGACCACCAGGCGCATCACCGTGTTCGGCACCGTGCACGCGCCGATCTTCAACCCGGTGGTGGCGGCGAAGGAAATGGTCACCGCCGTTCACATCGGCGAAGGCCGCTTCGGCCTCAATATCGTGGTCGGCTGGAACGAGGGCGAGTTCGACATGTTCGGCGTCGAGCAGCGCGAACATGAGCTGCGTTACGAGTACGCGCAGGAATGGATCGACGTCATCAAGATGATCTGGTCCGACCGCGAGAACTTCGACTTCGACGGCAAGTATCTCCACATGAAAGGCATCCGCGGCAAGCCGAAGCCGTTCGGCGGCACGCGGCCGTTGATCATGAATGCCGGCGCATCGGCGACCGGGCAGGCTTTTGCGGTGAAGAATTGCGACGCGTTCTTTCTGCAGGCCTCGCGCACGTCGCTCGACGAGACCGCGGGCTTCGTGCGTCGTGCCCAGCAGGCCGCGCGCGAGGTGGGCCGCGAGATCGGCTGCTATACGGTCGGAGTCGTCACCTGCAAGCCGACGAAGAAAGAGGCCGAGGAATATTTCCACCACTGCATCGTCGAACACGCCGATTGGTCGGCGGTGGACGGCATTCTGGGGTTGAAGAACATTTCGCCGCAGACGGTGCCGATGCAGGAATATCTGCTCAAGCGTAGCCAGTATGCACAGGGCATGGGCGGGCTGCCCATTGTCGGCGATCCCGATCACGTCGCGGCGCAGCTTGCGGATTTAAGCAAGGCCGGTCTCACCGGCATCGCCATCTCGCTCGTCAATTACATCGACGAACTTCCGTACTTCTGCGACGAGGTGATTGGCCGGCTGCAGCGCATGGGGTTGCGCGAAAAGCGAGCGGCTCGCTGACGCCTTATTCCTTCCCGCTATGCGCGCACGCGCGCAGTTGGGATACGAGAACAGCAGTGGCGTCTAATCGACTCATTTC
>JASHPU010000010.1 GCA_030037885.1 Xanthobacteraceae bacterium | reverse complement strand
CGGTTGGCGCGGCGCGGCTTGAGCTTGAGAAAGCGCGCCCGCGCGGTTATTGCAACAATGCGGCAAATCTATTCACTAGTCCGTGGATTTTCACGGGCCGGCTCGCACAAGAATGTCCCGCTCCGCCGCAGCGCCGGCGGGCCTGCGGCGAACCGGATCGGCAGGACGCAGCCGCGCGCGCGAGGAACCGCACCATGTATCGTGCCGTCACCCGCGGAATCGAGGTCGTGGTCACGCCGCGCTTCGTCGCCGACCGCTCGTCTCCGGAGAACAATTATTTCTTCTGGGCCTACACCATCTCGATCACCAACCGGGGCAGCGAGACCGTGCAGCTCAAGACGCGGCACTGGCGCATCACCGACGCCAATGGACGGCACCAGGAGGTCCGCGGCGCCGGCGTGGTCGGCGAGGAACCGGTGCTCAAAGCCGGCGAGGCGTTCGAATATACCAGCGGGGTGCCGCTGCAAACGCCATCGGGCTTCATGGTCGGCAGCTACGGCATGGTCAGCGCGACCGGCGAGCATTTCGACGTTGAAGTACCCGCCTTCTCGCTCGATTCCGCCGCGATCAAGCGGACGCTGAACTGAGCGCTGCGGCCGGCGGCCGGCGCGACCGTGGCGGATTTCGCCAAGCGCAATCCGGGCGATCAGGCTGCGGGAAGCAAGCCGCACAATTTTTGTTTGTAAAACAGGCGTTCATAATTTAAGATGGCGTATAAGCCGCGCGACTTGAAGTTGCGTCGCAAGTTCGTTCGATGGGGTTTGGAATGAGCCATATCGAGACGCGTCTGTTCCACTATTTCGTGGCCGTCGCCGAGGAGCGGCATTTCGCCCAGGCCGCCTTGCGGCTCGGCATAGCGCCGCCGACGCTCACGCATCAGATCAAGAAACTTGAAAGCCAGCTCGGCGTGAGGCTGCTGAAGCGTAAAGGCAACACGAGAGTCGTCGTCACCGAGGCCGGCCAGCGCTTCCTGATCGGCGCGCGGGAAGCGCTGCGCCAGTTCGACGAAGCGGCAGCGATTGCGCGGCAGGCCGGACGTGGCGAGTTGGGCCGCCTGCAACTCGGCTTCATGCTCTCGGTGCTCGGCGCGGGCTTGCTGCCAAGCTGGATCGGTGCGTTCCAGCTAGCCCATCCGGCGATCGACATCACGATGCGCAAGCTGGCGCCGATGGCGCAGATCTCCGGAATCGTGCGCAACGAGCTTGATGCCGGGTTCACGCGCACGCCGCACAAATATCCACCGGGCGTCCGTGGCTTCGAAATCTATCGTCAGCGCCTGGTGCTGGCGCTGCCGAGCAAACATCCTCTCGCGCGGTACAAGAACGTCAGCCCCGCGCTGCTCGCGCGCGAGGCGTTCGTCAGTTTTCCACCCGAGCTTGACGTAGGCTTCTTCGGCTTTACCGAGGCCATCGCCCGCATCGACAATTTCATACCGCGCGTGGTCAAGCGCCAGGACGATTTCACCGCGGTGCTGACATACGTCACCCTCGGCTACGGCATCGCGGTCGTGCCGGAGCTGCTTATGAAAACGATGAACGTTCCCAACGTTGTTTGCCGTGGCATTGCGGCCGATCCGGCGCCCCGGACATCGATCGCTTTCGTCTATGGCAGCGCCCCGTCGCCGTCCGCCAAGTTGCTGATCCGGCACATGCAGCGTCACGCGCTCCGCAATCATGACGGCGCTGCCGCTCCGCAGCCGATCGGGAGCGCGAGGCAAAAGGGGTCCCGAGACGGGTCATCTCGCGCGTAGCGTCATGAAGCTCCTTCGCCGCAAGGTTCTGTTGCTTTCAATCGGCGCGGCGGCATGGCCGCTGGTTGTGCGTCCTGCAGCAGCGGATTCGCTTGCTCCGCGGTCGGTCCATATCGTGGTGGGTTTCCCGCCAGGGGGCATCGTCGATCTTGCCGCGCGGCTGATCGGGCAATCGCTGCAGCAAAGGTTGGGTCAATCGGTCGTGGTCGACAACCGCCCGGGCGCCGGCGGCAATGTCGCCACCGAAGCCGTGGTCGAGGCGCGGCCCGACGGCGGCACGCTGATCCTGGCAGGCTCACCGAATGCGATCAATGCGACGCTCTACAAGACGTTGCCTTTCGATTTCATCCGCGACATCGCGATGGTGGCCGGCATCATACAAAGCCCGGACGTGCTGGTGACCAATCCGGCGTTCCCGCCCAAAAGCGCCGCGGAACTGATCAGCTACGCCAAGGCCAATCCCGGCAAGATCAATATGGCATCCGCCGGCAACGGCACGACGACCCATCTGGCGGGCGAGTTGTTCCAGATGATGGCCGGCGTGTCGATGGTTCACGTGCCTTACCGCGGCGGCGGCCCAGCGCGCGCCGACCTCGTGGCGGGGCGTACACAGCTCATGTTCGCCCCCATAGCTGAACCGATCGGCTTTATCCGCGACGGGCGGCTGCGGGCGCTCGCGGTCACCAGCTTGCACGCATCGCCGATCTTGCCCGGAATTCCGCCGCTGGCCGCCGTCGTCCCCGGCTACGAGGTGACCTCGTGGTTCGGCCTCGGCGCGCCCAAGGCAACGCCGGCAGACATAATCGCGGCTCTCAACAAAGCCGTGAATGCGAGCCTCGCCGAGCCCGCCATCGCGAACCGCATTCGCGCGCTGGGCGGCGAGCCGATGGTCATGAGCCCGCGCGAGCTTGACGCCTTCGTTGCCGCCGATACGACACGCTGGGCCAAGGCGGTCAAATTCTCCGGCGCGAAGGTGGATTGATAGTCCATCGTCGTTGCGAGGCGCCCCGAAGGGGCGACGAAGCAATCCAGACGCTTGCGCAAGCCGCACTTGATTACTTCGTTCGCAACGGCGAGCAGCTCCGCATTTCGCTTTCGCGACATGCGGGCTACGTCGTCATGGCGGAGCCGAGTCCGCCGCTATGTCGGCCGGCGCGAACACGTAGGTCGAGCTGCAGAACTCGCAGGTCACGGTGATCTTGCCGTTCTCGACCATGTCGTCGCGGTCGGTTTGCGAAAAGCTCTTCAGCATGGCTTCGACGCCGTCGCGCGTGCACGAACAATGCGCCTCGACCGGCGCGGCGCGGAACACGCGCACGCCGTGTTCGTGGAACAGCCGGTAGGCGAGGCGCTCGCTCGACAGCGCCGGATCGATCAGCTCGATGTCCTCGACGGTGGCGATCAGCGAGCGGCCCTCGACCCAGGCCTCGTCCTCGACGATCACATGCAGCGCCGTGCCGGCGGGAGCATCGCCCGGATCGAGATCGGCCTGACGCGCCCGCTCGATCGAATTGGGCAGAAACTGCAACAGAATGCCGCCGGCGCGCCAATGCCGCCGTTCGCCTTTGCCGGGGCGAAACTCCTCGGCGACGGCAAGCCGCACCCGGGTCGGAATCTGCTCCGAGCGCAAGAAATACTGGTGCGCGGCGTCCTCGAGGTCGCCGCCTTCGAGCGGCACGAGCCCCTGATAGCGGCTCATCTCCGGCCCCTGGTCGATGGTCATGGCGAGATGGCCGCGGCCGAGCAGTTTTCCCGGATCCGCCGCATTAGCCGCAATCGCGGCGGCGACCCGCGCGGCATCGAAGCGGGCGCAACCCCGCACTTTCCCCGGCGCGGTGAAGTCGACCACCAGCATGCGCACCGGTCCGTCGCTCTGCGTCTGCAGGATGAAGCGGCCGTCGAATTTCAGGGCCGAGCCGAGCATCACGGTGAGCACGATGGCCTCGCCAAGGAGCTTCGCCACCGGCGCGGGATAATCGTGGCTCGTCAGGATGGTGTCGACCGCAGCGCCGAGCCGCACGATGCGGCCGCGCAGATCGAGCGTTTTGACGGCGAACGGCAGGATCGTGTCGTCGACCGCCACCACAGCGGGCGCACGGGTCGGGATGGCAATGTCGGGATCATTCATCGTCGGGACAATATAGGCGCTTCGGCCCGGATTGTGAGCCCGGAAAATTTTAGGACGGGACGTTCTATTGCGCGAAACGCGCTCAGGTTCTGCTCACCTGCAGGCACCAGGTCAGAATGCCCTTCTGGGCATGCAGCCGGTTCTCGGCCTCGTCGAACACTACCGATTGCGGCCCATCGATCACCTCGTCGGTGACCTCGTCACCGCGATGCGCCGGCAGGCAATGCATGAAAATCGCATCCGCCCTGGCGTGCGCCATGAGCCGGGCGTTGACCTGATAGGGCTTGAGCAGGTTGTGACGGCGGGCGCCGTTGCGGTCGCCCATCGAGACCCAGGTGTCGGTCACCACGCAGTCGGCGCCTTTGACCGCCTGTTCCGGATCGGTGCCGATGCTGATCGCCGCGTTCGACGATTTCACCCAGTCGAGCAGCGGCTTTTTCGGCGCCAGTTCCGGCGGCGTGGCGACGCGCAGGTGGAACGCGAACCGCTCGGCGGCGTGCATCCACGAGGTCAGCACGTTGTTGGCGTCGCCGGTCCAGGCGATGGCGCGGCCGCGGATCGGCCCACGGCGCTCCTCAAAGGTCATGACGTCGGCCAGCACCTGACAGGGATGCGAGCGCCGGGTCAGCCCGTTGATCACCGGCACCAAGGCATGGCGGGCGAGTTCCATAAGCTCGTCGGGGTCGAGAGTGCGGATCATGATGGCGTCGACATAGCGCGACAGCACCCGCGCGGTATCGGCGATGGTTTCGCCGCGGCCGAGCTGCATCTCTTCGGCAGTCAGCAGGATCACATCGCCGCCGAGCTGGCGCATGGCGACTTCGAACGACACGCGGGTGCGCGTCGACGGCCGCTCGAAAATCATCGCCAGCGTCTTGCCGGCCAGCGGCCGATCGTTGACGTCGCGCTTGGCTTTCATGGCGCGGGCGACGTCGATCATATGGCGCAGTTCGGCGGCCGGAATGTCGATGAGATCCAGGAAATGGCGGATGTTCACCGCGCCGCCTCCCGCTTGCCTCCGCCCTGCCCTACCTCGGCTGCCGGCGCGGCCGCGGCCAGCGCGCGGTGCAGTTTGCCGCAGGCGCGGTCGAGGCGCGCAATGCCTTCCGCCAGCTCCTGCTCGGTGACGATGAGCGGCGGCAACAGCCGCACGACGTTGTCGCCGGCCGCCACAGTGAGCATCTTTTCGGCGCGCAGCGCATCGACCAGCGCGCCGGCGGGAATGAGCGCGCGCAAGCCGACCAGCAGGCCTTCACCGCGCACTTCGGCGATCAGCGCCGGATAACGGTCCTTGATCTCGGCGAGCCGCTGCTTGAACAGCAGCCCGATACGCTTGACGTGGTCCAAAAAGCCCGGCGCCAGCATGACGTCGAGCGTGGCATGGGCGGCGCTCATCGCCAGCGGATTGCCGCCGAACGTCGAGCCATGGGTGCCGGCGGTCATACCCTTGGCGGCCTCGCCGGTGGCGAGCACGGCGCCGACCGGAAAGCCGCCGCCGAGCGCCTTGGCCAGCGCCATGATGTCCGGGACGACGCCGCTGCGCTGGTAAGCAAACAACTCGCCGGTGCGGCCCATGCCGGTCTGCACCTCGTCGAAAATGAGCAAGAGGCCGTGCTGGTCGCACAGCTCGCGCAAGCTCCGCAGCAACGACGGCTCGACCATGCGCACGCCGCCCTCGCCCATCAGCGGCTCGATCATGATGGCGGCAGTCTCGGGGCCGACGGCGCGTTTGGTCGCCGCCAGATCGCCGAAAGCCATCTGGTCGAAGCCCTCGACCACCGGCCCGAAGCCGTCGAGATATTTTTTCTGACCGCCGGCGGCGAGCGTCGCCAGCGTGCGGCCGTGGAAGGCGCCTTCGAAGGTGATGATGCGATAGCGCTCGGGCCGGCCGCTGACGGACTGATACTTGCGCGCGGTCTTGATCGCGCCTTCCACCGCTTCGGCGCCGGAATTGCAGAAGAACACCACGTCCGCAAAGCTCGCCTCGCACAGCCGCCGCGCCACGCGTTCGGCCTCGGGAATCTCGTACAGGTTGGAGACGTGCCAGACTTTCTTGGCCTGCTCGGTCAGCGCCTCGACCAGCCGCGGATGGGCATGGCCGAGCGCGTTGACGGCGACGCCGGAGGTGAAGTCCAGGTAACGCTCGCCGTCGGTGGCGATCAGCCATACGCCTTCGCCCCGCTCGAAGGCGAGGTTGACGCGCGCGAAGGTTGCCATCAGGTGCGATGTCACGGTCGGGGCCCGATAGCCGCCGCGCGACGTCGTTCGGCCGTATGGTTTCGGCCAGGACATTGCGCGCGGTCAAACAAAATGTGCCGCCTCTTTCGGGCGGCACGATACGCATTTTATTGGCGCGCGCCGCGCTGTCAACAGAGGAAATTAAGCACGACAATCGCACCGCGGACTCGGTTCGTTCTCACTCGGTCCACAGCGGAAGGAACATGTGGAAGCACTACCGGCGACTCTTGCGTCAGAGTCCCGCCATATTGTAGCTTCTTGCTCGTCTAGTACGACATCTCGCGCGGCGGACGGTTCACTAAAGGGTTGGGTTTGGCGTTGCGTGTTGGGCGGCTACGCGCTTCCTGGCCCGAGGAGGGATTCTGCCAGGAATCCTGCGAAAAATCCTGGGAAGAATTCTGCGAAGACCGTCGCTGCGCCGTTGAGGAGGATGGCATGTCGTGGACGGAGGAGCGGGTCGAGCTTCTGAAAAGGCTGTGGTCGGAAGGCCTTTCGGCCAGCCGGATCGCGGCGGAGCTCGGCGGTATCACGCGTAACGCGGTGATCGGCAAGGTTCACCGTCTCGGCCTGTCGGGACGCGCCAAGAGCGTCAGCACTGGCGCACCGCGCCAACGCAAGGCGCGCTCGCCGGCGTTGCTGCGCATCGGCCGCGCCGCGATCCGCGGCAATACCGCGCTGGCGTACGCCTACGAGATCGAGGAGGCGGCGGAGCCGGAGCTGATCGACAACGTCATCCCGATCGGCCAGCGCCGCACCATCATGGAGCTGACGGAATCGACCTGCCGCTGGCCGGTCGGCGATCCCGGCAGCGGCGATTTCTTCTTCTGCGGCGGCAATACGACCGGCCCGCTGCCGTACTGCGCCTATCACGCGCGCATCGCCTATCAGCCGGCGGCGGAGCGCCGCCGCGACCGGCGGCCGACGCGGTAACCCGGTCTAATCGTCATCGCGAGCGATCCGCCTACGCCTGCATCAACGGTGCGCCTTACGCTTGGTGGTGCCCGGCGCCTATCTTCATCCTGCCCTGCTTGCGCAGCGGAGGAAGTTTATCGCTACAGCGCCGCGATTGCGCTCACTTCGATCAAAAACTCCTCGCGTACCAGGCGGTCGATCATGAGCAGCGTATTGGGCGGATAGGCGCCGCCGGCGAACAATCTTGGAAATTCGCGGGTCCGATAGGCCATGAAGCGCGGAATGTCCTGCGAGTGCACCAGATAAGTCGTGAACTCGACCACGTTGGCGAAGCTCGCGCCCTGCGAGGCGAGCGCAGCGCCGATATTGGCGAACGCCTGCGCGCACTGCGCGTCGAAGCCGTCCGCCGCCTTGCCGTCCCGGTCAGCGCCGACCTGGCCGGCGATGAACAGAAACTCCGACGCCTTGACCCGCGTCACTTGCGAATACTGCCCGAGCGGCTTGCCAAGGACGTCGGGGTTGAGAAGTCGGATCTGGGGCATGGCAGGCTCCGCGCTGATGAGGTGAGAAGGCAGAGGGCCGAAAAGCGGACGATACATTAAGCTCTGAAAGCGAACCATAATGAAAAAACCGGAATGGCAGGCTCAAGGGTGTGCCGGAATGTTCCGGTCTTCGTCGATCAACTTTTATTTCAAGCGCCAACGTTTCGTTTCGCTACCGACTCTTTATTTGTTCCCGGCGCCATGACATCACCGCCTCGCGCCCAACAAACGGTCAGACAGTCGCCGGATTTGCTCCTGACAAGGACCGGGTCGGTGAGAGGGCATCAGCAACCCAAGTGGAGCACATCGATGCGTGTTGCGGTATGGCATTATTCGACTGCCGTCGCCTTCGTTGCCGGCGCGTTGTCACAGCCGGCGCTGGCGGGCGGCCATTTTAGTTACGCGGGCGGTGTTCGGCATCGGCATCATCATCACTATGCTGACATGCGTGCGGCGGCGGTGCAGCATTTCGCGCATTCGCGAGCGGATCGCCGCGGCTTTGCGATGGCCGAGCAGCCGGCGACGGAAACATGGAGCGGACCGAATCCGTCGTTCATGTCGGAATCATACCGATACCGCGCACCGGCGCGGCGCGGCTGGCGTCGCGTTGTCGCCGAGGCGCGGCAGGCGAGTTGGCAGGCGGCACCGCAAGATTATTGGCAAAATGACCGGCGCGGCCGCCTGCAGCAGGATGTCCGGTGGCAGGATAACGGCCAGCAGCGGATGTGGCGACAGCCGCGCTTGCAGCAACGAGACAACGTTGCGGCGTTCGGCGGCGAGGCTAATGGCTATCCGGCGACGTCCGCCTATCAGCCGCAATATTCCTGGTCTGCATCCGGCGAAAGCCTTGGCGGGCGCTCGGAACTCGATGGCTTGGTCGCTCAACAGGCCGGCGCCGCCGGCGTGCCGCTGTCGCTCGCCGAGCGCGTCGTGCGGCGCGAGAGCGGCGGCAATCCGCGCGCCATGCACGCCGGCAATTACGGGCTGATGCAGATCCGGCTCGGCACCGCGCGCGCCATGGGCTATAGCGGCTCGGCCGCAGGCCTGCTCGATCCGGCCGTCAACATGACCTACGCGATGCGCTATCTCGCCGGCGCCTATCGCGCCGCCGGCGGCAACGAGAGCCGCGCCGTGGCGCTGTACGCACGCGGCTATCATGCCGCGCCGGTGCGCACGTATACGTTCTGAGTTCGTCATTGCGACGAGCCGCGCAGCGGCGACGAAGCAATCCAGCAAGCCGAGTGAGCAGCCCCGGATTGCTTCGCTTCCGCCTTCGCGCCACGCGCTTCGGCGTTACTCAAACCACGCCGTCGCTCGCGCCGCGAGCGTAGGCGGGTCGCTCGCAATGACGACGCGCCGCTGCCGCGCTATTCCGTGCCTTCGATGATGCGGATGTCGCGCACCGCGCCGTCGCCGAGCGCTTTGAGCGCCGCCTGATAGGCCGGGCTGTTGTAGGCGGCGACGGCTTTTTCGAGGCTGGGAAATTCGGAGATGACGATGCGCTCCTTGCGCCCGGCTTCGAACGTGGTCGACGGCGTGCCGCGCACCAGATAGCGGGCGCCGAACGGCGCGGTCGCCGCCGGCGCCAGCTTGGCGTAGGCGGCGAGCTTTTGCGGGTCGGAAATCGAGTGGTAGCAGGTCACCCAGTAGCCCTTGGGCATCGGCGTTCTCCTGGAAGCGGCGGATGTGGCGACCAAGTGTAGCGCGGCGCGCGGCGCGGCGGCAATTCGCGAAAGTGGTCCGCTTCCGCTCGTCCCCGCGCAAGCGGCGACCCAGCTCTTTTGCAAGCCACTGGATTCCCGCTTGCGCGGGAATGAGCGGAATTCATCCGGCGCAATCAGTACGACGTGCAGCTTCTCTATGGGTGCGCCGCGGCGTAACATTGGCCGCCACTTCCCAAGCCGCAGCATCGGGAGCCCGCGATGTCGTTCTGGAGCGCGCTGTTCGGCCGCCGGTCCGGCGCCGCGGCTGCAAAAGTTTCCGATCCGGTCGAGTACAAGGGCTACGTCATCCGCGCCGCGCCGTACAAGAACAACGGCGCCTATCAGACCGCCGGCACGATCGAGCGCGAGATCGGCGGCGTGCCCAAGCAGCACCGCTTCATTCGCGCCGACGCCTACGCGTCCTACGAGGACGCGCTCGCCTTCACGATCAACAAGGCGCGGCAGATCATCGACCTGCAGGGCGACCGCATTTTTGATTGAGGGGCGGAGCGCAATATAGTCCTTCCGCTCATTCCCGCGAAAGCGGGAATCCAGAGGCATGGGCGTGAAACTGGGCCCCCGCTTTCGCACGCTTTCGCCGGGACGAGCGGAAAGTACAGCTCGTCCGATCGAATACTCATGCCGCGTCGGCGGCGTCGCCGGAGGCGATCTCGGCCCTGAGCTTTTTCACGAGCCGGCGCAGTCCGGCAACCTCGCTTTCGAGCTGCGCAACGCGCAGCGCCAGCTCGCCGTCGCTGGTGCCGTCGGCGGCGCGCAACGCGTCCGGAAAAGCGAGCCCGATCTCGTCGCCGGAGCGCCACTGCACCCGCGCGCGCACGGTCTGCTCCTTCTGCGGGATGTAGAGGTCGACCATGTCCGGCACATTGACGGTTTCGGAGAAGATGATGCGCGCGCCGCGGTCGGAATAGTCGCGGATCAGGCAGTCGAGCGCACCGCGGCGCTTGTTGAAATAAACGCAGCCGCGCAGAAAGCTCTTCTGCCGGATCGCTTGGCGGCGCTCTGCCATCGTCTCTGCCTTTCCAGGCGCTATGCGGAAGGCAAGCTTAGGCCGCCACGATTAATGCCGTCTTAAATGCAGAGTTGCATCCGTCATTGCGAGCGCCGAAGCGCGTAGCGCGAAGGCGGAAGCGAAGCAATCCGGGGCGGCTGGCACCCATAGCAATGCGTCGCGTTCACCACGCCGAAAACAGGCGGCCGACATCGTAGACCGAGGCGCCGATCATGCAGGCGAAAAAACCGCTGCCAAACAACACGACCATGAACATGTTGTTGACGCGCGCGATGGTGCGCCGATCGAAGTGGGTCTTGCACAGGATGCTCGCCATGGTGATGTCCCCTGCCGACGTCCCTGATTGCTGCCGCGCGTTGTTCCCGTCCCCGGCTCCTTGGGCTTAATCTAACCGCCGGCTCGTGCGCCGGCATGATGCGCCACTGCAAGGCAGCGTTGCAACCGCTGCTTGGCCGGCTTTCCCGGTGTGGCTCGGCTTTTGCCCGCCGCATCGCTCCTCATAAACTTCGTGTTTCCGCGCAGGACTGCAGCAAATCACGTCGCCCGACGTTACGCTCGCGCTCGCCGCCGTTTCGAGCTAAATTCAACCTTCGACAATCAGGCAGGCGGAGCAATCGGCATGCAGGTGTTCGATTTGGCCGGCGAGGCCGCGTTTGATCCGAAAAAACACGTCGAAAAAATCCTCGGCAAGATCGCCGACGGCGACGTCACCGTCGCCTGCTGGGAGCCGGGCCAAGTCAGCCCCAATCATTGTCATCCGCACGCCACCGAGATTTATTTCTGCTTTACCGGCGGCGGCACCATGCGGACGCCCGAGCAGACGCTGGCGCTCGTGCCCGGCGCTTTCGTGGTGCATCCGCCGGGCGAACTGCACGAATACGAAAACGGCGCCGCGCGCACGCTGTTGTTTCGCGTGCGCTACGGCACCGACATGGCGGCGCGCCATTTCGACTGGCGCGGGCGCGCCGAGTTTCGCCAAACCGCCCGCGACGCCGACTATTTCCGGCGTCATCCGCCCACGCCCGCAGCGCCTGCTGCGGCAGACTGATCCGGGCAACGCGCCTTTTAGTGGTTCTGCGGCGGGGTATTCGGCTCGCAAGTATCCTTGTTCCCCGTCTTGGACTGCAGGCATTGCGCCATCGAATCGAAGGCGCATTCCTTGCTGGAGCCCTTGATCAGGCAGTATGTGTGGTGGGTGTAACCGCTGGTTTGCGCGAACGCGCTCGAACCGGCGAACGTCGCCGCCAGCACGCCGGCAATCATGACTAGCCGCATTGTCGTCTCCATCGCACTCACCCGGCAACCCCAACGCGCGCCATAGGCGAAGGTTCCCCCGCGGGGCATGACACGGCGCCGGAAGACTTGCTACTAACCGGCGGCACGCAAAGGAGCGAGGGGGGCAGCGATGTTTTCGAAGCCGCATTGTCCGGTGATCGCCATCGAGGAGCATTATTGGGACGAGGAGCTGGAGAAGACTTACACGGGGAGCGAAGCCGGCCGGCCGGGCGAGCAATATAAGCGCCTGCACGATTTCACCGGCATTCGCCTGCAGGAAATGGACCAAGCCGGCATCGACGTGCAGGTGATCTCGCACGGCGCGCCGTCGACGCAAAAGCTGCCGGCCGACAAGGCCGCGGCGCTCACCCGCCGGGTCAACGACCGGCTGCACCAGGCGGTCGCCGCCAATCCGCAACGCTTCGCCGCGTTCGCCGCATTGCCGACCGCGGTCCCGGAAGCCGCCGCCGACGAGCTCGAGCGCACCACCAGGGAGCTCGGCTTCAAGGGCGCCATGCTGCACGGCCTCGCCAACGACGTGTTCCTCGACGACAAGCGGTTCTGGCCGATTTATGCGCGCGCCGAACAGCTCGACGTGCCGATCTATCTGCATCCGTCGCTGCCGCAGGCCGACGTGCGCCGGCTCTACTACGACGATTACGTCAAGGATTTTCCGATCGTGGCGCGGGCGGCGTGGGGCTACACGGTGGAGACCGCGACACTTGCCATCCGGCTCGTTCTCTCCGGCGTGTTCGAGCGCCATCGCAACCTGAAAATCATTCTCGGCCATCTCGGCGAGACGCTGCCGTTCCTGGTCTGGCGCGTCGATCACGCGCTGGCGCGGCCGGGGCAGAAGGCGCTGTCGTTCCGCGACGTGTTCACCAACAACTTTTACGTCACCACGAGCGGCAATTTCTCCAACCCGGCGCTGTTGTGCTGCGTCATGGAGATGGGCGTCGATCATATCCTGTTCGCGGTCGATTGGCCGTTCGTGCTCAATCCGCCGGCCATGGAATGGATGGCGACGGTGCCGCTGTCCGACGCCGACAAGGCCAAGATCCTGTCCGGCAACGCCCGGCGGCTGTTGCGGATGTAATCTTGTCATTCCGGACTTGCGGCCTTTCGGCCGCGCCCCGGAATGACGGCTGAGAAGGCGCTCATCCGAAGCCCCACGACACCAGGACGCGCAGCGCGCTTCTGCGCACCACCCATTCGGCATGCGAGGCCGGCGGCTCGCGGCGCGGCCCGCCGGCGATCACTTCCTTCTCGGCCTTGACCCGCTCCGCCGGCGGCACGAACGGCAGGCCGCGAAAGAGACACGCGGTCTGATTGCCGCAGCAGCGCCGATGCCGCCGGCATGGTTTGCTCCTGCAGCGGCGCCAGAAACCGAGCGCGTCGCAATAAAGCCGCTGCACCGCCAGATGCGCCGCATCCATCAGCGCGCGGCCCTCCTGGTAGCTGCGGCGTTTCAAAAAATCCTGCTCGGTCGGCGGCTCGTTTTTACGCGACTGTTTGTTCCGCATGTCGGTTCTCCGAATTTTCGATTCGATCAACTGCAAAGGGGCAAGGGCGTTCCTAAGACCTCATCCTGAGGTGGTCGGCGCCAACGGGTCCGGCCTTCGGCCGGCCTGATGACAAGTTCCGCGCCGAGCCTCGAAGGATGAAGGCCCCGGCGCCTCGGCCTGCATCCTTCGAGGCCCGCGCTCCGCGCGGGCGCCTCAGGATGAGGACCACAGGGGCAAGCTTCACCGTTCTCGCGATGCGGTTTTTTGCATCCGAGTTTTGCGGCACGGCACGAGCAAAAAGTCGCCGAGCGGGATCGCGTAAACACCGAAGAAAAAGACCGGCGGTAGGACCGGCTGCGGTCGATCGGGCGCGGCGCATTCTTGTAACCCGGATGGAGCGAAGCGACATCCGGGAACGGTTTTGCAAGCTTCACTGGCGGCCCTGGGTTTCGCTTTGCTCAACCCAGGCTACGAAGAAAGAAGAAAATAAAATAAGGGAGGCGGAACGCCGGCAGACGCAGACCAAACCGCCGCACCATACGGGTGCGGCGCCGCCCCCACGGGGGCGGCACGCCTACCGGCGTTCCACCGCGGCTCTGACGGCAGCGAACCAACGCCGCCGCTCAGCTCCAGCGACGCGCTTCCTGGGACGTGGCTTCGGCAGCTTTTATTCCGCCGTCGCCTGTCCCAGTCCAGCGTTCTGCACGCAGGCCGGTCGTAATGCCGGCCGGGCGTCTTCCCAGAGCCGCCCGAGAACAGGGTTACGAGCCCCGCCCGCAGGCGCCGCTCCCGCCCCAATCACCGGCCGTCGCCGGTGACGTCCCTTAAGGACGAGCAGGACGGCGCGCCCATTTAGTGAGCGCGCGGATATTGTCAAGGATTTTCGTCCCACGTGGCCCCAGCATTGATTCTGCTGCGCTTTTTTTACCCGCTCCGGCCGTTTGCTGAAGCCGTCGCCGCGCACTCGGGTTATGATTCGTAAGGACCGTAGCCCGGATCGGCAACGCCACAGAGAAACCTAACATGGCAAAAATACCCGATCGCCTAGATCGCGCGACGGACTTTTGGGACCGCCATGCCACGCACCCATTTCTTATTGACCATAAATCACTCTCAATCCTGGAAACCTCTATTGCGACCCTCAACGAGGTTAAGACTTTTTCTCTTGAGCATACGCAGGCTATAATTTTCGCCATAACGCTTTGCGAAGCACAAATTGGTGCTCATTTGGATGCGCTACAGAAGTTTGATCGGCGGCATCGATGATGCCCTTGAACATCAACGCTTCTTACGAGGCGACTTGTTGTCCTCTTAAGCGCGTAAGGCGGACTAACGAAGCATAATCCGCCCGCCGGGTTCTGCCTATTCCCCCGCCTCGATCAGCTCGATGTCCTTTTTCAGGAGCGCGTTGACGAGTTCGTTCAAGGACATGCCGCGTGCCTCGGCGCGGGCGCTTAGAAACGAAAGCACGTCGGGATCGAGGTGCACCGGCGGCACCAGGGTTGCGTTGGGGCGAAAAAATCGTCCGCGTCCGGCCTTCGAGAAATCGTATTCGTCCGTCATGGTATCGGTCCGCGCGGTCCAATCGAAATCGATGCGCACGGCGCGGCCTTTGGTGAGGTTGCGGCATCATATAGCTCAGCTCGGACATTTTCGCCTATAAGGTATTGGCGGAGCGGGGCCGCCGCCAACGCGCCACGATCCGATCGACCCTCGCCTGGATCGGTGCTGATCTTGATCAGCGGCCCAGCCATCCCTTGGCGCGTGTCCAAAGTCCGAGCCCCAGATGCGGTAAACGGCTTTCGAGCGAACGCTGTTCAAGCTGAGCCACGACGCGCTGCAGCATAGGACACGCATCCAGCAGCCGCTGGAAGAGATTCTCGGCCGAATCTCCGTGCAGGATCGTTTCGCAATAATCCGGCAGTTCGTACCCAAAATCCGCGTAACGCCGGAGCGCCTCCAAACCCCCGCAGCTTTGCAGCGCCATCGCGAAGATTAACTTGAATTGATCCGGCCAGTTGGCGAAGATTTCTGCAGCCGATCTCGGATCCGACGCTTTCTCGTTCACCACGCCGTGGTTAAAAACGACGGCCAGATAATCGTCCGAGCATTCCAAGGGCGGTTCCGCAGGCTGCCAATCAAAATTACGCTGGATACCGGAATCGTCTGCGCTTTGTTTCAGGCGAGATCCTGTAGGACGCCATTCGACATGTGCCGTGTACTCGCGACAACCGGCAACCAGATGCTCAAAGCAGCGATGAAAGTATTTCGGGTCCGATGTGAATTTTTCATACCGGAATAGCTGGTGCTCGTGGAGATTGCTGAAATTCCACATGTCCTCGCTGATAGTCGCACGGCAGAGGCTGAAGAATTTCGGAGCATAAATTTCGCAATTGCGCAGGCGATCCGCTTCGGCAGCATCGGCTTCATCAATTGAGCAATTTCGTAAAATCCGAAACACCTCTGCAACCGTCAGAGGTTCGCCTGATTGAATGTGCTGTGCTTCGCGATGAAGAAGCGAATTGAGGCGAATGATCGGGTGCCGGCACATCGCGGCAAACCCGCCGTGGACCGCATCGATTTCCGGTTTGATAACGCGACTCACAAAGCCGTGCACTGCGCCAAAATATTTACAGCCGTCAGCAAGCAGATAAAGTCGACTCAGCTCCTGCACGAATCGGTGGGGCTCATTGTGCGACGGCTCATCGCCCGCCGCAGAGATCGACCGCGCACCGTGGAAGCAGGCGATACCCGGATGGAGGCTCAGCACGCGGGTGAACCAGAGGCTGGCAGTGCTCCCCACCGTGGAAATATAGAACATATCCAAACCCGTTTCACGCGGCAGGTACGGTGAGAGGGCGAGCGCAAGCGCAAGCGAACCGATGAAGTGTCGGAAAGAGATTATTAGTCAGGCGAAGTTCGCGCTCGTTAAGAAGCGTTAATGTTTGTGGATGGCTTAAAGTTATGCGTTTTTTATACGCACGCTGCGTCAACCGACTGTCAAACCAGCGTCAGAAAAGTTCTTGTTTCCAATCAGCCGCTTAAGTGTGCGCCAGATCAGCCGAAGCGTTTTGACGAGGTTTCACCTCAGTTGAGCAACGCGGCAAAACCGTCTGCGGCTTGGTCGAGACCGGTCATTCGCGTCATTTTTAGACGCTCGGGCGAATGTCCGTTAATCGGGTGACTACCGACATGCCGGACCCGCGGACAATGTGGCGATTTGATTAAGGGCGGTGCAAGGTACCGGCGAAGAACCTGCGCGGGCTGACGGCCCAAAGTGGGGCCGGCATAAGCGCGCAGCGCCGTACCCACGCCTTCGTTCACGGCGGGAATCTTCGTCCGCGTGGGCTTCGCTACGCTCAGCCAACCCTCCATTGCTGCGGCTTCGTGTCGGCGGCCGGTCTCTTGCCTTGTCGCGGTGCGTAGCGGCAAAAACAGTCACGCCATTGCGGGGCGCAGCCCGCAAACGGAGAAGATAATGATATCGCGTCGGCTCGGCACCATGATTTGTGTTGGCACGTCTGTGCTCGCGGCGGCGTTCGCCGCGGTGAGCGCTGCGGCGCCCACGGCAGCGCCGCTCGACATCCCCGCCGTGCTGGCGCAAACCGGCTCCGGCGCCTTCATCGGCTCCGGCGAGCGGCAATCGCTCGAATTGGCCGAGAAGGTCGTCAACGGCTCCGGCGGCATAGCGGGCCGGCCGGTGCATTTCGTGTTCTATGACGATCAGTCGGCGCCACAAGTCAGCGTCCAGTTGGTCGACCAGATTTTGCCGAAAAAGCCTGCGGTGATCCTCGGTTCGTCGCTGGTCGCGCTGTGCCGCGCCACGGTGCCGCTGACCAAGAACGGCCCGGTGCAATATTGCTTTTCGCCCGGCTTGCACCCGGCGCCCGGCGACTACGCGTTCACGGCCAGCGTCTCGACGCTCGATCTCGCCAGGGCGGCGATCCGCTTTCTTCGTTTGCAAGGCTGGAGGCGTGTCGCCTTCATCTTTTCGACCGACGCCACCGGCCAGGAGTTCGAACAAGGCATCAAGGGCGTGCTCGCCGAGCCCGACAACAAAGCCATGCAGGCGGTCGACACCGAGCACTTCAACACCACCGATGTCAGCGTCGCGGCGCAGATCGAGAAGATCAAGGCGGCGAAGCCGCAGGCCTTTATCGCCTGGAGCACCGGCTCGCCGATTCAGACGATTTTCCGCGGCATGCTGCAGGGCGGGCTCGATGTGCCGACAATAACGACCGACGGCAACATGACCTACGCGCAGATGAAACAATATGCGGCGTTCCTGCCCAGAGAGCTTTACATGCCGGCCGGAGAATATATCGCGCACGACCCGAACATCGTTGCGCCAGAGGTGGCGAAGGCGCAGGACGCGTTCTACAAAAGCTTCGCCGCAGCCGGATTGAAGCCGGACGAGCCGTCCGAGCTCGCCTGGGAGCCGGCCATGATCGTCGTGCACGCGCTGCGCAGCATTGGCCCGCAGGCGACGGCGCAGCAGGTCCACGATTATCTCGATCACCTGAAGGGTTTTGCCAGCATTGATGGCGTCTACGACTTCGAGAAGGTCCCGCAGCGCGGCCTTGATCTTTCGAATTCGGTCATGACGCTGTGGAGCGAGCAGGCGCAGACCTGGAAGGTGGTCAGCAAGCCGGGCGGCGAGCCGCTATAGGGCTGCCGGCAAGCAGTCCTTTCGCGCCTTTATTATTTGCCGGACGCCGCCGGTGCAGCGGGCGCCGGCGCCGCGCCGCCGGGCTTCGGCAGATTGGCGTAAACGTCGGGCGGGACCACGACCATGACGGCTTCGTTGGGAGTCTGGTTCGGACCGTAAGGTCCGCCGACCTGATGCGACACCGGCGGCAAGCTCTTGAGATACGCGGCGATCGCCAGCGCGTCGGATTTCGTCAGATTGGCGTAAGCGTGCCACGGCATGACCGGAGCGAGCGTGCGTCCGTTGGGGATTTTTCCGGTCGTCATCGCCGTCACGATCTGCTGTTCGGTCCAACTGCCCAATCCGGTCTTAACGTCAGGCGTCAGGTTTGGTCCGACGAAGACCCCCAATCCCGGAATCGCGAAACCGACATCCGACCCGCCCAGAAATCTGGCCATGTCCGGCTTGCCGAAGAAACTGCCGGGCGTGTGACAATCGGTGCAGCTGCCGAAGATGACGAGATATTTGCCCCGCGCCAGTTCCGCATGGGCAGATCTTATCGGCGCGCCGTGCTTCATGGCGGCATTTGCGCCTTGCGGCGGCAGCGCGAGGCAGGCGCCTGCGCAGACTGCAGCCATCGAAAGTTCGGCGATACGGCGCGCTTTCATGGCACTCCCGTTCCTGGAATGAATTCTCCCGAGCCCACTGTGGCGTTGACGGCGCAGGGCGTCAATCGCTGATCTGCTGGCGGTCGGTTTAGTGCCTGGAGCGGTGCCAAGTGCGCATGCCAATGGTCAACCGGGCTTGCGTGTAGCCGCGACTATTGTGACAATTGATTTCCGCGGCGCAGAGGCGTTCAGGGCTTGAGGATCGCGACCCGCGCTCTTGTATTGATCCGGTTCCGCAATGATCCATTTTCTCACCAGCCACTCGCTTTGGCTTTCGGCCACGCTCGTCGTTGTGCTGCCCACGCTATTGGCTTCGTTCGGCCCGAGCGTCGTGCGTCGCTTCGTGAAGCTTGAAAAGCTGGTCACCAACAATGAGATCGCCGGGTTCAAATTCGCGACCATCGGCGTGCTCTATGCAGTTCTGATGGCCTTCGCCATCATCGTCGTGTGGCAAAAGTTCAGCGACGCTGACGCCAATGTGGCCGCGGAAGCCGCCGGCGCGGCGACTATTTATCGGCTGTCGCACGGATTGGACCAGCAATCCGGCGCAGCCTTGCGCGAGGGCATGTCCAACTATCTGACCGCTGCCATCAACCGCAGTTGGCCCGCCATGGAGCGAGGCGCAACGGACCGATACCCACGCGCCCGATCGGCACTCGATGCCATCTATTCGACATTGCTGTCTTCGCAGTCTTCCGCGTCCCGCGAGACCGCGGTGTTGCCGGAAATCCTTCGCCAACTTGACGTGATTACGCTGGCCCGCAACGCGAGATTGATCGCCGCCGACGGCATCGTCCCCAGCGTCATCTGGCCGGTGCTGTTCGGCGGCGCCGTGGTGACGATCGTTTTTACCTTCTTCTTCGGCAGCGAGAACTTAAGGGCACAGACGGCGATGACCGTGCTGCTGTCGCTACTCATATTCTCGGAGCTCTTGATCATCATTGCGGTCGATTATCCATTCACCGGCCCGATCAAGGTCGAGCCGACCGCGCTCGCCCGCGTGCTGGCGGAATTCGGACCCGCGGCCAGCGGCGTAAAGTGAGATCGGCTTAGCCCTCGCGATTCGGCGCGGTGAGCTTCGTCAACCCGTACGCCACGCCGAGCGTGACGACGATGCAGGCCCACAGCGCGGTGTAGCCGCCAGACAGGTCGTGGGCGAGGCCGAGCAGCGGCGGCGCGGCCATGATGCCGAGCTGATTGAGCGCCATGGCGGCGCCGAGCGTCAGGCCGACATTGTTGGTGGGCGCCACTTCGGCAAGATAGGCGACCCACGGACCGTACCAGCCGAGGCCGAAGAAGCCGAGCCAACCGGCGAGCAGCGCCAGCGCCGGCTCCGGCGTGTTCGCCGGAACGAACATCAGAGTGAGGATGCCGGCGGCGACCGCGATCATCGACAGCGTGAGCAGGCCAAAGCGCGCGGCCGGCGCGCGGTCGCTCCAGGCGGCAAGGCCGATGCGCCCGGCGACGCCGACGAACTGCACCAGGAACAAAAACGCGGCGCCGCGGGTGAGCGCGATATGGGCGTGGTCGCGCAGATAGAGCATCAGCCAGGTGAGAATGCCGTATTGCGCGCTCACCAGCGCGAGCCCTGTCACCATGGCGTTGCGCATCCAGCGCTCGCGCAACAAGCCGGCGACGAGCGACAAGCTTAAGCTCGCGCGCCTGGGTGCGCCATCGGCGTCTTCGGGCGGCGAGCGATAGACCAGCGCGAAGGCGAGGCCGCCGGCGAGCGCGGCCGCGGCGCCGGCGACGAAGGCGGCGCGCCAGCTCAAGGCCGCCGCCATGGCGGGCAGGATCGCCGCCGCAATGGCGCCGCCGAGCGGCAGTCCGGCCTGGCGAACGCCCATGGCGAGGCCGAGGCGGTCGCCGCGGAACCAGACCGAGACCGACTTGCTGCCGCCCGGCTGGGTCGCGCTGTAGCCGAGCCCGGCGACGAACAGCCAGACCAGCAGGGCGGCGAAGCCGCGGCTCGCCGCCGCCAGCAGCATGGCGACAAACAGGATGGCGGCGCCGACGCCGATGATCAGCCGCTCGCTCTTGCGGTCGAGCAGGTCGCCGACGAAGAGGAGCGCAAACAGCGGCGCGGCGTAGGTCGCGGTGAGAAGGAGGCCGGTGGCGGCGGCCGACAGGCTGAAATCCTGCTGCAAAAAACCGGCCAGCGCCGGCAGGCCCAGCATGGCGAACGAGGCGCTGGCCTGGGCGAAGGTGGCCGCCGCCAGAACGAGCCAGCGGTAGGGGCCTTTCGCGGGGGAAGCGGCTTGCATCGTTGCTGTGTTCATGCCGTCGCTTTTAGAGGACGAGCGAGGCGAAAATCTATAATTGCGGATGCGACAGGGGGGCGATTTGCGAGCCGATGGCTACCCCCTCGAAAGGGCGGGGATATCTTGTAAGGCGTAAGGCAGTAAGTCATATTATGGGCATGAATCGGCAAATCCGCCCCCCATCGGCCTTCTCCAAGGTCTCGATCAAGAGCCAAACTGTGATCCCCCGCGCGGTGCGCGAACGTTTGGGGCTCAAACCGGGCGACACGTTACGATATCGGCTGACCGCCGACGGCGTGCTGCTCGACAAGGCGGCCGGGAACGACGCGGACGATCCGTTTGCCGCCTTCTCCGAATGGGCCGGCAAGGCAGACGAGAAGGCTTATGGAAGCCTTTGAGCGCACGCGTTTCGATGCCTTCGATGTAGTCGTTGTTCCGTTTCCCTATGCCGACCGGCTCGCGGAAAAACGCCGGCCGGCACTCGTCATCTCCAACAGGAAGCTCGCAACTCACGGCGTCATATGGCTGGCGATGATCACCAGCGCCGAGAACGAGCCGTGGTCAAGCGATGTCGCGATCGCCGATCTAAAACGCGCCGGCTTGCCCGCACCGTCGGTGGTGCGGCCGGCGAAGGTCGCATGCATCGACCCCGGCCGCATTGATCGGCGACTGGGGAGGCTCGACAAGGCGGCAGCCAGGAATGTGGGTCAGATACTGCGTCGTTTTCTTGTCTGAAGTCCCGGCTCTCACCGGCGCATCCCCCGTTACTTCAGACCCGCTGCCGTCCCCATCTTCGGTTCCCCCCGCTCGGCCCTTCAATCAGCCGTTCGCCTCCCCATATTCACCGTAGCGGATTGCCGCAATGGGATCCGCTGGTGCCGGTTGCCTTGACGGATGATCGCTTTGATCTCGGTCAGGGCGCCGCCGCCTGTCCAGGTCCACAAAACCCAATGACGATGTTCCGGCTGCGCCTCTCGGGGGCAGCGGAATAGGCCGAGGGAGACATCATGAACTTCGATAAATACACCGACCGCAGCCGCGGCTTCGTGCAAGCGGCCCAGTCGTTGGCCCAGCGCGAGGGCCACCAGCAATTCGCGCCCGAGCATTTGCTCAAAGTTTTGCTCGACGACCCCGAAGGCCTGGCCGCGGGGCTGATCGACCGTGCCGGCGGCAATTCGCGCGCGGCTTTGGCTGCGACCGAAGCGGCGCTGGCGAAACGGCCGAAAATCTCCGGTGGCGGCGCCGGCCAGATCTATCTCGATCCGGCCTTGGCGCGCGTGTTCGACGCCGCGGAAAAAGCCGGCGAAAAGGCCGGCGATTCGTTCGTCACCGCCGAGCGGCTGTTGTTGGCGCTGGCGCTCGATCGCTCGAGCGAAGCCGGCAAGATTCTGGCCAATGCCGGCGTCACCGCGCAAAACCTCAATGCCGCGATCGAAGCCCTGCGCAAGGGCCGCACCGCCGACTCGGCGTCGGCCGAGAACGCCTACGACGCGCTCAAGCGCTACGCGCGCGACCTCACCCAGGCGGCGCGCGAAGGCAAGCTCGATCCGGTCATCGGCCGCGACGAGGAAATCCGCCGCACCGTCCAGGTGCTGTCGCGGCGCACCAAGAACAACCCGGTGCTGATCGGCGAGCCCGGCGTCGGCAAGACCGCCATCGTCGAAGGCTTGGCGCTGCGCATCGTCAACGGCGACGTGCCGGACAGCCTGCACGACAAGAAGCTGCTTGCGCTCGACATGGGGGCGCTGATCGCCGGCGCCAAATACCGCGGCGAGTTCGAGGAGCGGCTGAAAGCCGTGCTGACCGAGGTGACCGGGGCGGCCGGCGCCTACATTCTCTTCATCGACGAGATGCACACCATCATCGGCGCCGGCAAAGCCGACGGCGCCATGGACGCCTCGAACCTGCTCAAGCCGGCGCTCGCCCGCGGCGAGCTGCATTGCATCGGCGCTACCACGCTCGACGAATACAAAAAACACGTCGAGAAGGATGCCGCCCTGGCGCGGCGTTTTCAGCCGATCTACGTCGACGAGCCGTCGGTCGAGGACACCATCTCGATCCTGCGCGGCCTGAAGGACAAATACGAGGCCCATCACGGCGTGCGCATCACCGACGGCGCGCTGGTCGCGGCGGCGACCTTGTCGCACCGCTACATCACCGACCGCTTCCTGCCCGACAAGGCGATCGATCTGGTCGACGAGGCGGCGGCGCGGATGAAGATGCAGGTCGATTCCAAACCGGAGGAGCTCGACTCCACCGACCGCGAGATCATTCGGCTGAAGATCGAGCAGGAGGCGCTCAAGAAAGAGCACGATCCCGGCTCGCGGGCGCGGCTCAACGGCGTCGAGGCCGAACTGAAGGCGCTGGAGAAAAAGTCCGCGGATTTGACCACGCGCTGGAAGTCCGAGAAGGAAAAGCTTGCGGACGCCCAGAAGCTCAAGAACGAGCTCGACCAGCTGCGCGCCGAGCTTGCCAATGCGCAGCGCCGCGGCGATTTCCAGCGCGCCGGCGAGATCGCCTACGGCCGCATCCCGGACATCGAAAAGAAACTGAAGACCATGGAGGCCGACGACGGCCGCGCTGCCATGGTGGACGAGGCGGTCACCGCCGATCACATCGCGCAGGTGGTGTCGCGCTGGACCGGCATTCCGGTCGACCGCATGCTCGAGGGCGAGCGCGACAAGCTCCTGCGCATGGAGCAGCAGATCGAAAAGCGCGTGGTCGGCCAGGACGAGGCGGTGAAAGCCGTGTCGACCGCGGTGCGTCGCGCCCGCGCCGGCCTGCAGGACCCGAACCGGCCGATCGGCTCGTTCATGTTCTTAGGTCCCACCGGCGTCGGCAAGACCGAGCTGACCAAGGCGTTGGCCGAGTATTTGTTCGATGACGAGCACGCGCTCATCCGCATCGACATGTCCGAATACATGGAGAAGCATTCGGTGGCCCGCCTGATCGGCGCGCCACCCGGCTATGTCGGTTATGAGGAGGGCGGCGCGCTCACCGAGGCGGTGCGGCGGCGGCCCTATCAGGTCGTGCTGTTCGACGAGATCGAGAAGGCGCATCCGGACGTGTTCAACGTGCTCCTGCAGGTGCTCGACGACGGCCGGCTCACCGACGGGCAGGGCCGCACCGTCGACTTCCGCAACACGCTCTTGGTCATGACCTCCAATCTCGGCGCCGAGTATCTGGTCGCGCAGCCCGACGGCGAGGACACCGACAAGGTGCGCGACGTGGTGATGGCTGAGGTGCGGGCGAGGTTTCGGCCCGAATTCCTGAACCGTATCGACGAGATCATCCTGTTCCATCGGCTCAAGCGCGAGCACATGGGCCGCATCGTCGACATCCAGCTCAAACGGCTGCAGCATCTGTTGGACGAGCGCAAGATCGCGCTCAAGCTCGACGCCAGGGCGCGCGAGTGGCTCGCCGACAAGGGCTACGATCCGGCCTACGGCGCGCGGCCGCTCAAGCGCGTGATCCAGAAATCGGTGCAGGATCCGCTCTCCGAGCTGATCCTGTCCGGCAAGGTCAAGGATAGCGAGACGGTGACGATCTCGGCCGGCCGCGGCGGCCTCACCTTCAACGGCACCGCAGTAGCCGCGGCGGCGTAGATTCTTTCCTCCCTCGCGATGCGAAACATCGCGGGGGAGGGGGCATAGGCGGCCTACGGCCGCCGTCAATTTATTAACGCCGCCGCGAAGCGTCGGCTACGGTGAAGCGCGGTGGAGGGGCGCGGGACTCGACGAATTCCTCGGGGCGAAAATCAAGCCCCTAGCTAGTCCGGCGCCCCTTCCACCATCTTGCTGCGCAAGATGGTCCCCCTTCCTCGCTTCGCGGGGAAGGATAAGCTTGTCCGGGCCGAATCGCGCGGCGGAGTTTTTCCATGAGCTACGTCAAGCACGTGATCCAGCCGGGCGAGCGGATCGTCATGGTCGGACGCATCAGCTGGGTCATTTATCACCGTGCGATTTTTTGCGTGATCCTGGCCGTGGTGCTGATCATCCTCGAATGGGTGTTCCTGTCGCAAAGCGATGCACGCACCGACCTGATGTACGCCACCGTGGTTTTGTTTGGCCTCGCCGCGTTGTTTACCGCCGCCCGAGCCTGGTTCATCCGCTGGACCACCGAGATCGCGGTGACCGATAAGCGCATCATCTTCAAGCGCGGCTTCATCACCCGGCAGACTGCAGAGATGAGCGTCGACAAGGCCACCACGGTCGACGTCAGTCAGTCGATCTGGGGCCGCATCTTCGATTATGGCTCGGTGCATATTCACGCTGCCGGCGGGGCTGGCGCCATCGAGCGCCTCGACGGCGTCGCCGCGCCGATCGCGCTGCGCAACGCCATCGAGGTCAAGTAAAAAATTTTTCCCGCGCAGCGTGAGCCGCGAACGATAGGCCGAGGCGCCGGGCCTAACGCCGCGCGAACACCAGCGTGGTCCAGCCGTCGAGATCGATGCGCCGCCGCAGCGTCAAACGGTGATAGGCGGCGACGACGGCGTTGGCCTGCGCCGGCAGGATGCCGGACAGAACGAGGCGCGCGCCGGGCGCGAGTTTTTGCGTCAGCGCCGCGGCGAAGCGTTGCAGCGGGGCCAGCAAAATATTGGCGAAGACGAGATCGAACGGCGCGCGGCTCCGCAGGCCGGCGACGCTGTCGGCGCGGAGCACTTCGACCAGCGGGCCGACGCCGTTGCGCCGCGCATTGTTGCGCGCCGCATCGACCGCCTGCGGGTCGATGTCGATCGCCAGCACGCGGCAGCGCAGCGCGCGCGCCGCGGCGATGGCGAGCACGCCCGAGCCGGTGCCGAGATCGAGGATGCGTGGCCTAGTTCCCCTCACCCTGAGGTGCTCGGCGCTACGCGCCGAGCCTCGAAGGGCGAGGCCCCAGCGCCTCGGCCTCATCCTTCGAGGCGCGCCTTGGGCGCGCACCTCAGGATGAGGTGGAACAAGAGGGCGCGCTTTCGCTTGCGCCTTGCAGATGCGATCGAGCGTGAGGAGGCAGCCGCGCGTGGTGCCGTGGTGGCCGGTGCCGAAGGCGAGCGCCGCCTCGATCTCGATGGCGATCCGGTGCGGCGCGATGCGCGCGCGGTCGTGCGCGCCGTGCACGACGAAGCGGCCGGCTTCGACGGGCTTGAGCCCGGCGAGGCTTTTTTCGACCCAATCCGCCGCGGCGACGCGGCCAAAGCGCAGCGCCGATGCGGCAATCCCCGCCGCCACCGCGAGATGGCGCACGGTGTCGGCGTCGATTGTGCGGCCGAAATAAAGGATCACGCGCCAGCGGCCGCTGGCGGTATCCACGATGCTCACAGCGGCTTCGCCGGCGAAGCGCTCGGCGAACGCGTCGGCAAGCCGATGCGCCGTGTGTTGCTCGGTTTCGACGGTGGCGGTGAACTGGTCCGGCGGAGATGATTGTCTGGACGAAGCCATTGGCGAGACAAGTCGGTTTCGGCTCACGCACATAATTCACAATCAAGTGCCATGAGAGAATGCGGTGGGCTCGTGCGCCGTTTTTCAAGTTTCATGCACAGCTTTATCCGCTACTTTTCCACACCGTTTGCGGTTCTGTGTCACGCGCTTGTCAACGGCGGGCGCGCCGGATTGGGCTAGAGCATATCTCGCTCAGATAGCACCACGTTCTCGTCATGTCCGGGCTTGACCCGGGCATCCATGTGGCTTCAACGCAGCATGGATTGCCGAGTCAAGCCCGGCAATGACGAATGAAGGAACTCGATTCGATTACAGCGGAACATGCTCTAGCATGGACCGAGCGCAACGCTGGAGACAATGATGGGCACGATGCGACGACGGACGATTTTAGCGACTTTGGCAGTGGGCCTTGCGGCTGGCTGTTGGCTCGGCCTGGCCGCCGGCGGCGCGCGCGCCCAGGGACAGGCGCCCGACTACGCAAAACTCCTTGCCGCGCCGGACCGCAGCGATGCCGACCGCAAGGCCGACCAGCGCCGCGACCCGGTGCCGTTTCTGGTCTTTGCCGGCGTGCGCCCGGGCATGAAGGTGCTCGATATGGGCGCCGGCGGCGGCTACTCGACCGAGCTGATGGCGCGCGCGGTGGCGCCGAACGGCATCGTCTACGGCCAGAACCCGGCCGACCTCGGCGCGAAGGCGAAGACCGCGTTCGAGGCGCGGCTGAAAACGCCGGCGATGCAAGACGCGGTCGCCGATTATCGCCCGTTCGACGATCCGATCCCGCCCGGCGTGCACGACCTCGATCTGATCACGTTCCTATTCTACTACCACGACACCGCCTACATGAAGGTCGACCGCGCCGCGATGGACCGCAAAATGTTTGCCGCGCTCAAGCCCGGCGGATTTTTGGTCATTGCCGATCATTCGGCGCTGCCGGGCCAGGGCACCTCGGTGGTCAAGACGCTGCATCGCATCGAGGAAGCGACGCTGCGCCAGGAGGTCGAAGCGGCCGGTTTCCGCGTCGTCGGGGAAGGCAATTTCTGGCGCAATCCGAACGACACCCACGACTTCGTGAGCTACAAGCCGGTCATGCCGGTCGACAATTTCGTGCTCAAGTTTCAGAAGCCGTAACGCCGCGTCGTTCGGGGGCGCGGGCCGCAGACCCGCGACTCCGGTAGCCACAATCCCGGCAGTGAAAAAGTATTCAGGCGCCGCGGACGGTTCTGCAGCGCCTGTGGTTATGGATTCCGGGTTCGCCGCTGCGCGGCGCCCCGGAATGACGATGTTGGCTCAGTACTGCGAATACGGCTGTGGCGCGTAGGGCTGCGTGCCGTAATACGCTTGTCCGCCGTAAGGATGGCCGTAGACCGGCGCCGGCTGCGGCGGGAATGCGGAGCGGCCGTAGGTGCCCTGCTGGGCGTAGCTTTGCTGTCCGTAGCCCTGTTGTCCGTAAGCCTGCTGGCCGTAGACTTGCTGGCCGTAGACTTGCTGGCCGTAGACTTGCCGGCCGTAGGTTTGGTCGTAAGCCGGCTGGCCGGCGTATGGCGACGGCCCGCCGTAAACCGGTTGCCCATAGCCCAGCTCGGTCTGCAACGGCTGGGCGGCCGCCTGCTGCTGCGAGCCTTGGCGGCGCGCGATCAGCGGCCCGCGCGGCGGAATATGGCCGCGTACGATCACGATCGTGTCCGCCATTCCCTCGGCCTTGACGATGTCGAACAGCACCGCGGCGTTGGCCGGCGCCAGCCGCACGCAGCCGTGCGACACCGCCATGCCGAGATGCGGCGTGTCGGAGAAGCCGTGGATGGCGTGGCCGTTCATGTCGAAAAAGATCGAATGCGGCATCGGCGCGTCTTCGTACTCGTTCGAGTAATGCATGACCTCCATACGGTTCGGCTTGAAGGTGCCGTTTGGCGTGTTGTAGCCGGCGCGGCCGGTGGACACCGGCCAGTCGTAGCGGGTGGCGCCGTCGACCGTGACCAGCATGCGCTGCGAGCCCTGGTCGACGGTGATGACGACATTGGCGAAAGCCGGCGCGGCGAGCGGCAGCGCCAGACCCGCAGCCAAGAGCGCGGTGGGCAAGATCGTTTTGTGCAGACGCATGGCTACCCCTGACTACGTGAGATCGGCTGGTTGAGACCTTGGTCCTTGGACTGTGGGCCCCGGCGCTTCGGGTCCTTGAGATCGGCCGACGGAGCGATCGCGAAGCGACGAGCGATACCACGACGACCCGTCTCAAGAGATAGGAGGTGGCCCCTGTATTAGAAGCCCGCCGCGGCCGATTGGTTCAACGCTGCGACCTAAATTCCCCGACCGGGCGGAATGGTGAGTGAAATGCGGCCGGATTGGCCAAAAACCGCGCCGATCCCGTCGCGACTGCGTGGCCGCTTTTTGATGGCGGCGGGGTAAATTTGCGGGCGGCTCAGGCCGCAGCCCTGCGGCCGACCGGCCTTAATTCCTCATCCTGAGGCGGCCGCGAAGCGGCCCTCGAAGGATGCAGGCCGAGGCGCAACCGAAATCGGGTTTGCCCGATTTCGGCAGGCTTAATGTCCAAATCGGCTAAAGCCGATTTGGATGGCCTTCACCCTTCGAGGCTCGCCCTGCGGGCGAGCACCTCAGGGTGAGGTCATAGGTCAATGCCGCTTGAAATACTGCACGGCGCGCTCGTGCTTCTCAGCGGCGGCGCGGCTGGCGAACGTGCCGAGATTGCGCCGCCTGCCGGTCCTCGGATTCTTCTTGCGCGAATACAGCCGGTACTTTCCGGACGCGAGCTTGCGGATCATGGCGCGGCTCCAAAGCTCCGATTTGTCAGAGGTTCAAGACGCCATGGCGTTCTATGTTCCGGTATCGTGGCTCAGGCTGCCGATTTGCTCTTTGCGATTGCCCGACGCACGGCTTTCGGCTCGCTCTTGATCACCTCGATCAAGGTGCGCGCCGCGCCGGAGGGGCGGCGGGTGCCGAGCTCCCACTTCCGGACGGTGCCCACGGCCGTCCCAATGAAGGATGCGAATTGGCGCTGCGAAAGGCCGAGCTTGAGTCGCGCCTCACGCACATCAGTATCGCGCGGCACGACGCGATGTACGATAACGTCGGCCTTTTCACCGCGCACATATTTCAGTGCCTCCTGCCAGCTGGCGCGGATGTCATCCGCGAGACTGAGTTTGGCTATGCTTCCCTTTACCTTCTTCGCCATTGTGTCACTGCTTCCTTTGCGTAGGCGGTGAATTCTCTTTTCTCGCGCGCGCTCAGATCGGCCTTCTCGTTCTTGGCATAGAGCGCCATGAGGAGGACAGGAAACTCGGCACTGTAGAAATAGTAGATCACGCGCGCGCCACCTCGCTTGCCGCTGCCAGCGCGCCCGACGCGGACCTTGCGTAATCCTCCAGTGCCTGGAATGACATCGCCGCAAGTCGGCTCATAAGCAATCAGATCGACAATTGCGTCCTGTTCATCGCTGCTAAGCAGTTCATTGGCCCGACGCCGGTAACCGGGGAGTTCGATCACCGATACCGGGCGCTGGCGCAGCCGTCCTTATACCCCAAAGGGGTACTTAGGTCAATGGGGCAGCGGATTCAAACCAGGGCTCCGAACTCAGGTTAACAAACTGACGAGACCAGCTGCTGCAACCCGCCTAAGGCCCCTGATTTCGAGGCGCGCGTTCACGAAATACTCGCTATGCGAGTCCGCCTCCGCGTGGTCTCAACTCGGGCGAATCATATTTCGACCGTGCAGGTCCCGCATTAACCTGGATTCCGAGCCGTGATTCAAACGGCGTTCTTGCGTCTCAGGTCACATCCGCTCGACGAAGCTATCCACCACGCGCTTCTGCCCGGCTTTGTCGAACTGGATCGTCAGCTTGTTGCCGTCGATGGCGGTGATGTTGCCGTTGCCGAATTTTTGGTGGAAGACGCGGTCGCCGAGCGCGAAGGCCGAGGTGGTGCCGGTGGATTTGGCGACGAGTTCGCCTTCGATGGTGAGCGGCAGGCGGCGCGGCGAGGGGCCGGGGATCAGCCGCGAGGG
>JASHPU010000049.1 GCA_030037885.1 Xanthobacteraceae bacterium | reverse complement strand
AGATAAGATTGAAAGCGTTCGAGACAACTTGCCACGGAGATGGCAAAAAATCATCCCAGGCTGGTAATGAGAGGAATGGCCCAGAAAATCTCTCCCCTCGCGCCCGCGACCTTTCCCGACATGCCGCCGGTCGCCGGCGTGCGGCTCGCGACCGCCGCGGCCGGCATCCGCTATGCCGGGCGCACCGACGTGCTGCTCGCGGCGTTCGATCCCGGCACCTCGGTTGCCGGTGTGCTGACGCGCTCGAAGTGTCCGTCGGCGCCGGTCGATTGGTGCCGCGCCCGGCTGCCGGCCGGCAGCGCCAGCGCGCTGGTGGTCAATTCCGGCAATGCCAACGCGTTTACCGGCAAGTCCGGCAAAGCCGCCGCCGCGATGACGGCGGACATTGCGGCCGGCGCGGTCGGCTGCAAGTCCGATAAGGTCTTTCTGGCGTCGACCGGCGTCATCGGCGAGCCGCTCGACACCCAAAAATTTGCCGAGGTCATGGAGCGGCTTGCCGCGGACGCCGCGCCGGGGGGCTGGGATACCGCCGCCAAGGCGATCACGACCACCGACACGTTTCCCAAGGGCGCCGCCGCCATGGTGCGGTTCGGCGCGACCGCAGTGACGATCTGCGGCATCGCCAAAGGCGCCGGCATGATCGCGCCCGACATGGGCACCCTCTTGGCCTTCGTGTTCACCGATGCGCCGATTGCGCCGGCGGTGCTGCGCGGCCTCCTTCGCGACGGCGTCGAGGATACGTTCAATGCCGTGACCATCGACGGCGACACCTCGACCTCGGATACGCTCCTTGCCTTCGCCACCGGCGCCGCCGCGTTGCGCAGCGTCGAAAAGATCACCCGGGCGAGCGACCCGCGCCTGCCGGCGTTCCGCAAAAGTTTTAATGCCGTGCTTGCCGACCTCGCCGAGCAGGTGGCGCGCGACGGCGAAGGCGCCCGCAAGCTGGTCGAGATCGTGGTACAGGGCGCGCAGTCCAAAAGATCGGCGCGGCGTATCGCGCTGTCGATCGCCAACTCGCCCTTGGTCAAGACCGCGATCGCCGGCGAGGATGCCAATTGGGGCCGCGTCGTCATGGCGGTCGGCAAGGCCGGCGAACCCGCCGACCGCGACCGGCTGTCGATCTGGTTCAACGGCATCCGCGTCGCCCACAAGGGTGCGCGCGACCCGGCCTATGACGAGGCCGCGGTTGCGGCGGCGATGAAAAAGCCGGAGATCACGCTTACGGTCGCACTCGGCCTCGGCAAGGGGCGTGACCGCGTGCTGACCTGCGACCTCACCAAGGAGTATGTGGCGATCAACGGAGATTATCGATCCTAGGATGAAACCAGAAGATCAAGCGGCACGTTGAGCGCGTCGGCAATACGGCGAAGCGCGGCTACGGCGCCCTTTCGGCGCCCGGTTTCGACGTCTGATATGTAGCCTTGGCTGAGTTTGGTCTGCGAGGATAGCTGTAGTTGCGTCACGTCACGCCATTCGCGCAACGCCCGCAGCGGATTTTCATTGCGGGCTAAGCGGTCGACGACTTCTTTCGGCAGCAAGGGCGCGCCGGCGGCAATCTCGCTCCGTCCACGGGCAACCAGCCGCGCCGTGCCCGCGTCCTCTTCGGCCTCGTTGGCCTTCGCGACAAGGGCCTCGTACTCGCGGCGGGGCATGATTGCAACTTCACCGCGAGAGGTCTTTTGAAAGCGAACATTCATGAGTAGTCCTTAGTCATATATTTCCCGTCGGTGCCCGACCGCGACTATCACAATTGAGGCGCCTTCCTCGTAAAAGACTACGCGCCAGTCGCCGACCCGAAGACGCGAGCCGTGCCGCCCCTTAAGCCGCTTTACGTCTCCGCTGCCGCTGGCAGCGAACGCCATCAGTCGGCCGTCAATCCGTTGCCGGATTTGTGCTGCGAGCTTAACCCATTGTCGGGCCGCCGCTGGGGTGAAGACAACCCGCTTCATGTGGTAATATCGCTATAAGCGATAATAATAGCAAGGCAATCCCTGTGATTCGCGAACTGCGGAAGATTCGGACAACCACGCTCGAAATAACCTATGAGGAAAGCGGCGGTGCCGATGGCACGCCGGTCATTTTGCTGCACGGCTGGCCGTACGATCCGCGCTGCTACGACGAGGTCGTCCCGCTGCTCGTGGCGGCCGGATGCCGGCTGATCGTGCCGTACTTGCGCGGATTCGGCGCCACGCGATTTCTCTCCGCCGCGACACCGCGCTCCGGCCAGCAGGCCGCCCTCGGCCGCGATCTGCGCGAGTTGATGGACGCGCTCGGCATCGCCCGCGCGGTGCTAGCGGGCTACGATTGGGGCGGCCGCGCCGCCTGCATCGTCGCCGCTTTGTGCCCCGAGCGCGTTATCGGGCTCGTCACCGGCAACGGCTACAACATCCAGGACATCGCTGGCTCGGTGAATCCGATCGCGCCGGCGCAGGAGCATCGCTTCTGGTATCAATATTACTTTCACACCGAACGCGGCGGCGCCGGCTTGACGCAAAACCGCCGCGCGCTCATCCGCTACATCTGGCAAATCTGGTCGCCGCTTTGGACGTTCGACGACGCGGTTTTCGAGCGCAGCGCGGCGTCGTTCGACAACCCGGATTTCGTCGAGGTGACGATCCAGTCGTATCGGCACCGTTTCGGCTATGCGCCCGGCGATCCGGCACTGGCGCCGATCGAGCAAAAACTCGCCGCGCAGCCGAAAATCGCGGTGCCGACCATTGCGCTGCAAGGCGAGGTTGACGGCGTGGCGCCGGCCGCCGCGTCCGAGCAGCATCACCGCTGCTTCACCGGCCCGTTCACGCGCCGCGTGTTGCCGCGCATCGGCCACAACCCGCCGGCCGAGGCGCCGCAAGCGTTCGCTGACGCGGTGCTGGAACTGGCGGCGAAAGGCGGGACCTAAATGGCGCTGCGTTCAGATCGCCGGGCACGAACGGCGCTGCAGTTTGCAGGTAAGTCTGCATTAACCCTTGCGGCAACCCTTAGGGCGATTCCGCCGCCGTATTGGATTGGATTGAAGCTGCCTTTACCAGCGCTTGTTTACATCGAGGGCAGGTCGTGAGCGTCAAGCTGGTCCTGGTTGCCGCCTGCGCCCTCATCGATGCCGATGGGCGCGTGCTGATCGCGCAGCGCCCGCCGGGCAAGACGATGGCGGGGCTGTGGGAGTTTCCCGGCGGCAAGGTCGAGGCGGGCGAGCGGCCGGAGCAGAGCCTGATCCGCGAACTGAGGGAGGAACTGGGAATCGTCGTCAAGGAGGAGTGCCTCGCGCCGCTCACGTTCGCGAGCCACCTGTATCCCGACTTCCACCTGCTCATGCCGCTTTATGTCTGCCGGCGCTGGGAAGGGATCGTCGCGGCGCAGGAGCAGCAGAGGCTCAAGTGGGTGCGGCCGAACGATTTGCGCGGCTACCCGATGCCGCCCGCCGACGAGCCCCTGATCCCGCATCTTGCAACGCTGTTGTGATCGAAAGAAACAAGGGGCGTCCAAATGTTCAACCGGGTACCGCAAGCGATCAGCACGGCAAACCTCCGCCGTTTCCTGCGCGATGACAGCGGCGCCACCGCGATCGAATATGCGATCATCGCCTCGGGCATCGCGGTGGCGATCGCCACCACGATCGTGAGCCTGGGCTCGAGCGTGCAGGGCCTCTACTCAAGCGTCGCCACGGCGATGAAGTAGATGGCGAATAGCGAATGGCGAATAGCGAGTAGTGTTGTTGCGGCTCGTCTATTCGCTACTCGCCATTCGCTATTCGCCATTCGCGCCTCACCGCCCTGCTTTATCGCCCGCCGACATCTCGCGTGTGCCAAGCGCATCGGCAAGCCGCGCCTTGGCCGAGCCGGGACGCAGCGGCTGCTGCTGGCTCGAATGTGGTGCCCAGCCGGACAGCCAGACGATGTCGAAGGTCGCGCGCAGCCGGCCGTCCGGATCGGCGAAGCGCGCGCCGTAAATCTCGGCCATGCGCATCAGCGTGGCGCGGCGCAGCGGCGTGCGGCGGCGCTCGACCAGCGCGTTGGTGGCGGCCATGCGGCGCAGATCGTGCATCAGGGCGAACGCCGAATCGTAGCGCACGCAGACGCGGTCGATGTCGGTCACCGGCAGCGCGAAGCCGGCCCGCTGCAGCAGCGCGCCGAGCTCGCGCACGTCGGCAAACGGCGCGACGCGCGGCGAGGCGCCGCCCTCGATCTCGCTTTCGGCCGCGGCAAACGCTTGGCGCAGCTCGGTCAGCGTCGCGCCGCCGACGAGCGCGGCGAGAAACAGGCCGTCGGGCTTGAGCGCGCGGCGAATTTGGATGAGCGCGCCCGGCAGATCGTTGACGAATTGCAGCGCCAGCGCCGAGACCACGAGATCGAGTGAGCCGTCGCCAAACGGCAGCGCCTCTTCGTCGGCGACGATAACCTGTTTGGTGCTTGCTGCTTGCGGCGCCGCATCGGCGGCGCGAACCGAAACGATCGTGCCGACCGAACCGAGCCGCGCCAAAACCTTGCCCACCGCCGTGCCGGGCGTGCCGAGGTCGACCGCAATGTCGAACCGGCGCAGCACCGTGATGAGCCGATCGGCAAAATCCTCGGCGGTGCGGTCGAGCAAAAAAGTTGCCGCGCCCAGATCGTTGGCGCGCCGCCGGCGTCGGCGGATCAGCGCGCGATCGAAAATGAGAGGGCTGTCGGGCATTGTGCGAAAGGCATTGTTATGGCCAACGATTAGAGAAAGCCGTCAATCGCAATGGCCAGCGTTTTTCCGAACAAATCAGCATGTGAGTTTCGAGCAAAGCATGATCTCCGGTGGCTTGATCCTCACAACCCAATGACAACGCCGTTGTCAGGCGGTACGGTGGCGCCATGACGGGGTCGGCGGGCTTGATTCTTGCCACGCGCATGCGGCGTGTCGCGGACGCGGCGCGGGCGGCCTGCCGCGCTGCGCTCGACATCGCATTGCCGCCGCTGTGCGCCGTCTGCCGCGAACCGGTCGAAACGAGCGGCCTGTGTCCGGCCTGCTGGTCGAAGCTGTCTTTCATCACGCGGCCGTATTGCGAGCGCCTCGGCATACCGTTCCAGTATGATCCTGGTCCCGGCGTGCTGTCGATGGAAGCCATCGCCGACCCGCCGGCCTATAACCGGGCGCGCGCCGCGGTGCGCTTCGACGAGATCGCGCGGGCGTTGGTGCACGCGCTCAAATATGGCGACCGGCTCGATCTGGCGCCGATGATGGGACGCTGGATCAGCCGTGCCGGCGGCGAACTGCTGGGGCAGGCCGATGCGCTCGTCCCGGTGCCGCTGCACTGGCGGCGGCAATGGGCACGGCGTTTCAACCAGTCGGCCATGCTGGCGGCATCGGTTTCGGCGCAAAGCGGCGTGCCGATCGCCGCCGGCGCACTCAAACGCGTCAAGGCCACCGCCCAGCAGGTCGGCCTGAACCGCGCCGAACGCGCCGGCAATATCCAGGGCGCGTTCAAAGTGCCGGATAGCGGCAAGGCCGCGGTCGCCGGCCGGCGCCTCGTCCTCGTTGACGATGTATTAACCTCAGGCGCAACTGTCGACGGTTGCGCCCGCGCGCTCAACCGCGCCGGCGCCGCCAACGTCGACGTGCTGGTGTTCGCCCGGGTTGCCGATCCGGGGCGAACGGCCATATAGGGAAAGCGGAAAGCGAGCGCTTAGATTTCGCATCATGGCCGCGGTCGACATCTATACGATCCCGTATTGTCCGTTTTGCCTGGACGCCAAGGAGCTGTTGGCCGGCAAAGGCGTAGCTTTCCATGAGATCGACGCCAGCCGCGACCGGCAAATCCGCCGCCAGATGATCGAACGCGCCAACGGACGCAGCACCTTTCCGCAGATCTTCATCGGCGCAACGCATATCGGCGGCTGCGACGAGCTTTATGCGCTCGAAGAGGCCGGCAAGCTCGACGCGCTGCTGGCCGAGGCCAAGGCCAAGGAGGAGCCGGCATGAGCGCGCCGAGCACGTTCAAGGTCGCGTTGGTTGCAATGCGCTCCGGCCGCGATCCGCACGTCAATCTCGACGCTGTGCTGGCCGCTATCGGCGAGGCCAAGCACGCCGGCGCCGATTACGTGCAGACGCCGGAAATGACCAACATCATGGAGGTCAAGCGCGACCGCCTGTTCGCCAACCTGTGCGCCGACGAGCACGATCCGACGCTGGCCGCCATGTGCGAGGTGGCGCGCAAGCTTGCGATCACTATTCATCTCGGCTCGCTCGCCATCAAGGCTTCGCCCGAAAAGGCGGTGAACCGCTCGTTTCTGATCGACCGTCGCGGCGAGATCGTCGCCCGCTACGACAAGATCCACATGTTCGACGTTGATCTCGCCGGCGGCGAGAGCTATCGCGAATCCAACACCTATCGGCCAGGCGAGCTGGCCGTGGTTGCCGATCTGCCGTGGGGCCGGCTCGGGCTTACCGTCTGCTACGATCTGCGCTTCCCGGCGCTCTACCGCTCGCTGGCTGAGGCCGGCGCGTCGTTCCTGGCGATTCCGTCGGCGTTCACCCGGCAGACCGGCGAGGCGCATTGGCACGTGCTCATTCGCGCCCGCGCCATCGAGAACGGCTGCTTCGTGTTCGCCGCCGCGCAGGGCGGCAAGCATGAGAACGGCCGCGAGACCTACGGGCATTCGCTGATCGTTGACCCGTGGGGCCGCGTACTCGCCGAGGGCGGCACCGAGCCCGGAATCGTGCTGGCCGAAATCGACCCTGCCGAAGCCGCGGCGGCGCGCGCCAAAATTCCGTCGCTGCGCCACGGCCGCCGCTTCGAGCTGGTCGAGCCGATAGCCGAGCTGGCCTATCTGCACGCGGTGCGGGGCGCGCCAGTGCCATGATCCGCTATGCGCTCGTCTGCGCCGACGGCCACGCGTTCGAGAGCTGGTTTGCAAACTCCACGGCGTTCGACAAGCAGCAGAAACGCCGCCTGGTGAGCTGCCCGGTTTGCGGCTCGACCAAGGTGGGGAAAGCCATCATGGCGCCGCGGCTGGCGCGCAGCGACGTCGCGGAAGTCGCACCGCCAGCACCGCAACCAGCTGCGCCGCAGCCGCCGCCCGCCTCAGCTTCGCCGGTGCCGCCGCTGCCGCTGCCGCCGGGCAAATCCGCCGTCGCCATGACGTCGCCGCAGGAGCGCGAGCTGCGGAAGAAACTCAAGGAGCTGCGCGACCACGTCACCAAGAACGCGCACTATGTCGGTCCGCAATTTCCCGAACAGGCGCGCAAGATGCATTACGGCGAGATCGAGCATCGCTCGATCTACGGCGAAGCCTCGCCCGACCAAGCCAAGGCGATGCGCGAGGAAGGCATCGAATTCCATCCGCTGCCGGTGCTGCCCGAAGATCGTAATTGACGTGCGCGCAGCGCGCGTCATTCCGGGGCGCGCCGAAGGCGCAAACCCGGTATCCATAATCCCAGGGCAAGAGACTTCTGATCAAGCTTCCGTGGTTATGGATTCCGGCTCTCGCTGCGCTCGGCCGGAATGACGGACCTCAATGCTCGAAAATCAACAGCACAACGCCGGCGACGACCAGCACCATGCCGATGGCCTCGCGTAACGTGGTTTTCTGGCCGAAGGCAAAGCGCGCCACGAGCTGGGCGAACAGCACTTCGACCAGCGCCAGGGTGCGCACGCTCGCGGCAGTGGCGAGCGCGAACGCCAGGAACCAGAATTGCGAGGCGAGCGCGCCCATGAAGCCGGCAAACAGCGACGGCTTCCAGGAGTGCATGATCGCGGTCAGCACCGCGGGCGAGCGCAGCCACAGATAGGCCGACAGCAGGATCGCCTGCATGGCAAGTCCGATCACCAGCGTGAAGGTCGCGGCCATGACGAAATTTTGCAGGTGCAGGCTCAAGATGGCGCCGCGATAGCCGATCGCCGACAGCGCGAACATGCCGCCGGAGGCGAGCCCGATCAAGGTCGGACGCAGGCCGCCGATCATGCCGGCGCGGGCCGACATGACGATCACGCCGGCGGTGGCGACGACGATCGCCGTCATCATCGGCCAGGTCACCGCGTCGCCGAGGAAAATCAGGCCGAAGATGGCGACCTGGATCGGCTCGGTCTTGATGTAGGCGATGGTGACGACGAACGAGCGCTCGCCCATGGCGACCAGCATCAGCGCGGTGGCGGCGACCTGGGCAAAGGCGCCGTCGACGACCCATGGCCAGAACGCCGGACCCGGCCGCGGCAGCGGCACGTCGGTGCCGAATGCCAGGCCGATAAGAAAAATGATCGCGAACGGAAAGCCGAACAGAAAACGCACGTGGGTGGCGCCGACGGTGCCGAGGCTCGTCGTCAGCTCGCGCTGCATGGCGTTGCGCAGGGTCTGAAAGAACGCGGCGACGATCGTGAAGACCGCCCACAGCCAGGCAAAGGCGATCACGCGGCTTTCTCCGCGACGACCATGTAGTTGGCGTCCATGTCGGTGGAGAGCTGGAAGCGGTCGGCGAGGAGATTGTAGATCACGCCGGTCTCGCCGATGACGGACGCGCCGTTGCGCTCGAGTGCGATTTCCAACTCGTCCGGCGTGATGAACTTGTCCCATTGATGGGTGCCGCGCGGAATCCAGCGCAAAATGTACTCGGCGCCGACGATCAGCAGCATGAAGCTCTTGATGGTGCGGTTGAGCGTGGCGACGAACATCAGCCCGCCCGGTTTCACCAGCGACGCCGCCTCAGCGATGAACAAATTGAAGTCGGCGACGTGCTCGACGACCTCCATGGCGAGCACGACGTCGAAAACCTCGCCGCTTCCCGCCAGCGCCTCGGCGGTGGTGCAGCGGTAATCGATGGCGAGCTGGGCCGCGGCGGCGTGGTGTTGCGCGGCAGCGATGGTCTCGGCCACCGGATCGATGCCGACCATTTCGGCGCCGAGCCGCGCCAGCGGCTCGCACAGCACGCCGCCGCCGCAGCCGATGTCGAGAAAGCGCAATCCCTTAAGGCTTTCGAGCCGCGCCGGATCGCGGCAAAAATGCGCGGCGGCCTGGTCGCGAATGTAGGCAAGCCGCACCGGATTGAAGCGGTGCAGCGTCGCCCACGGCCCGCACGGATCCCACCATCGGCCGGCGAGCCGCGCAAAATGCGCGACCGCATCGTCGTCAATGGTGCCGGTGGTCTTTTGTTGTTGCTCCATGTCGTTCACTTTATTGGGTAGGTTAGTCTGACCGCGTCAGAAGTTCGGAGTGCCCATTGACAACGTGGCGTCCAAGGGGCCGCGTCCCACCACGCTTTGCGCATTTTGGCACGTTGCACTCGGCCGCGACCTGAACGAGGATAGGCGCTGCGGATCGCCTTGACCATTCGCAAGAACTGGGAGGAAGTCATGCAAAAAGTCGTCATCGGCTGCGCCGGCGCGTTTTTCGGCCTGGCGCTGGCGGCGCTCGGCTTTTATCCGGCCGCCGCGGCCGACGCGATCAAGATCGGCCTGATCATGTGCTATTCCGGCCAGTTCGCCGACACCGCCACGCAGATGGACAATGCCATCAAGCTTTTCATGAAGCAGAACGGCGATACCGTGGCCGGGCGCAAGATCGAGCTCATTCGCAAGGATACCGGCGGCATCGCGCCTGACGTCGCCAAGCGGCTGGCCCAGGAGGTCATCGTTCGCGACCACGCCGACATTTTGGGCGGCTGGATTTTGACACCGAACGCGCTCGCCGGCGGCGACGTGTCCGCGCAGGCCAGGAAATTCATGGTGGTCATGAACGCGGCGACCTCGATCATCACCACCAAGTCGCCCTATATGGCGCGCACCTCCTCGACCACGCCGCAGCTCAATTACACGCTCGGCACCTGGGCGGCCAAGAACGGCATCAAAAAGGTCTACACCATGGTGTCGAATTACGGCCCGGGCATCGACGCCGAGACCTGGTTCCAGAAGGGTTTCAAGGACGCCGGCGGCCAGATCGTCGGCTCGGTGCGCTTCCCGGTCGACAATCCGGACTTTTCCGCCTTCGTGCAGCGCGCCAAGGACGTGAGCCCCGACGCCATCTACATCTGGGTGCCGGGCGGCGCCCAGCCGGCCGCGGTCGGCAAGGCGCTGGCGGAGCGCGGCATCGACACCAACAAGACCAGGATTTTGGGCCAGGACGCGCTTGCCTCCGAGACCGCGCTCAAAAGCATGGGCGACGGCGCGCTCGGCATCATCACGGTGTCGAACTACGACTTCAACCATCAATCGAAGCTCAATGCCGCGTTCGTCAAAGCCTATAACGCCGATTACCACCGCAATCCGGACTTCTTCTCGATCGGCGGCTATGACGGCATGCATCTGATCTACGCCGCCCTGAAAAAGACCGGCGGCAAGACCGACGGCGAGGATTTGATTGCCGCCGCCAAGGGCATGAGCTGGGAAAGCCCGCGCGGCCCGATGTCGATTGATCCGCAAACCCGCGACATCGTGCAGACGGTCTATATCCGCAAGGTCGAGAAAGTCGGCAACGAGCTGCTCAACGTCGACATCGACGCCGTCCCGAACGTCAAGGATCCGGGACACGCGGCGAAGTGAGTGGCCTATCTTCCGCTCGTCCCCGCGAAGCGGGGACCCAGTTGACTTGCTTGTTCATTCGAGAGTGCTCTCTGGATTCCCGCGTTCGCGGGAATGAGCGGAATTCGTCAAGTGGCTTGAGCATGGACTGGACGTTCTTGCACGAACAACACCGCCGCTGCGGCGCGTGAAAGGCGAGCCGCCATGCTTTCGGTTCTCGGCATGCTGTTCGACGGTATCGCCTACGGCATGCTGTTGTTCCTGATGTCGGTCGGGCTGTCGGTGACGCTCGGCATGATGAACTTCGTCAATCTGGCGCATTGCAGCTTCGCCATGCTGGGCGGCTACGTCACCGTGACGCTGATGAACGACGCGGGCTGGCCGTTCTTCGCCACCTTGCCGATCGCGTTTGTCGCGGCGGCTGCGGCGAGCGTGGTGCTGGAGCGCGTGTTCTTCCGGCGCTTTTACCATGCCGGCGAACTCCCTCAGTGCCTGCTCACCATCGGCATCGTGTTCGTCTCGATCGCGGCTGCCGCCTATATCTACGGCACCGACCAGCAGCCGGTGCAATTGCCAGACTACCTGCAAGGCTCGCTGCATCTGATGGGGCTCGATTTCGCGGTCTATCGCCTGGTCCTCATCGCCATCGCGCTCGCCATCACCGTTCTGCTCGTCGTCACCGTCGAGGCCACGCGGTTCGGCGCAAAGGTGCGCGCCGCGGTCAACAATCAGCGCATGGCGCGCGGGCTCGGCATCGACGTCGATACGCTGTTCGCCGTCACCTTCGCGCTCGGCAGCGGCCTTGCCGGGCTGGGCGGCGCGCTCGCCATCGCCATGCTCGGCCTCGATCCGTCGTTCGCGTTGACGTATCTGATCTACGTGCTGATCGTCGTTGCGGTCGGCGGCCTCGGCTCGATCGCCGGCTCGTTCGCCGCCGCCATGCTGCTCGGCGTCGCCGACCTGGCCGGCAAGTATTACATCCCGGCGTTCGGCTCGATCCTCATCTATGTGGTGATGCTGGCGATGATCATGGTGCGGCCGACCGGCCTGTTCGGGAGGCGCTAGGCCGTGGCGTCGTTCCCCCAAACTCGTTTCCCGGGCGCAGCGCAGCATCCCCGGGTCCGCGCTCCGCGCGGCCCGGGGACAAGCTTGCCCTCGGGCGCGCAATTGCGTGGCCCGGGGGTGGTGCGCTGCAGACCCGGGATCGTTACAAACTCCGCGTCTGTGAAGGTCCCGGATCAGCGGCGCACCGCTATCGCGCTGCACCGTATCCGGGAAACGTCATAAGACAACGTTTCAGCAATCCTGAAGGTCTCCGGCGTGACGACGCAAACGATCTCCGGTCCGCACGCCGTTTTGCAAGCTCAAGCGCGTTGGCGCGCAGCCGAGATTGCGTTCTGGCTCGCCACGCTGCTGCCGTTCGTGCTGGCGCCCGATTATCTGGTGCTGGCGAGCCAGGTGGCGATCGCCGCTTTGTTCGTGCTGTCGCTCGATCTCATCCTCGGCTTTTCCGGCATCATCTCGCTCGGCCACGCCGCCTATTTCGGCGTCGGCGCCTATACGGCGGGCCTGGTCTCGGTGCACGGCTGGGGCGAGCCGCTGAGCGGGCTGGTCATTGCCGGAATCGCCTCCGGCATTTGGGGCTACGTCACGAGCTTCATCATCGCGCGCTTTCGCCATCTGGCGCTGATCATGATCACGCTCGGGCTCGGCCTCTTGCTGCAGGAAGCCGCCAACGCGGCGAGCTGGCTCACCGGGGGCTTCGACGGCCTGCAAGGCATCCACACCTGGCCGCTGTTCGGCAAGATCGACTTCGATCTGTACGGCTACACCGCCTACAGCTACGCGCTCGCCGTGCTGTTCGTCGTGTTTGTCGCGGCGCGCCGCATCATCCACTCGCCGTTCGGCCTCGCCTTGCGCGGCATCCGCGAGAACGGCGCGCGCATGCCGGCGATCGGCGCGTCGACCCATTCGCACATCCGCACCATCTATACCATCGCCGCGGTAATCGCCGGGCTTGCCGGCGCGCTGTTGTCGCAAACCACCGAGACGGTGTCGCTCGAAGCGCTCGGCTTCCAGCGCTCGGCCGACGTTCTGGTCATGCTCATTCTCGGCGGCGCCGGCCGGCTCTATGGCGGGCTGATCGGCGCCGTCGTCTACATGGTGGCGCGCGATCAATTCTCCGGACTCAATCCGCAGTTCTGGTATTTCTGGATCGGGCTTCTGCTCATCGGCGTGGTGATGTTCCTGCCGAACGGCATTTTGGGCGGCCTGGCGTTCGCGGCCGAGCGGCTGAAAGCGGCGGCGCGCAAGCGGCCGCCGGTGAGCGCGCCGTGAGCGCCACGGCGACGAGCGCGGCGGCGCTGTCGACGCGCGGCGTCAACAAGAGGTTCGGCTCGCTGGTCGTCGCCGCCGACGTCGAGATCGACCTGCCGGCCGGCGTGCGCTACGCGCTGATCGGGCCGAACGGTGCCGGCAAGACCACGCTGATCAATCTGATGACCGGCATGCTGCGCCCGGACGCCGGCCGCATCCTGCTCGGCGACGACGACATCACCGCGTTGCCGCCGCAGGCGCGGGTGCGCCGCGGCCTCGTGCGCACCTATCAGATCAACTCGCTGTTTCCGCATCTCTCGGCGCTGGAATCGGTGACGCTCGCGGTGTGCGAGCGCCGCGGCGTCGCCCGCACCTGGTGGCGGCCGCTCACCGCCTATCGCGACGAGGTCGATGAGGCTTACGGCATCCTCGGCACCCTCAACCTCGCCGCCGTCTGCCATCGGCCAACCCGCGAACTCGCCTACGGCCAGCAGCGCCTGCTCGAAATCGCGCTGGCGCTCGCGGCGCGGCCCAAGGTGTTGCTGCTCGACGAGCCGGCGGCCGGCGTGCCGCGCGACGAGAGCAACGATTTGTTCGCCGCCATCGCGGGCCTGTCGCGCGACATCACCGTGCTGTTCATCGAGCACGACATGGAGCTCGTGTTCCGCTTCGCCTCGCGCGTCATCGTCATGGTCGGCGGCGGCGTGCTCACCGAAGGTACGCCGGCCGAGATCGCCGCCGATGAGCGCGTGCGCGCGGTTTATCTCGGCGAGCGGCCGCGGGAGGCGCTGCGATGATGCGACGAGCGCCCCCTATCCGCTCGTCCCCGCGAAAGCGGGGACCCAGTTGGCTTGCTTGTTCATTCGAGCGTGCTCTCTGGATTCCCGCTTTCGCGGGAATGAGCGGAAGTGAACCCGTCAATACATCGCATGACTGAACCGCTCCTCAGTCTCCGCGACGTGCGCGCCGGCTACGGCGCCGGCATCGTGCTCGACGGCATCAGCTTCGATCTGCCCGCGCGCGGCTCGCTCGCCGTGCTCGGCCGCAACGGCGTCGGCAAATCGACGCTGATCCTCACGCTCATGGGCTACACCCAGATCGCGCGCGGCCGCATTGTGTGGCGCGGCGCCGACATCACTGGGCAGCCGCCGCACCGCCGCGCCCGCGCCGGCATCGGCTGGGTGGCGCAGGAACGCGAAATCTTTGCCACGCTTTCTGTCGAGGAGAACCTCACGGTCGCCGCACGCGACGGAAGCTGGACGCTGGCCGCAGTCTACGACCTGTTTCCGCGGCTCGCCGAGCGCCGGCGCAATCTCGGCAACCAATTATCCGGCGGCGAGCAGCAGATGCTGGCGATCGCCCGCGCCCTGATGACCAATCCGGCGCTGCTCCTGCTCGACGAGCCGCTCGAAGGCCTCGCGCCGATCGTGGTCGAAGAACTCGCCGCCGCGATCCGCCGCATGACCGAGCAAGGCGAAGGCGCCTTCATCCTGGTCGAGCAGCATGCCGACATCGCGCTGTCGCTCACCCGATCGGCGCTGGTGCTCGAACGCGGCCGCATCGTGCATTCCGGCCCATCGGCGCAATTGCTCGCCGACCCGGCCGCGCTCGACCGCCTGATCGGCCTGCGCCTGGCGGAGGCGTGAACGTGGGCAAGACGGTTGAGAGCGAATCGAGGCTGAGCGTTTCTAACTTCACCTCTCCCCGGAGGGGAGAGGTCGAGCGAGCGCAGCGAGCGAGGGTGAGGGGGCTCGGAAGATTCAGAAAAAGACTGCAGCACCCGAACCCCCTCACCCCAACCCTCTCCCCTCCGGGAAGAGGGAGTGCGCTGCGCCATCGTCAATGGCTGGACGAATTCCCCGCGCTGCCTGCCGCGAGGGCCTTGATCGAAGGGTCGAGCTGCGCGTAATCGGAATCCGGCAGACGCGTCCAATATTGATTGCGGCCCAACAGCGAAATTCCCAGGTAGCCGCGCACGGTCAGCGTCTGGCCATCGGGCGACAGCTTCATTTCGGCGTCGTAGACGTTGCCGTCGCGCGGATCGAGAATCGTGCCGCCCTCATAGCTGTTGTCGCCGGCCGGCTTCATGCCGCGAATGATTTCCAGCCCGAGCCACGGCTTGTTGTGGCGGTCGTCCTTGCAGCGGCTGCACACGACGTTCGGATCCTGGCCCGGCTGCAGAAACATTTTGGCGAGGATGCCGTCATAGACGCCGTCATGATCGGCGATCAGGAACCAGCCGTTCGGCTGTTTGGTCTGTTGATCGACGGACTGCCACAGCCCGACCGGCGTCAGGTCGGCGCTGACCGAGGTTTTGGCGGCTGCGAGGGCCAGGAAGGCGGCCAGAACTGTCACGATTTTTGCTCGCATCGTCGGGACTCCATCTCTTCGCTGAGCAACGCGCGGCCGGGCCGGCGGCGGCATCGGGCTTGATTCACCTGCCATGCAGATTCATCTGGTACGCTGGCGCGTCTTGCTCCACCATGACGCCGATCCGCCAAGCCGTTATTCGGAGAACGACGTGAAAATCAAGGTCATAGAGCCGATTGCGGTCAGCCTGCCGATGCACAAGCCCGTGAGTATGGCGGGCGAAACTGTGGCACGCGCCGACAATATGCTGATCCGCGTCGCCTCGGACCAGGGTCAGGTCGGCTGGGGCGAGGCCGCCGCGGCGCCGACCATGACGGGCGAGACCGTCCCCGGCATGATCGCTGCGGCCGGCTATTTGGCGCCGCCGCTCCATGGCCGTCCGGCTGACGATTTCACCGCCGCGTCGGCCGCGATGGACGCCGCCATGTACGGCAATAACGCCGCCAAGGCCGCCATCGAGATGGCGCTGCACGATCTCGTCGCCCGCGCCGCTGGACGGCCGCTCTACGCGCTGTTCGGCGCCAAGCGGCGCAGCCGTATTGCGGTTCTCGCCGTGCTTGGGTCGACCGACGAAGCCGCCGACCTGCGCGAGGCGCGCGAGCGCTGGGCTGCCGGCTATCGCGCGTTCAAGATCAAGGTGGGCTTGAGCGCGGCCGAAGCCGACGCCGCGCGCACGCGGGTGGTTTGCGCGCTGCTCAAGCGCAATGCTGAGACCAGCGGCGAGGCGTGTCTGGTCTCGGCCGACGCCAATCAGGGTTTTGGCGTCGACGAGGCGCTGCGTTACCTCGCGGCGCTCGGCGATTGCGCGCTCGATTTTTTCGAGCAGCCGGTCCATGCGCACGATCTCGACGGCATGGCGCGCGTCGCCGCGGCAAGCCGCGTGCCGATCGGCGCCGACGAGGGCATCCATTCGCTCGACGACATCGAACGCCATCACGCGTGCCGGGCGGCGGCCGGCGTCAGCCTCAAAGCGATCAAGCTCGGCGGCCTGCGCGCGGTGCACGAAGCGTGCCGGCTGTGCGATCGCCTCGGCATGAAGGTGAATCTCTCCTGCAAGACCGGCGAGTCGAGCATTGCATCGGCAGCGGCGCTGCATCTTGCCGCAACCGCGCCGGCGCTCGCCTGGGGTCTCACGCTGACCAATGCGGGCCTCGCCGAAGACGTCACCGCCGCGCCGCTGCGCATCGAAGCCGGCCACGCCGTCGTGCCGGAGCGGCCGGGACTCGGCATCGACGTCGATGAGGCTCGCGTGCGCCGCCGGTTGCCGGAAGGCACATTGAGAGTGGCGTAGGCTGTGCGAATGGGGCGAGGCGCGTTGCATAAGCCGTCATTCCGGGGCGCGCCGAAGGCGCGAGCCCGGAATCCATAACCACAGTCTTTGAAGATAAAGAACAGCGTGTAGGACTTTCACGGTTGTCTTTGTTCGTGATTATGGATTCCGGGCCCGCGCGCTGCGCGCGCGTCCCGGAATGACGTAGGAGAGGGGGCCAGTGACCGCCAAACAACTCGGCATCGCCGTCGTCGGCTCCGGCCGCATCGGCACCTTGCGGGCGCGGCTTGCCGCCAAACATCCGGAGGTGCGGCTGGATTAGGAGGCTTGCTCGCTATATTGGTCATTGCGGCCGGGTCGGCCGCCCATTGGCCGAGTTTGCTGCAGATCCGGCCGAAAGCGGCTGTCGGATGGCGATCGGACGATGTCGACCAAATGCCAGTCGGCGACAAATCCCTCCACACAGCTGTCAAATCGATGTAGGTTTATCTCTGAGCTGTCAACGGGACGTATCTATGTCCCACTGCGACCGGCAGTCCACGTGCGATCGGCGGCTTCATATGAGCTTGAAAACAATTCAAATTCCGCAGTCACAAACACCGACAGCGTATCCGCGATAACGTGTCGACCTCATTCGGGAGGCTACAATGGCCACATGGCAACCTGATCCGAGCTTTTATCCGTCGCCGCGTTTGGCGGCCAAGGCGCCGCCCGAAACGCTTGCCTACGTGGCGGCGTTTGATCCGCAGCGAACGACGCCCGACGCGATAGCGGTCGTCGATGTCGACCCTCATTCCTCATCATATTCACGCATTGTCGGCACGGTCCCGGCCACGCATTCGGGCGACGAGTTTCATCATTTTGGTTGGAACGCCTGTTCCTCCTGCCTTTGCCCCAACGCGCCTCATCCGCATGTCGAGCGCCGTTACCTGGTGGTGCCGGGACTGCGTTCATCGCGCCGTCCTCGACACCAAGCCGGACCCGCGCAAGCCCTCGATCGTCAAGGTGATCGAGCCGCAGGAAATCGCCGAGAAGACCGGCTATACGCGGCCGCACACCGTGCATTGCGGTCCTGGAGGAATTTACGTCGCCGCGCTCGGCAACAAGGACGGCAAGGCGCCAGGCGGCGTCTTCGTGATGGATCAGGAAACCTTCGAGCCGCTGGGCCGCTGGGAGGTCGACCGCGGGCCGCAGCAGCTCGGCTACGACGTCTGGTGGCATCTCGGTTACGACACCATGGTGACCAGCGAATGGGGCACGCCCGATACGTTCGAGAACGGCCTCGTTCCCGAAATCCTGTTAGGCAGCAAATACGGGCGCCGACTTCACTTCTGGGATTTTACCAAACGCCGACACCTGCAGGAAATCGACTTCGGCGAGGAACATCAGCTGGTGTTCGAGCTGCGCCCGGCACACGATCCGACCAAGGCGCACGGCTTCGTCAATTGCGTCATCAGTCTCAAAGATCTGTCGTCTTCGATCTGGACCTGGTATCGCGCCGGCGACCGATGGGCGGTGAAAAAGATCATTTCCATTCCGGCGGAGCCCGCCGACCCCGATCTGTTGCCGCCGGTGCTCAAGGGCTTCAAGGCGGTGCCGCCACTGGTCACGGACATCGACCTGTCGATGGATGACCGCTTCCTTTACGTCGCTTGTTGGGGCACCGGCGACCTGCAGCAGTACGATGTCTCCGACCCGCTCGATCCCAAGCTCACCGGCAAGGTGCGGATCGGCGGCATCGTGGCGCGGGCGGGTCATCCTGGCGCCAAAAATGGCAAGCTCAACGGCGGTCCGCAGATGGTCGAGGTGAGCCGCGACGGCAGGCGGGTCTATTTCACCAATTCGCTTTATGGCGCGATCGATCCGCAGTTCTATCCCGAAGGGATCGACGGTTGGATGGTGAAACTGGACGCGAAGCCGGAGGGCGGCATCGGCTTCGATCCGAAATTCTTCGTCGACTGGCCGAAGGGGCAGCGCCCGCACCAAGTCCGCCTGCAAAATGGCGATTGCTCGTCGGATTCGTATTGCTATCCGTGAGCGGGACTGTCTCGCCGCGGCCCGGATGGCATGGCGATTTCCAGCACCGTTTGGCTTTGGTTTACGGTGGGGGCGCTGGGCTTCTTTCATGGCGTCAATCCGGCGATGGGCTGGCTGTTTGCGGTGGCGCTCGGCCTTAATCGCCGCAGCGAGCGGGTGGTCTGGTTGTCGCTCGCGCCGATCGTGCTCGGCCATGCCCTTGCGGTCGCGCTCGCTTTGCTCGCCGCGCTCGCGGTTGGATTGATCGTTGATCCGGGCCCGCTTCAGCGCATTGCCGGCTTGATCCTCCTGGCGTGGGCGGCGTGGCACGCCGTCTACGGGCGCCGGCATAAAGTGCGCATCGGCATGCAGACCGGCTATGTCGGGTTGGGCGGGTGGTCCTTTTTGATGGCGAATGCCCATGGCGCGGGATTGATGTTGATCCCGGCGGTCATCCCGCTGTGCATCGCTGCCGCGCCGGCGCACCAACTGACAGCACGCGGTTCCGCGTCGATCGCTCTCGCCGCGCTCGGCCTCCACACCGCCGCGATGCTCGCAGCGATCGCAATCATCTCTATCGCCGTCTACAAGTGGGTCGGTCTGGCGTTCCTGCGGCGCGGCTGGATCAATCTCGATTGGCTGTGGACGGGGGCATTGATCGCGTGCGGCATCATTTTACTTGCGCTGTGAAATCACGGGCTCTTGTCGGGACCAGCCGCACCAAGCGATCCCGCCGCGGCCCGCGCCTTTGCGCGACAATGGGTCGCCTGGGGCCGGTGCCGGGTCGCTCTGCTAAGCTTCCGTTTGGAACGCCCGCATAACGAGCGGCAAAGAACGAGCGGGAGGACGCCATGCTCAAGCGTTGCGCGGCGGCATTGTTGCTCGCGGGCCTTTGCGCGCCCACCCAAGCTCAGACCCAGGCCCGAGACCAGACGGTCACGGTGCAACTCGTTCGCAGCATCGCCCAAGCGCCGTATTATATCGCGGTCGACAAGGGCTACTTCGCCCAGGAAGGCATCAAGCTGCAATCCGGTATCGAGCGCAGCGCGCTCGACACCATCGCGCCGATGGCGAGCGGCCAGCTCGACGTCGGCATCGGCGCCGCCACCGCCGGCTTTTTCAACGCCGCGCATCAGGGCTTCGATCTGCGCGTCGTCGCCGCCATGGGCGTCCAGGGGCCGGTGATGGCGACGCAGCCGCTCATCCGCAAGGCGTTGTGGGACGCCGGCACCATCCGCAGCGCCAAGGATTTTCCCGGCCACAGAATCGCGATCAACGCGCCCGGCGACATCACCGAATATTTCTTGACGCTCATGGCGCGCAAATATCACCTGAATTTCAAGGCGCTGAACGTTGTGCCGCTCGGCTTTGCCCAGCAATTCGTCGCCTTCAAGAACGGCGCCATCGACGCCGGATTTTTGCCGGAGCCGCTGTCGACCACGGCGCGGATGGCCGGCGTCGCCGCGCTCGATAGCGCCGATGACGGCGTCGGCACCGGCACCATCACCACCTTCGTGTTCTTCGGCACCAAATTCATGCGGGAACAGCCCAAGGCGGCGCTCGGCTTTTTGCGCGCCCTGGTGCGCGGCGCGCGCGACGCCCAAGGAGCCTATCTGAAGGATCCGGCGATCGCCGCCTCGATCGCCGAGCAGACCGATCTCAAGGTCGCGGCGATCGAGAACGCCACGCCCTATGCCATCGATCCCAATCTCGACATCGCCAAGTTCGAGGGCCAGCTGCGCGACCAGGAGACCGTGCACCACGAGCACGGCGAACTCAATTATCAGGGCCAGCTGTCGTTTGCGAACGTGATCGACGCCAGCTTGGTGCATCAGGCGGCGGCGGGCGTGAAGTGAGGGCGGCAAAATAAGGGCCAGCGAATAAAGCGAACCGCGAATGGCAAAGCGCAGCATGATCAGACGCAATCGACGCGATCAGAGAAAGCCGTCGATCGCAACGGCCAGCCTCTCTTCCGAACAAATCAGGATGTCAAGGGTGAAACCGCTTCGCAGCGCGCCGAAGGCGCGCCCTTGACATCCTGATTTGTTCGGAAGCTTTTGCCGCCGTTGCGATCGGCGGCGCCCTGCGATGGCAGGTGAACCGAACGGATTGCGCGTTTTCGAGCCAGGGGAGTGAACATGAAGATCTTAACCGCGCCAGCCGCGCCATCGCGCCGTCGCGTCATCACCGGCGCGCTCGCGGCGGGCGTGGCGGCGCCGGCGCTCATACGCGCGCGCTCGGCGAACGCGGCGGGCTATCCGGAGCGGCCGGTCAAGTTTGTGGTGGCCAACACGCCCGGCGGGCCGTCGGACATCGTCGCCCGCTTCGTCACCGCCGCGCTCGAGCAGTCGACCGGCAAAACCTTCATCGTTGAGAACCGCGGCGGCGCCGGCGGCAATATCGGCATGGAATATGCCGCCCGTGCCGAGCCCGACGGCTACACCATCCTGCTCGCCACCAACGCCTACTCGGTCAATTACGGCCTCTACAAGCATCTGCCCTACGATCCGTACAGGGATTTCGTCGGCGTCAGCGAGCTTGCCACCTCGCCGAACACGTTTGCGGTGCGCGCCGAATCGCCGGCCAAGGCCATGAAGGACTTCGTCGCGCTCGCTCGCGCTAATCCGGACAAATACAATTGTTCGACGCCGCCGATCGGCACCACGGCGCAGCTGCAGTTCGAGCTCTTGAAAATCCGCGAAAAGCTGCCGCAGCTTGCCGACGTCGTCTTCAAGGGCGGTGGCGATGCGATAACGGCGCTGCTTTCGAGCACCGTGCAGATGACCTCGGGCTCGCTGGCGCCGGCGCTGCCGCACATCAAGGCCGGCACGCTGCGCTGTCTTGCGGTGAGCGCGGCCGCGCGCTGGCCCGACCTGCCGGACGTGCCGACCATGGAACAGGCCGGCTTCGCGGATTTCGTCTCCGCCGTTGACTGCGTGCTGCTGGCCCCGGCCAAGACACCGCCGGCGAACGTCAAATGGCTGGAGACGCAGACGTTGAAAATTCTGTCGAGCAAAGAGATGAAGAACAAGCTCTTCAACGCCGGATTTCTGGTGCGCGCCGAAGGCGCCGCCGCCGCCTGGGCACGCGTCACCAAGGAAATCGACGAATTCAAGCGTATCATCGACCAGGCCGGCATTCAGAAATTGTAGGCGCCAGGCCTGGACTATGTTTGCTGTGCCTTAGAATAGAGCGTGCCGGAATGGATTGCGGTTCAGTCGCCGTCGGGGGCCTTCAATCCGCTCGGGTAATCGTCCGCCGCGGCCGCGGGCAGCAGCGCCAAACCGAGCAGCGCCCAAACCGCGAACGCCGCGCCAGCGGCCGCCTTCCGCATCATTATCATTGCGTGCCTCCACCGAGCGCAAACGCTACACCGATGCTCGGCGATCTTACAAGCCATGACGCGCCGCGCTGGTCTCGCGCCAGGACGGTGCTAAGACTGCCAGTCTGGAGACATTGGTTGCGGGGCGCAGTGTCGGGCATTTGGTCAAAAATCGTGGTGGCGTCGCGCAACGGCATCGAGGCGCGCGGCCGCGCGACCGACATCGATTACCGGCTGCTCGTTCCGCTGCTGTCGACCTCGGTGATCATCCAGACGGTCTATGCGATCGTTCGCGTCACCACGTCCTACCGCGCCGTCGAGCTCGACCTGCCGGTAGTCTGGCTCGGCGTGATTTCGGCGACGTTCGCGGTGCTGCCGATGGTTTTGGCGGTCTGGGTCGGCCGCCTGCTCGATCGCGGCCATGACGCGGTCGCGGCCTGGATCGGCTCGGCGCTCTTGGTGCTGGCCTGCGCGGGCTTTTGCTTCTGGGCCAATTCGATCGCGGCGCTGCTCCTGCTGACGGCGTTGTTCGGCATCGCGCACCTGTTCCTGATGGCGAGCCAGCAGATGCTGTGCGTCCGCTGCTCCGGGCCGCGCGGCCGCGACGCCGCGTTCGGCAATTACGTGGTGTCGAGCGCCATCGGCCAGGGCCTCGGACCGTACGTGATCGCCTGGATCGGCGGCTCGACGACGCTGCCTGCCACCAAACCACTGTTCGGCATCGCGCTCCTCATCTCGGTCGCGTCGCTCGTGACCGCCGGCGCCATCCGGCCGGCGCCCAAGCACCTGATGCCGCCGTCGAGCAAAGAGGTCGTGCCGGTGCGCACGCTGTTGCGCCAGCGCGGGCTGATGGCGGTTCTGGTCGCGAGCGTCATCACCATCACCTCACAGGATTTGCTCACCATCTACATGCCGCTCCTCGGCGCCGAGCAGAGCATCGACGTGCGCAGCATCGGCGGCCTGCTCACCGTTCGCTCGATCGCTTCGCTGGTTTCGCGGCTCGGCTACACGCGGATCCTCCGCTTGGTCCCGCGCCAGCCGCTGACGCTGATCACCATGACGGGCGCGGCGATCGGCTTTGCCTGCTTCGCGCTGCCGATACCGCTCTCCGCCATGTACGCGGCCATGACGTTCCTCGGCCTGTCGCTCGGCATCGCCACGACGTTGAGCCTGACCAACGTGGTCGATCTCGCGTCCGCCGCCGCCATGGGCACGGTAATGTCGCTGCGCATTACCGGCAACCGGCTCGGCCAGGCTGCGGTGCCGTTCATCGCCAGCCTGATCGCCGCCGCCACCGGCGTCGCCGGCATTTTCGCCATCATCGCGGCGAGCCTGGCAGTGTCCGGCGCCTCGGTGCATTTCAGCCGGCAGGAGCAATGAGGCGCTGTGCTCGATCAACTCCGCTCATTCCCGCGCAAGCGGGAATCCGGAGTTTGAAGACGAACTGGGTCCCGGCTTTCGCGGGGACGAGCGGGAAGTGTTACTGCTTGATCTGCTCGAGTTCCGGAAACGGCGCATAGGTCACGGCGAGACACGGCTCGCGCGGCGTATCGACGAAATCGTCGAAGCGGCCGGCGAGAAATACCGCTTCAACCTGCTTGATGCCGGCATAGTTGCCGTTGTCGCGCTTGCCGTTGAAGCGCAGGCAGACCACGTAGCGCGTGCCGTTGCCGACCTCTTTGAGCATCGGCTCCGAAATCGAGGCGTCGCGGATGCCGGTCGGATCGTTCAGATAGGCATGCATGGCGGCAAGGATTTCGGCCTTGTAATTGTCCGGATAGGCATGAATGCCGTCGTCGGCGCCGGCGTCGTGGCCGAAATGCATGCCGCCGCGCGCGCAGGCGCCGAGCAGCAACGCAGCAGCCGTGATCCATGCGCCACGCCAGCATCGTGCGCCGTTGCGATTCATCCGATCCCCGTGCCGCCGTCGGCTCGTTCCGCCGCACGTTCATTAGACCGAAATTCGCGGCGTCGCCACCCGTCATTCCGGGGCGCGGGCGAAGCCCGCGAGCCCGGAATCCATAATCCCGGTCAGGAGATCGTTTCTGAAACGATCGTGGTTATGGATTCCGGGCTCCTCGCTTCGCTCGGCCCCGGAATGACAGCCTTCTTCAGATCGGCACCGCCATCGCCTCGAACGCGCCGTCGCAATTGATCAGGTCGACGCGCTTTTGCACGATGCGGAAGGTGTCGCCGTGGCGGCGCAGGCGATGGCGCTGGCGGCCGGCGAACAGGCGCTGCGCGTCGTCGCGGTATTCGACCATGATGAATGTCGAGCCGACCACGTATTCGCCGTTGGCCTGGTCGGTCGCCTCGACCACGAGATTGCCGACGATGTGCGCCGTTCGCGACGGCGGCGTCTGCACGTGAATGCGCGGATGTTCGAGCCGCTCGATGCGGGTCTTCATCAGCTCGCGGTCATCGTAGAACAGCGACGCCTCCGCGAACGGGCTTTTCTGGTCGGGCGTCGCCGGCACCCAATAGGTGCCGTCGTCGGCGAACAGCGCCATCCAGTCGCGGAAGCGCCGCTCGTCGAGCAGGCGGGCTTCGTGGATCAAAAAATCCTCGAACGCCGCGCGGTCGAGGCCCGAAGCGGCCAACAAATCCCGCGCCGCGAGCGTCATCACGCCGCCTCGCCCATGTAGCCGACCCAGGCCTTGTATTGGGCGCGCACCACCATCTCGTGGGTGGCGAGCCCGCGCGTTGCGTTGCTGGCGCGGTCGGGCTCCTCGGCGCCGAGCCCGCGCGAAATGTCGACCCAGTCGGTGAACCGGCTCGCCAGCCCCTTCTGCGCGCGTGTAAACGATTCCAGATCGTCGGTCTGCACGAACGAGGCCGCCGAATGGGTGACGTTGAGGAGCCGGATATTGCCGAAATTCATCGCTGTCGGCGCGCCGACCAGGCGAATGGGAAAGATGTTGACCTCGGTGCGATCGACCGCGATCGGCTTGATCACCCGGACGTGGATGTTCAGCCCCATGATCGACATGTTCGGATAGATCAGCGAATTGTGCAGCCGCGGGGTGAGAATTTCGCCAGCGCGTTCGGCGCCGACTTTTTCGGACAGCACGCGCTTGTATTCGTCGAAGGCCGGGCTCGAACGCTTACCGTCGTCGAGCGTGGTGTTGCTGGTCCAGCCGTGGCCGTTGCCGACGGTAAAACTTTTGCGGTCCTTCCAGGACGCTGCCGTCTGCTTCTTCTCCGCCTCGACCACGGTGGCGCCCTTCCGGTCGCCCTCGCGGCGCGCGAACTGCACGCCCTGTTTGTTGACCGTGGAGGCGTGGCCGAACGGCACGTGATAGGAATCGAGCACGTTCTCGACCTGGAGCTTCCAGTTGCCGTTGTAGACGTAGCGGTGCATGCCGGCATCGAGCGCCAGTTCGCCGTCGGGCGCGCGGTCGACCAGATCGTCGATGTTGCCCTTCATCGGCCCGATATGGTCCTCGAAGCTCGGCCCCTTCTCGGCCAAGCTCGCAAACACGAAGCCGCGATACTCCCCGACGCGCGGCGCGCGGGCAAGGCCGAGCGCGTCCTTGTCAAAGCCTTCGCCGCAACCTTCCGGCACCGGCACGGTCGCCAGCTCGCCGTCGGTATCGAAGGACCAGCCGTGGTAGCAGCAGGTCAGCCGCTGGGCGCGGCCCTTGCGCTCGTTGACGACTTTGGCGCCGCGATGAGTGCAGCGGTTGAGCAGGACCTTTATCGAGTCGTCGCGGTGCCGCACCATGATCACCGGCTGACGGCCGAGCTCGGTGGTGATGTAATCGCCGGGCTGCGGCACCTGGCTTGAGTGGCCGACATAGAGCCAGGCGCAGCCGAAGATGCGCTCCATTTCCAGCTCGAACAGGTCCGGATCGGTGTAAACCCGCCGGTGCACGCGGCCGGGCTCTACGAGCGTCGCGATGTCGTCGACATGTCCGTTGCGCATGGACGAATCCTCGGTTTCGGCACGCTTTGACGCACCTCATCCTGAGGAGCCCGCGAAGCGGGCGTCTCGAAGGATGCTGCCGTGCCCGGGCCGCCTCGTCCTTCGAGGCTCGGCGCGGAGCTTGTCATCGGGCCGGCCGAAGGCCGGACCCGTTGGCGCCGAGCACCTCAGGATGAGGCGGACAGCGGTCTTACTCCGCCGCGGTCTGGTGGGCGAAGTTCTGCACCTGCGCGTTGATGAGCTGCAGCGGCGAGGCGGTCTCTTCCAGCATGCCCCAGCTTTTGAGCCAATCGTAGGTGCGCTGCAATTCGTCGACCGGGATCGGCGCCGGATCGCAGACCACCAGCCGGCTTTCGCGTAAATCCTCGACCTTGAGCGCGGCGATCTGCGGATCCGTCTTGGCGTAATGGTCGATGAAGTAGTGCATGTACGCCTTTTTGTTGGCGTTGATCCGGCGCACCGCCTCGCGCACCGCGCGGTTGAATGCCGCATAGGTCTCGGCGTCGACACGATTGGAGGCAACCTCGGTGCCGTGGAAGAACGACGAGCAGACGGTGCGGCAGCCGTTCTTCTCGGCGAGCGTGATGTGAGGCTCGGTGAGCGTGGTGGCCTCGATCTCGCCCCGCATCATGGCGTCGTAGCGATAGCGCGAGCCGTTCGGCGCCCGGCACAGCTTGATCATCTCGCGCGGCACGAAGCCTTCGAGCATGTGCAGCGCGATGTAGTGGGTGCCGAAATAGAACGGCACGCCGATCAGGCGATTGGCGAGCTGCTGCGGCGTGTAGACCGGCGAATCCGGCGGCACCACGATGGCCGAGTAGACGATGATGGCGCGGCGGCCGAGCTGGCGGCTGTTCTGGCCGGTGTCCTGGACGCGGCAGTAATTGCCCCATTCGCAGGCGTTGTACATGTCGGCCTTGCCCTCTTCGAGCAGCTTGCCGTGGCTGGCAAACGGGTCGACGCCCTTGGGCGAGGTGACATGGACCTCGACCTTCTTCTCGACCCCGATTTCGCGGTCGGCCCACTCGACGTCGAGCCCTTCCTTGGCGAACAGGCCTTCATCATAGGCGACGAGTTCCGGCAGCCCCTGGAACGGCGCCGTCGTTTCCAGCACGAGCTTTTTCATTCGTTGTCTCCGAGCAGCTTGCATGGCGGCAAATCGGCTGGCGGAACCTTAGTGCCGCACAGCGGTCGAATCAACAACAGCTCCCATCATATGGGCTCTGATCGCCGCGCATGCAGGCCCGGCCTGCCGGACCGCCCCAGCGTTTCATTGATGAGGCGTTGTGCCGGTTGTGCGCCGTCTCGCCAAACGGAAAACCAGGCGCAAAGCCAAAGCCGCATCGGCACCCGCCTCCGCCGCGCAGTCTTGCAGGATGTCCTCCGGCGGCGGCGGCGCGCGTTCAAACGGCAGGTGGTCGAGGATCGCCGATGGGATGCACAAGTGATCGGGGAAGCGAAAACTGAACTGGAAATTCGGCTGGCCAAAATTCGGACTCTTGAAATCCGCCTCATAGGGCCGCAAGTTGCAGCGCTCGTCGCCGTGACAGGTGTGGGCGCGGCGGCAAGGTTTTTTGCGGCAGGCGCGCCACAGGCCGAGCAGATCGGATTCTGCGCGCGCCGCCAGAAGGCGACGCTGCGAAATCGAAAGCTTCAGCCATTGCTCGCGCGTCAGCCGTCCCGGGTAGGTTCTCATGCGCATGGTGTTTCCTCTCGGGCAATAAAAGTGGGGCAGTAAAAGCGTCTTGCGTTTTCTCCGTGCACCGGAACGTGCCTCCCTCTTCCCCTTGCGGGCGGACATGCGACATCGTTCTCGCGATGCGTTTTTTGTTCGCACCCGAGCTTTGCCACGGCACTGCACGAAAGCTTTGCCTCCCCAACAAAAAAAGGGAGGCGGAGCGCCGAAAGACGCGGGGGTAGATACCGCGGGCCCGCCAACAAGCGTTGCCGCTTATCTGCGTTCATCGCGGCGCGCGCCCCTTTGGGAGACGCGCTCGCCTTCCGGCGCTCTACCGCGGCTCTTGCCAAAGCCTCGCGGCTTCGGCTCGGTCCGGTCCCGCGCTTCATGGTCGCGGACAACCGATCCGCGCCCCGGGCAGCCAGCTCCTGGCAGACCGGCGTCGTGGCCGGCCGGGCGAGTTTCCGAACCGCCCGCGGACGAGGTTACGAGCCCCATCCCGGGCACCGCTCCCGCTCCATCAATCGGCCGTCACCGGTTGACATCCCTTAAGATGAGCGAGACGAGCTTTTTTAGTTCGTCGCGCGGCGCGAATTCAAGAAATTCCGCCGGCCGGAGCCATGCCTTTGATCTGACGAGTATTTTCTTTTGCGCTTTGTTTGCTGCCTGGGCGCGGAAATTGTGACAGCGCCGCCATGATTCGCACTTTTTCCGCTAAGGTGCGGAGAACACGAACATTTTCAAATTGTGGCGGGAAGTAGCCCGCATGAGCGTAGCGACATGCGGGATTGGACTGCCAGATAGCCCCCGGATATCGTTTCGCTCATCCGGGCTACGCTTGCTGGTCAAATATCGAGACAACAATAAAACCCTTCGAGAAACTGGATTTTTCCGGGTTCACAGTGAAGAACGCAAGCGCTTTGTACCCTCCAAAAATTCTGAAGAGGAATATCAAGACTAGCGCCGCCGGCGCTCTGAGTTACCGCTTGTCCGCGACGCATTGAACGAGCGCTACGATGTGGCGCTTCATCTGGCGATCTTTGATTCTCAGGAAGCACCGGACCAGCGTGTAATCTTCAACCGCGCCCGGGAATTGGTCTAGAAACCCGAGACCTGGTGGATTTGGCGGGGATTTCACTTTGTTGCTTTGCGGGGCACCTTCGAAGAAATATTCGGGTTGGACCTTGAGGGCTTCGGCGAGGTCGGTAAAGCCGGCTGGCGATGATCCGACTTGTTCCGCTCTCGTATTTCTGGATTTGGCGAGACGTGACGCCGATGGCTTCGCCGAGCGCCCTTTGACTCATGGCGAGCATGACGCGCCGCATAAGGACGCGGTTGCCGACATACACGTCGATCGGATTTGCGAGCTTGCTGCGGCCCACGGTTGTCTGCTCCGCTGCTGTACAATTTGATAATATCAAGCAATGCTTGTAATTAAGCAATATCGCAATGCCAATAGCGCTGCAACTGCTTGACGTTGCCAGTTCGTGCCGTGCACGACAGCGGCATGGCGCGGGTGCCGAAGCAGGGGACGATTCAGCCGCAAACGCGGCGCGGTCGAAAGACCGCCGTCGTTCATTTGCAGGTCGAGAAATGGCGCGAGCTCAAAGTCATCGCTGCGCTCACTGACGCGACGCTCGACAAGCTGCTGCAGGAGGGCGCCGACATGGTGATTGAAAAGTTCAGGCGCTCCCGCGCGACCTGACCAGTTCGTAGTTCGTAGGATGGGTTGAGCAAAGCGAAACCCATCGTTTGGCGTCGAGACTGCATGATGGGTTTCGCTGTCGTTCAACCCATCCTACGCGCTCCTCGCTGCCATCAGATTCTCTGCAACCTTGCGCAGGCATGAAGGACAAAGACAGTCCGTGAAGGATCCGATTTCAGCGGGTAGCGGCGTCGGCAGCCGATAGGATTCGGCTGCGCACCAACAGTCACCCCGATCGTTCAGGGTACAATGGAATTCGGTCCTGCAACCTTCGCAGACAACGCGCCGCTGGGCCGGCCGCGAATCGTCAGGCCTGGCGGCCACGGGGAGTTGCTTCATCGTTGCTCTGACCTCCTCAACAAGTACGTATCCATGATCCAACCTTTGCGGCCTTTGGCTTGCGCCCGCATCCGCGCGATGTCGTGCATGCGTTCGCGCAGGTTTCCGGCAACAAGAATCTCATCCTCGGTGCCGATATAAGCGCCCCAATAAATGTCGATGTCGGCATTGTCGATCGCCTTGAATGCGCAATCGGCGTCGAGCATCACGATCACGTCGTCGATGTTGTTCGGTAGCCCCTCGGCAAGCTTGCGGCCCGTCGTAATGTGAATCGATCGCCCAATCCGATTGAGCGCAATCTTGTGTTTTGCCGCCAAGGCCTGGATCGCGCTGATACCCGGAATGACTTCGTACTCGAATGCGACAGCCCCTCTTTCGATGATCCGGTCGATGATCCGCAACGTGCCGTCATAGAGCGAGGGGTCGCCCCAAACCAGAAAGGCGCCGCACTCGTCCGCGCCGAGTTCTTCCCCGATCAGTCGTTCGTAGATGGCCGCTCTTTGTTCATGCCATGCCCGCACCGCCGGCTCGTAGGATGAGGCCGTGCGATCCCGCGGCGGGTCTATCGTCTCGATCGTTCTGTAGGATTTGTCTTTGATATACCGCTCGCAGATTTCTTTGCGCAGGCGGACGAGGTCTTCTTTTTCCCGTCCCTTGTCCATGACGAAAAATACGTCGACCTCGTTGAGGGCGTTGATCGCCTGGACCGTGACATAATCGGGATTGCCCACGCCGATGCCGATAACGAAAACTTTTCTCATGGCCGTTCATCCGTCGCTTTGCTCGATTGCCGGAGCGGCGACCTCCGCATTGGCAAGCGTAGCCCGGATTGAGCGGCGGCGACATCCGGCGCAGGCGGCGAGGCCGACCCCGGATTTCGTTCCACTCAATCCGGGCTACGCTTGCTGACTCACCGCTCCGGCCGCAGCCGGCGCATCTGCAATTGCGCCAGGAACGGCACCAGCGGGTGCGCGCCCATCTTCACGATCGACGGCACGTCGAGCTTGATCAGCGCCTCGCGCTGCGCGGGCGGCAGCCGAATCATGCCGCCTTGGCGGCGTAACGTTTGACCTTGATCGCCCGCGCACGCTTGCTGATCTGTGCAGCTTCGTAGGCCGCTTGCATCCGCAGGAGGTGGCCGACGTCGGGGCCGAATGCTTTGTGAATCCGCAACGCCATCTCCGCAGTCAGGGCCGCCTTGCCGTTTATGAGATCGGACAATGTCGCCCGCCGCACGCCCAGCACATCCGCCGCTTTGCTGATGGAAAGCCCCAGCGGCGCAAAAATGCCGTGCGAGATTACGCGGCCAACATGAGGGGGATTTTTCATCGGCATGATTATTTCCCGTGATAGTCTTCGAAATCGATATCCTTCACGTTTTCGCCGTCTACGCTTGCTTACTCACGCTCTGCTCGCAGCCGGCGCATCTGCAATTGCGCCAGGAACGGCACCAGCGGGTGCGCGCCCATCTTCACGATCGAGGGCATATCGAGCTTGATCAGCGCCTCGCGCTGCGCGGGCGGCAGGTTGAAGCGGTCGGCGAACGAAGCGGCGTCGGCCATGTACTGGGCCCGCATGTTTGGATCGTGGGCGAGGCCGTGCAGCGCCGAGGTCAGCGCGACCAGTTCGGGCTTGATCGCGGGATAATGCGCCGGGTGCGATTTCTCGCCATCGCCGCCGATCCAGCCGAGCGAGGCGTAGTTGTGGTGCCAGCTCGGGTCCATCGACACCACGTCCGGCTTGCGCTCGCCGAGCGCGCCAGCGGCGGCGGCCCAGCAGCGCAGCTCGATATTGCCGGTATCGTCCAGCTCGTCTTCGTCGAAGCCGATCAGCGATTTCAGCTTGCCGGCCGCGAGCTGTTCCAGGACGCGCCGGTCCCAGGCGAGCTCCGGATTGGAATAGCGGTCGGTGCCGGGAAAATGCGACATGCCGCCGCTCGACAGAATGACGGTCTTCAGCCCGAGCGCGGTGACGGTGCGCGCCACCGCCTGGCCGAACGCGTA
>JASHPU010000048.1 GCA_030037885.1 Xanthobacteraceae bacterium | reverse complement strand
ACGACGATATCCGGCGCGTCGGGATGCTTCATGCCGACGATGTGATAGCCGGCATCGACGTGATGCACTTCGCCGGTCACGCCGCGCGACATGTCGGAGAGCAGATAGGCGCCGGCCTCGCCGACGTCCTCGATGCTGACGCTGCGGCGCAGCGGCGCGTTGCCTTCGTTCCATTTGAGGATGTAGCGGAAGTCGGCGACGCCGGCGGCGGCCAGCGTCTTGATCGGGCCCGACGAGATGGCGTTGACGCGGATGGCCTTGGTGCCGAGATCGGCGGCGAGATAGCGCACCGAGGCTTCCAGCGCCGCCTTGGCGACGCCCATGACGTTGTAATGCGGCATCCATTTCTCGGCGCCGTAATAGGTCAGCGTCAACAGCGCCCCGCCGTTTCGCATCAGCTTTTCGGCGCGCTGCGCCACCGCGGTGAACGAGTAGCAGCTGATCAGCATGGTCTTGGTGAAATTGTCGGCGGTGGTGTCGACGTAGCGGCCGTCGAGCTGGTCGCGGTCGGAGAACGCGATGGCATGGACCAGAAAATCGATGCCGCCCCAGGCCGATTGCAGGCCTGCGAACACGGCGTCGATCATCGCCGGCTCGGCGACGTCGCAGTCGCCGACCACGATGCCGCCGATCTCCTGGGCCAGCGGCTCGACGCGCTTTTTCAGCGCCTCGCCCTGATAGGTGAAGGCGAGTTCGGCACCGTGGCCGCGGCACGCCTTGGCGATGCCCCAGGCCAGCGAGCGCTGGTTTGCCACCCCCATGATCAGGCCGCGCTTGCCGCGCATCAGACCCGAAGCGACTTCCGGCATTGCGCTATCCTGCTCGACGGTGTCCGGGCGAGGAAGGCGGCCCGTCGCCTCCTATGGCATGGCCGGTTTGGCCCAGCAAGCATACGGCGCGAGCGGGGCTTGCGTCGCCGCGCTCGCACGGAATAGTCGGGTTTTCATGGTGTTGTTCGGGTGCAGGCGGGCGGACTGCTTGACAGCGCGTGGTCGAGGTGACGCATGACGTTAAAGTTGTTGTTGGCCGGGGGAGCGCGCGATTGAGCGAATTCCGGGCGCAGATCGAGAGCACCATTCCGGCATTGCGGCGCTACGCGCGGGCGCTGACGCGCGACGCCGAGGCGGCCGACGACATCGTGCAGGATACGCTGGTCCGGGCGCTGCGGTCCGAGCATCTGTTTCACGGCGGCGACGTGCGGGCATGGCTTTACACGATCCTCACCAACCTCAATCGCAACCGGCTGCGCGCCTTGTCGCGGCGCCCGATGCTGGCGCCGCTCAAGGACAGCGACGCCGTGAGCGGCGCGCCGGAATCGGGCGGCCGCGACATCGGCCGCGCGCTGGACGAGCTCGCCGAAGAACCGCGTACCGCGTTGCTTCTCGTGGTGCTCGAGGGCCTGACCTATCGGGAGGTTGCCGAAATTCAGGGCGTGCCGATCGGCACGGTGATGTCGCGGCTCGCGCGCGCCCGCATGCAGATCAGGTCCTATCTCGACGGCGAGCGCCCGGCGCTGCGCCGCGTGAAATGACGAAAGAGCGAAACGATGATTGATCGAGACCCGATTGTGAGCGAGGACGAGCTCCACGCTTATGTGGACGGCGAACTGCCTGCCGAGCGGCACGGTGCAGTCGAGGCGTGGCTGGCGACGCATCCCGACGATGCAGCCCGTGTCGCCGCCTGGCGCAGCCAGGCCGAATTGATCCGTGCGCGCTACGGCGGCGCCGCCGACGAGAAGCCGCCGCAGCGGCTCGACCTGGCGCGCTTGGAACGGCGGCGGCTCTGGCGGGTGACCGCCATGGCGGCGGCGGCGGTGATCGCGGCGTTCGTTGCCGGCGGGGCTGCCGGCTGGTTCGCCCGCGCCGCGGAAGCCTCGTCGTCGTCCGACCTGCGCAAATTTACCGCCGACGCGCTCGACGCCTACCGGCTCTACGTCGTCGAAGTCCGTCACCCGGTCGAAGTCGCGGGTGACGAGCGGCCGCATCTTACGCAATGGCTGTCGAAGCGCGTCGGCTCGCCGGTGCGGATTCCCGAGCTCGAGAAGATCGGGCTCAAACTCGTCGGCGGCCGGCTGTTGCCCGGCCCGACCGGCGCGACGGCGTTCTTCATGTACGAGAACCCCTCGGGCGAGCGCTTCACGCTCTATTGCGGGCAAACCGGCGACCGCGAGACCGCGCTGCGCTACACGACCGGCGACCACAACGCGGCCTATTACTGGGTCGATCACAGCCTGGCCTGCGTGCTGTCAGGACCCGCCGAGCGCGACAAGCTGCACGCCATCGCACAGGCCGCCTACGATCAGATCGACACGCGCTCGCCGCAGCGCGGCGGATGAGCGGCTAATGATTCCCGGATGTTCCGCGATCAGAAAAAGCCGTTGCGATCGGCGGCGTGCCGGATCAACAATAAGCTGCAGCCTGTAGGATGGGCCTGAGCGAAGCGAAGCCCACGCGGTTTTTTTGAATGATCCTTTTTGAATGATCCTTTTTGAATGATCGTATGTGGGCACGGCGCTTCGCGCCTTTGCCCACCCTACGTCGTCACATATCCTTGCGCGGGTCGAACGACTTTTCGCCGTGCCACTTCTTCATCAGCGCGTCGAGGTCGGCGTCGCCGCCTTCGGGCAGCATGATGCGCACGGTGGCCAACAGGTCGCCGTGGCCGCCCTTCATCGGAAAGCCCTTGCCGCGCAGCCGGAAGGTGCGGCCGCTATTGGTCCATGGCGGGATGGTCAGCTCGACGTGGCCTTCGAGGGTCGGCGCGCGCACCTTGCCGCCGAGCACCGCCTCGTAGAGCGTGACCGGCAGGTCGAGTTTGACGTCGTTGCCGTCGAGCGTGAAGAACGGATGCGGCAGGATGTGCACGGTGATCAGCACGTCACCCGCGCCGCCTTGGCCGGCCATGCCCTGGCCGCGCAGCCGGACCTGCTGGCCGCTGAGAATGCCGGCGGGGATTTTCACGTCGACGTCCTTGCCGGTCGGCAGCTGCAGCCGCCTGGTGACGCCGCGCGCCGCCTCCGGCAGCGTCACGCTCATTTCGGCATGGACGTCGGCGCCGGGCGCGCCGAAATCCTCGGCCTCGAACGTTGAGTGGCCGCCGCGGCGGCCGGCGCCGCCGCCGCCCGCGCGGCCGAACGCGTCGCGCAAAATGTCTTCGAAGCCGCCAAAACCGCCGCCTCCGCCGCCCCCGCCGCGGCCGCGCGTGGTCCGGGTGAAGCCCTCCGGCCCGAAGCTGAAACTTTCGAAATGCGTGTCGCCGCCGCCGGCAAAACCGCGGCGCGGGCCGGCGCCGGCGCCGAAGCCCTCAAAACCCTGAAAGCGCGGCTTGCCCTCGGCGTCGATCTCGCCGCGGTCGAAAGCCTTGCGCTTGTCTTCGTCGCCGACGATTTCGTGCGCGGCGTTCAACTCGGCAAAGCGGGACGCCGCTTTCGGATCGTTCTTGTTGGCGTCGGGATGCAGCTTCTTCGCGAGCTTCCGATAGGCGCTCTTGACTTCCGCTGCACTCGCTTTGCGATTGACGCCCAGGACCTCATAAGGGTCGCGCATCCCGAAGGGACTCCGCTCTGTTGGCTTGTCGGGCCGGCCCCGGCCGCCCAGCGACTGGCATTCGCGCTCAATGTGGGCGCAAACCGGCCGCCGCGCAATGCGCGGGCTTGTCATGCGCGTGCCGTCGAAGCTTGCGAATCAGCCCGATTTCAGAGGCTTGAGGCTCTTGACCTGCCAGTCGCCGCGGGCGGTGCGGCAGGCCGAGCCTGCCAGCCAGGCTGGCGCGCCGGCGTTGAGGTAGCTGGCCAGGAAATCGCGGCAGGGCAGGCCGTCTTCCTCGTGCGTGGCGGCAAGCGGCGTGATGTTGCCGCCGACGCCGGTTTGCGGATTGCGCCAGGGCACGCTGTTGCCGTTGGTGTCGCGCGCCAAGGCGTCCGCAGCGGCTTCGCGCGCATAGGCAAGATCGGACTGCGACGGCTTGATTGCGGCCGAAGCGCCGGCGCCGTCGGCAGCCCTTGAAAGCGTGATGGCGCCGGTCTGCTCGACGTCGGCATCCGGTTTGGAGAACATCGAATCGAGCTGATAGGAGCAGCCGCCGCAGGCCAGCGCGACGATCATCGCCGCCGTCGCGCGTCGCGGCGCCGATAGGCGCGGCGTCGCGATTCCCCTATATACAGAGCGGCGGGTCCGCCGATCGCCCCGCAAGAGCACGTTACGGCACTCCAATGTCAGACGCGACGCCCATTGAGCACCCGACGAGGTTAACGGGCGGTGACTTCACCGAAGCCGCCGAGCCATGGCGCCTGTTCGCCGCCTGGTTCGAGGAAGCCAAGCGTGCCGAGCCGGTCAATCCGGACGCCATGGCGGTCGCCACCGTCGACGGCTCCGGGCTGCCCAATGTGCGGATGGTGCTGCTCAAGGCTTTCGACGAGCGCGGCTTTGTGTTCTACACCAATCTCGGCAGCGTGAAGGCCGCCGAGCTCGAAGGCGCGCCGAAGGCGGCGCTGACGATTTATTGGAAGACGCTGCAGCGGCAGGTTCGCGCGCGCGGCGCCATCGAGGCGGTATCGGCGGCGGAGGCCGACGCCTATTTCGCCACGCGCTCGCGCATGTCGCAGATCGGCGCCTGGGCCTCGAAGCAATCGGCGGCGCTGGAGAGCCGGATGGCGTTCGAGAAAGCGATCGCCCAGTACACCGCGAAATTCGCGCTCGGCACGGTGCCGCGGCCGCCGTTCTGGTCCGGCTTCCGGATCGTGCCGGCGCAGATCGAGTTCTGGCAGGAACGGCTGTTCCGTCTGCACGACCGCATCGTGTTCCGGCGCAGCGGCGTTTCTGAAGTCGAAGCTTGGAGCAAGACGCGGCTTTATCCATGAGCCGAGGATCGGACCATTGCCATGCCGACCAGTAATCAGCCGCGCCGCACCTTGCTGTTGACCGGCGCCAGCCGCGGCATCGGCCACGCCACGGTGAAGCGGTTTTCCGCCGCCGGCTGGCGCGTCATCACCTGCTCGCGCCATCCGTTTCCGGAAAATTGTCCGTGGGAGGCCGGGCCGGAGGACCACATCCAGGTCGATCTCGCCGATCCGGCCAATACCGACGAGGCGATCGCCGAGACCAAACGCCGGCTGCACGGCGAACTGCACGCGCTGGTCAACAACGCGGCGATTTCGCCGAAAACCGAAGCGGGTACGCGGCTCGGCTCGATCGAGACGTCGCGCGAGGATTGGCACCATATCTTTCAGGTCAATTTCTTCGCGCCGATCATGCTGGCGCGCGGCCTCCTCGACGAATTGCAGGCGGCCAAAGGCTCGGTGGTCAACGTCACCTCGATCGCCGGCTCGCGGGTGCACCCGTTCGCCGGCGCCGCCTATTCGACCTCGAAAGCGGCATTGGCGGCGCTGACGCGCGAGATGGCGGCCGATTTCGGCCCGCGCGGCATCCGCGTCAACGCCATCGCGCCCGGCGAGATCGACACCGCCATGCTGTCGCCCGGCACCGAAAAGATCGTGCAAAATATCCCGATGCACCGCCTCGGCACCCCCGACGAAGTGGCGAAAATCATCTACGTGCTGTGCACCGAGACTTCGTCCTACGTGAACGGCGCCGAAATCCACATCAACGGCGGGCAGCACGTGTGAGGGTACGGCGGGCTGAAGGCTGCTCACGTGATCGGAAAACTTGGCCGGCATGTTGGCCGGACGATCCGCCAACGCGGCCGCGGCCGTCAGCCAAGCAGCCTCACGCCGACGACGACCAGCACGCTGGCAAGCGCGATGCGAATGACGGCGTCATGCGCTCGGGTCGCCAGGTAACTGCCCGCGACGATGCCGGGCAGGGATCCGATCAACAGCGTCAATAATAGCGTCCAATTGACCGAGCCCAGATACCAGTGCCCGACACCCGCCAACAGCGTGAGCGGAACCGCATGGGCGATATCCGAGCCGACGACGCGGCCGGGCGGCATTTTCGGGTGCAGCAATAACAGCACCGTCACCCCGATCGCGCCGGCGCCCACCGATGTCGCGGTGACGAGAACGCCCATCGCCAGGCCCAACGCGATCGTCAGCACGGCCGTCTTGCGGGCATGGAGCCGGTCATGGAGCCGGTCGGGCCGAGCGGCGGCGTAGCGCTCGCGAATGCTTTTGCCGGCGATCAGGAAGGCCGCCGTCGCTAAGAGTGTAATCCCGAGCATCGCCGTGATGACGTGCTGGCTCGTGGCATTTTTCAGATCGAACTGCGAAAGCACGACGACCGTGACGACCGTCGCCGGTATGCTGCCGAGCGAAAGCAACCCGACAAGGACCCAGTCGATCGAGCGCGCGGCCGCATGCACGAGGCTGCCGACGGTCTTGGTGGACGCCGCAAACAAGAGATCGGTGCCGACCGCCGTGACCGGATGCACGCCGAACAGCAAAATGAGCAACGGCGTCATCAATGATCCGCCGCCGACGCCGGTCATGCCGACCAAAAAGCCGACGGCAAAGCCGGAAGCGACGTAGAGCGGGTCGATCATGAGCGCACTCCGATCAGGTTCCCGCAGATCGCGTTGGGCTTAAGGCTGCGGCGGCTCCGCCACGGCTTTGCCGCCGCCGGCGTTATGCAGGCCGCATTCTTTCTTGCCGTCCTGCTCCCACCACCACCGTCCCGCCCGTTCCGGCTCGCCCGGCGCGATCGCGCGCGTGCATGGCGCGCAGCCGATCGAAGCAAAACCGCTTCCGTGCAGCGGGTTGACCGGAATCTGGTGCGCGGCGGCGTAGCTCTGCACCGCCTCGCGGGTCCAATCGAACAGCGGACTGAACTTGAGCAGGCCGCGGGCATCGACGGCGGTCAATGCGGTTGCCCCGCGATGGCCCGACTGGTCGGCGCGAAGACCGACGATCCAGGCCGACGCCCCGGCCAGCGCGCGGTTGAGCGGCTCGACCTTGCGCACGTGACAGCAGGCAGCCCGCGCCGCGCGCGAGGCGTAGAAGCCGTTGATGCCATGCTCGGCCACCAGGCTTTCGAGCTTGCCATGCTCCGGATAGATCGCGCGAATGCGGCGGCCGTAGCGCTCTTCGGTTTCGCTCCAAAGCTGGTAAGTCTCGGGAAACAGCCGGCCGGTATCGAGCGTCACCACGTCGATGTCGATATCCTCGTCATGCAGCATGTGCAGGATGGCCTGATCTTCCAATCCGAAGCTCGTTGTGAAAACCAGCCGGCCCGCGACCTCGCGGCAAAAGCGGGCGAGCCGTTCCGGCGGTGGCAAAGCGCCGAGAAGCGTGTTGAGGTGGCCGGCTCGCGCAGCGAGCCGCGTGTCCTCTTGGGCGCGGCCGCGCGCGCCAGCCGGATCGCCATCGCGTGCAAGAATGGGCCCGCCGCCGGAAATCCTGCCGGCGAAGTCGAGCACGAGGCGTCCGGTGCGCGGATTCTGCGCATGGACATCCGCGGCGATGGGCTGCGTCAGGGCAATCTCGATCTCGCCGATATGATTGCGCGCGATCGCCTGCGTCTTGCTGGGCGCGAGCTCGCCCGGATCGATTGCATTCTCGATCAGCGTGACCCTGCCGGAACATTCGGCCGTGCCGACGCGCACGCCGACAGTGCTGCCGACGCCCAGCGCCTCCTGGTGCAGCCAGAAGATTCGCGCGCGCAAAAGCCGCGCCGCCGCTGCGGATTGCTGCGGCGACGCAATCATGTCGCCGCGCTCGACGAAAATCTGATCGTCCAGCGTAAGCCCGATCGACTGGCCGGCACGCGATGCTGCCGCAAGCGGCGAGCCGGCCAAAGCGGGCCACTGCTCGATCGACCGCACGCGCGCGGTTGCGCCGCGCGGCAGAACCACAACCTCGTCGCCGACCGCAAGCCGGCCGCTTTCGATCCGGCCTGCCACGATGCGCCGATCGTCGAACCTGTAGACCGCCTGCACCGGGATGCGCAGCGGCAGTTCGGCCAACGGCTTGGCCGGCGTGAAGCTCTCGAGAACCTCCAGCACCGTCGGGCCCGCATGCCAGGCGAGGGCAGGCGTGCGTTGCGCCACGCCGTCGCCATGGCGCGCCGCGGCCGGGACGATGGTGACGGCCGAGAAACCGAGCTCCGACAGCTCGGCCGCGATCGCCGCTTTAATCTCGACAAACCGGCTCTGTGCGTAGCCGACGCGATCCATCTTGTTGACGACGACGGCCAGCTCGGAAATTCCCAGGATATGCAGCAGATGAACGTGACGACGGGTCTGCTCGCGCACGCCTTCGGCGGCATCGATCACCAAGAGCGCGGCGTCGGCCTGCGCCGCGCCGGTGACCATGTTGCGTATGAATTCGGCATGGCCGGGCGCGTCGATCAGGACGATGTCGCGCGTGGCGGTCCGCAGGCGGATTTGGCTGGTGTCGAGCGTGATGCCCTGGTCGCGTTCGGTCTGCAGGGCATCGAGCAAAAACGACCATTCGAAGGCTACGCCGCGACGGTCGCTGACCGCGTTGATGGTTTGCAGTTTGCCTTCCGGCAAACTGCCGGTCTCGTGCAGCAGCCGGCCGATCAATGTCGACTTGCCGTGATCGACGTGGCCGACGATGACGACGCGCAGCAGCGGCCGGTTATGCGTCTGATGCCCAGGCCGGATCTTGTCGTTGGGAAGCATGTTCATGGCAGGATAAATTCCGCGATCTCATCAAAGGTAACCGGTCACGCGCAGGCGTTCGAACGCGTCCTCCGCCTCGTGATCCATCGCCCGGCCGGCGCGCTCGGGGATAGTGGTGGCCTCGAGCTCGGCGATGATGTCGTCGATGCTTGCGGCATCCGAAGCGTGCGGGAACGTGATGTCAGTGTCGCCGAGCGAGCGGTAGCGTTTGCCGTTGCGGGCGAGATAGAGCGAAATGATCGGCAGGCCCTCGCGCTTGGTGTAGCGCCAGATGTCGAGCTCGGTCCAATGCAGGATCGGATGGATGCGCATATGCGCGCCGGACGGCGGCGCGGCGTTGAAGTGATCCCAGAACTCTGGCGCCTGGTCGCGCACGTCCCAACGGCCTTCGACCCCGCGCAGCGAAAACACGCGCTCCTTGGCCCTGGTCGGCTCTTCATCGCGGCGTATCCCGGCGATGAGGCCGTCAAAACCGTATTTCGCCAACGCGAGTTTCAGTCCTTCGGTCTTGCGGGCCGCCGAACGCGCGGCAGGCGGCAAGGTCGGATCGACCGTTTCAACGGGCGGGCACGGCTCGACCTTGAGGTCGAGATTCCATTCCGCCGCGTAGCGCTCGCGAAAGGCGTACATTTCGGGGAATTTCTTGCCGGTATCGACGTGCAGCACCGGGAAGGGCACGCGGCCGAAGAACGCCTTGCGCGCGATCCAGATCATCACATTGGAGTCCTTGCCGAGCGACCATAACAATCCAATGCGCCGCAGCCGGGCGAACGCCTCGCGCAAGATGAAGATGCTTTGCGCCTCGAGATCGTCGAGCCGGCTCACGGCCGCGACTCCGCGCGCGCGGCTATTCCGGTGTTTGCGGCGATGCGAAGGACCGCCTCTCCAGGGCGACGGAAAGATGGGACTCGTTCCATGATGCACTTCTCACGTAGTAGAATATTTTTCCATATCGCCCTGTGCTTGTCGTTGTATATGGAAAATAACTTTCGTCAACTCAAGAATTCGCGTGACTAAATTTTACCAGCGCGAATCGTCCGGGGCGCAGGCGGCCGGCGTGCGCAGCGGCTGGAGCATTTCCCGACGCTGCTGAATCGTCATTGCGAGCCAGCCGCCTACGCTCGCTGCGCGAGCTGCGGCGCGGTTCGAGTCACGCCGAAGCGTAGAGCGCGAAGGCGGAAGCGAAGCAATCCAGAGCGGCTTGCGTCCGACCGGGAAATGCAGCTGCAGTGGAATGTTTGTCGCGTCCCCTGTTGGAATCCTACCGCGTACGCCGCGCCGCGTCGCTGACGATCCGGTAGGCTTCGGCGAGCGGCGGTTTCTTCTTCGCCACCTCGGCGACGGCGTCGGAAAACGTCTTCATCATCGCGCTCTGCTCGGCGGCCGGCAGGCTGATCAGTTCGCCGCCGGTTGCGGTCCAGCCCTGGCGCGCTTTTTCGACGATATTTCGGGCCACCGGCGCAATCGCAGTCTGCTGCACGGCGGCGTCGCTATCGACGATCTTTTGCAAATCGGCGGGCAGCGCGTCGTACCAGGCCTTGTTGACCTCGACCATGACGAACACCGCGGGCTGGCCGGTCTCGGTCACGTATTTCGCCGCGTCCTGAAAGTGCATCGGGGTGAAGACGACGATGCCGCCGACCGCGCCGTCGATCGTACCCTGCTGGATCGCCGGCACCACGTCGGCGAGCGTCATCGCCACCGGCGTGGCGTCGAGCCGCGCGATCGGCGCCATCTGGAACGGCGAGGCGAGCACGCGAATCTTCTTGCCCTTGAAGTCGGCGAGATGACGCAGCGGCGTCTTGGAAATCACCGAGGACGGCGAGTTCATGAACATGGCGACGCCGTGCAAACCCTTGGCGGCGCCGAGCCCGAGCATCAGCTTGCGCGCGGCGGGATCGGCAGCGACGCGCTGGCCGTGCGCCAAGGAATTGACCAGGCCGGGCGCCGCCATCACCTCGAAGCGGTCGTCGACGCCGACAAAAAATTCCGGCGGGATGAGCGCGCATTGGATCGAGCCGAACTGGGTGCCTTCGATCTGCCGCGGGATCGAGCCGAGCTGGCTCACCGGAAAAATCCGCGGCTTGATCCGGCCGCCGGAATCCTTTTCCAGCGCGGCCGCGTAGGCCTTGGCAAACATGAAGCTCGGATCGTTGATGGTCGGCAGCGTGATCTTCATCGCGTAGGTCTTGTCCTGCGCGGCGGCCGCGCCGAGCCCGAGCGTCATCGCCGCCGCGATCGCACAGCCTCCGATCATGGCGCGGCCGAAGCCGCGCTGTGCCACAAGCTTCATGGTTCCCTCCCAACAGCCAAAGACCGTTTACTGCGGTAATCTTATATCAAGCGCACATTCCGTCACCCTGAGCTGCGAGCGCAGCGAGCCTCGAAGGGCGACGGCATCCAAATCGGCTTTAGCCGATTTGGATACTGACCTTCCGAAATCGGGCAAGGCCCGATTTCGATTGGCGCCTCGGCCGCATCCTTCGAGGGCCGCCTTCGGCGGCCAGCTCAGGATGACGGTTAACGTGGGCCTGCTTGACATTATTTCTCCGGCACCACCGCGATCGCCTCGACTTCATAGAGCGCATCCGGGCGCGCCAGCTTCGAGATTTGGATCGTGGTCGAGGCCGGCGGATTGTTGGTGTCGACGTAGCGGTCGCGCACCTCGAAGTAGACCGGCAGGTGCGCCATGTCGACCAAGTAATTGTTGAGCTTGACGACGTGCTCGAAGCTGGCGCCGGCCGCGGCGAGCGCCGCCTTGATGTTCTCGAAGCACTGGATCGCCTGGGCGCGGAAGTCGCCGTGCGCGCCCGCGAATTTGCCGTCCCGCGTCATGCCGAGCTGGCCGGCCAGATAGATGGTGCGGCTCGGACCCTTGGTCTCCACCACATGCGAGTAGCCGCGCGGCGCCGGAATGGCGGGCGGATTGAGATGACGATGAACGGCCATGTTGGTCTCTCCTTTTTCACTTGTTTCTCATGCGGCCGACCAAACCCGCTCATTCCCGCGCAAGCGGGAATCCAGGTGTGAGGGGACTGGATCCCCGCTTTCGCGCATGGGCGCTAACATAGCTGCGTTTTCTGGGCGTAGCGCAGCAAAAGCGCGTAAACGCGCTTATGGCGCTGCACCGCATCCGGGAAACAGGCCTATGTTAGCGCCTATGCGCTTTCGCGGGGACGAGCGGAAGTTAGTCATTCCAGTTCTCTATCATTCACGTGCAGTCAGCCAAGACAGCCGACGACTTCTTCGGCGAGCGACAGCGACGCGGTCAGTCCCGGCGATTCGATGCCGAACAGGTTGACGAGCCGCTTCATGCCGTGGCCGGCTTCGCCGGCGATCAGAAAATCGGCGGCGGGCTCGCCTGGGCCGGTGAGCTTCGGCCGGATGCCGCAATAATCCGGTACCAGCGAGTTCGGCGGCAGGTCCGGCCAATAGGTGCGGATGCGGTCGTAAAAGCTATCGGCGCGGCGCGGATCGACGGCGTAGTTCTCTTCCGCGATCCATTCGACGTCCGGGCCGAAGCGCATGCGGCCGGCCAGATCGAGCGTGACGTGGACGCCGAGCCCGCCGTCGATCGGCGTCGGGTAAATCAGCCGCGAAAATGCCGGCCGGCCGGCGAAGCTGAAATAATTGCCCTTGCCGAGCACGAGGCGCGGCACCTTGTCGGCCGGATAGTTTTCGATGCGGCGCGCCAGCTTCTGGGCGCCCAGCCCGGCGGCATTGACCACGGCGTCGAATTCCATCACGCCGGCGTCGCGGCCGCCGAACGCGACATGCCAGCGCGCCGCCTTGTAGACCATGCGCTCGACCGGCGTCTCGAACGCGATCATGCCGCCGCAGTCTTCCAGCTCGCCCCACAGCGCCAGCATAAAACCGTGGCTGTCGATGATGCCGGTTTCGTGCGACCACAACGCGCCGATGCAGGACAATTCCGGCTCCATGGCGCGCGCCGCGTTGCCGCCGATGATCTCGGTGTTTTCGACGCCGTTCTGCTGCGCCTGGACGGCGATGCTCTCGACCTTGGCGAGTTCGGCGGCGTTGGTCGCGACGACGAGCTTGCCGCATTTTCTGTGCGCCACGCCGTGCGACGCGCAGAAGTCGTAGAGCATGCGCCGGCCGCGCACGCAGTGTACGGCGCGGCCCGATCCGGTCGGATAGTACAGGCCGCCATGAATGACCTCGCTGTTGCGCGAGGACACGCCGTTGGCGATGCCGCCGGTCGCCTCGGCGACGGTCACGTCATGGCCGCGCAGCGCCGCCTCGCGCGCGACTGCGAGCCCGATAACGCCGGCACCGACGACCAGGATTTGCATGCGGATTGTCCTAACACGTCATTCCGGGGCGCGCCGCAGGCGCGAGCCCGGAATCCATAAGCCCAGCGTTGGTGGTTATGGATTCCGGGCTCCTCGCTTCGCTCGGCCCCGGAATGACGGACTCAATCCCTTTTCCACGGAATGATCAGGCGCTCAAGCTCGTTGAGCAGCACCGTGAGCACGAAGCCGATGATCGCGATCATGAACAGGCCGACATACATCTGCTCGACCGAAAACGTCTCCCACGCGGTCCAGATCATGTAGCCGAGCCCGCTCTTGGCGCCGATCATCTCGGCGATGGCGATCAGGATGAGCCCGATGCCGATGCCGAGCTTGAAGCCGCTCATGATCACCGGCAGCGCGCCAGGGAGCGCAATGGTCCAGAACGTCTGCCAGCGGTTGGCTTTGTAGTTGCGGCCGACGTCGAGATAGATGCTGCTGATGCCGAGCACGCCGGTGGTCGAATTGATCACCACCGGGAAGAACACGCCGACCGCGACCATGAAGATTTTCGAGCCTTCGCCGAGGCCGAAGATCAGCAGAGCGAGCGGCAGGATCGCGCTTTTCGGAATCGGATAGGTCGCCGCGATCAAGGGATCGAAGATGGCGCGGACCCAGCGGTTCAATCCCATGGCGATGCCGAGAACGAGCGCCGGCATGCCGCCGATCAAGGCGCCGAGCGCGAGCCGGCGCAGGCTGACCAGCGTATTGGTGATCAGTTCGCCGGAGCGCAGCATCTCGATCAGCACCGCGATCACGCTCGACGGCGCCGGAAAGAAGCGCGTGTCGATGAAATGCAGCCGCGCCGCGATCTCCCAGACCGCGAGCAGCACGATCGGCGAGGCGATGCCGAGGAGGCGCTCGCGCGCCCGCACCGACAGCGCAAGACTTTGCTCGGGCGCGGCGGCGATGGTTTGCGTGCTCATGACGATTGGCTTTCTTAGATGCAAGGCGAGTTCAGTTTGAATCTGAGCTGAGCCGTATCTTTTCACCTCTCCCCGGAGGGGAGAGGTCGAGCGAGTGAAGCGAGCGAGGGTGAGGGGGTTCGGAAGTTTCAGAAAAATACTGCAGCATCCGAACCCCCTCACCCCAACCCTCTCCCCTCCGGGGAGAGGGAGTGCTCCGCGCGCGGCCGCTACGGTCCCAATCCAAATTCATCACGCGTTAGCCCTTGTTGTCTTGCACGGCGTCCTGGTTTTCCTGCTCGCGGGCGCGCTGCACTTCGTCGCGCAGCTCCGACCAGATGCGGTGTATGAGCTCGCCGAACTCGGGCGCCTTCTGCAGCTCGATGATGGCGCGCGGCCGCGGCAGCGGCACGCCGACGAAACATTTCACCCGCCCGGGCTGCGCCGTCATCACCATGATGCGGTCGCCGAGATAGACCGCCTCGTCGACGCTGTGGGTGATGAACACCACGGTCTTTTTCTGCTCGTCCCAGATGTGCAGCAGTTCCTCCTGCAACAGCAGCTTGTTCTGCGCGTCGAGCGCCGAGAACGGCTCGTCCATCAGGAGGATTTCCGGATCGTTGGCGAAGGCGCGCGCGATCGAGACGCGCTGCTTCATGCCGCCGGAGAGCTGGTGCGGATAATAGTCGGCAAAGCGAGCGAGCCCGGTGCGGTCGAGGTAATGGCTGACGCGCTCCCTGATCAGGCTCGCCGGCGCGTTGCGCATGCGCAAGCCGTAGGCGGCGTTATTCCACACATTCATCCAGGGAAAGATCGACTCGCCCTGAAACACCATGGCGTTTTCCGGCCGCTCCGAGCCCGCCGGAATGTCGATCGCGATGGTGCCGGAGGTCGCGGTCTCGAGCCCGGCGAGAATGCGCAGAAGCGTGGTCTTGCCGCAGCCGGACGGGCCGACGATCATGAAAAACTCGCCGCGCGCGATGTCGAACGACACGCCGCCGATGGCGGTGAGCCCGCCGAAGCTTTTGTGCAGGTCGCGGATGCGGATCGCCGGCTGCGCGACGGCTGGCTGATGCTCGGCTGCGGCCACGGGTTCGACTTTGCGCAGATTGGTGCGGGTTTGGTTCATTGCGTCGGGTTTTGACAAGTCGTTTGGCAAGTCATGCGGCATTGTGCCGGGCAACACCGCCGATCTCAACTCATCGTCCCGGTTGCGTCCCGGTCATTGAAAGCAAATCCGCCCTGCCGCTATAAGGACCGGCCTTGACCGGCCGCGCGGCGCGGTTTTGTGTCGCAGGAGAGGGCGGCCGCGGCGGTCGCGACCAGAAGCGGAGGGGCGTGTCATGGCGGAATCATTGGTTCGGGTCTGTGCGCAGGCCGAGGTTGCGCCCGACGGCGCCAAAGCCTTCGAGGTCGGCGAGCGGCGGCTCGCGGTCTTCAATATCGGCGGCACGTTCTACGTCACCGACGACGAATGCACCCACGCCGCGGCGAGCCTGGCCGAGGGCATGCTCGAAGGCGACGTCATCGAATGCTGCCTGCATTTCGGCGCCTTCCATGTGCCGACCGGCGAGGTGAGGGCGCCGCCCGCCGCGGTGGCGCTGCGCACCTATAAGGTGGAGCTCAAGGGCGACGATGTCTTCGTCGACCTCGACCGCAACGCCGCCGGCGAGCCGGCGTGACGCACGCGCCGGTCGGCCTCGGCATCGCCGGCCTCGGCATGGCCGGCGCGGTGATGGTGCGCGCCGCGGCGGCTCATCCTGGCGTGAAGCTGGTCGCCGCGGCCGAACCGCATGACGCGCCGCGCGCCGCGTTCGCACGCGACTTCAACGCCGCGGCCTACGCATCGATCGAGGAACTGTGCGCCGATCCCGCCGTCGCAGCGATTTACATCGCGACGCCGCATCAATTCCACGCGCCGCACGCGATCCTCGCCGCCGCGCGCGGCAAGCACATCATCCTGGAAAAGCCGATGGCGCTCACGCTTGCCGATTGCGACGCCATCATTGCCGCCGTCGAACGCGCCGGCGTTTATTTGCTCGTCGGCCACACTCATGCCTTCGATCCGTCGGTGCGCGCCATGCGGCGCATGGTGGCAAGCGGCGAACTCGGCGCGCTCGGCATGATCGCGGCGCTCAACTTCACCAATTACCTGTACCGGCCGCGCCGGCCGGAGGAATTGGACACCGCCCGCGGCGGCGGCATCCTGTTCAACCAGGTGCCGCATCAGATCGACATGGTGCGGCTGGTCGGCGGCGGCCGGCTGCGCAGCGTGCGCGCCCAGGTCACGCGGCTCGATCCGGCGCGGCCGACCGAAGGCGGACTCGTTGCGTTCCTCGAATTCGCCGACGGCGCCGCCGCGTCGCTGGTCTATGGCGGCTACGATTTCTTCGACAGCGACGAACTGCATTTCTGGATTTCCGAGCGCGGTGCCGACAAGCCGCCCGACCGGCACGGCGCGGCGCGCCGGGCGCTCGCGGCGCGGCAGGCCGCAGACGAAACGCGTCTGCGCATCGACCAGTACGCTTACGGCGCCGATGCGGGAGCGCCGCCGGCGCATCAACCGCATTTCGGGTTGATGATCGTCACCTGCGCGGGCGGCGAAATGCGCGCCTCCGCCGACGGCCTCTTTGTCTACGACCAAAACGGCCAACGCGAGATCGCGCTGCCGAACAGCGCGGCGATGCCCGGCCGCAGCGAGGTGCTCGACGCCATGATCGCCGCGATCCGCAACCGTCGTCCGCCGCTGCAGAACGGCCGCTGGGCCAAAGCCAATGTCGAGGTCAGCTTGGCGCTGTTGCGCTCCGCCCGTGAGCGGCGCGAGATCGTGCTCGAACACCAGGTCGGTATTGCGAGCAATTAAAGGTGCTGCGCAATTTCGAATCTTCAGATCGAAACTATCGCTAAGCGATTGTTTCTGCTGAAAGATTCGTTTTGATTCGTCAAAAATTGCGCGCCGCAGCGGGTGTGCGGCCATGCCGCCGAAGTAAAAAGCGCCGCAGAATCAATGCTCAGTCGCTGGTGCTTGACAAAGCTGCGGCGCCGAATAAAAGCCGGCGCCGCCTCGCTCACTAAGGACGCCGCGCGGACGGCAAGCCGTGCGGCAGGGGCGAGTGCGGTGCCTGCGCGCGGCCTTGCCCGCCGCGCCCGGGCGGCTCCGGGCATCACGCGCTGCGGTACTACGGCCGCAGTCAGGGGTGCTCCTCTGGACTGGGACAGGAAGGGGCGGGTAACGCCCGCCCGGCGAAGACCGAGCGTCCGCGTCCCAGGAAGCCTGGCCTGGAGCTGAGCCGGCAAGGTGACAACCGGCCGGCGAGAGCCGCGATGGAACGCCGAGAGGCGAGCCGCCCCCTCCCTACCCTCCCCCGCTTGCGGGGGAG
>JASHPU010000047.1 GCA_030037885.1 Xanthobacteraceae bacterium | reverse complement strand
GAGGACGTACCGGACCCGGTGCTGCGCGACGGCGAAATCCGCATCCGGGTGCATGCGGCGACGGTCAATCGCGTGCTCGACGTGAGCCTGCGCGCCGGCCGCGAGCGCTACCGCGGCCCGGTGCTGCCGCTCATTCCGGGCGTCGATTGCGCCGGAATGGTCGATGCGGTCGGCCCCCGCGTGACGCGCTGGCACGTCGGCGACCGCGTCGCCGCCGCCGGCGTCATGCCGCTCGAGGTCTGCGCCGAGGACGGCAGCGGTTACAATGGGCCGCGGGGCATGATGGGCATCAAGCGGCCGGGCGGCTTTGCCGAACTCATTGCGGTGCCGGCCTGCGCGGCAGTGACGCTGCCCGGACACCTCGATTTCCATCGTGCCGCGGTCATCATGCGCCACGTGCCGACCGCCTGGAATCTGCTCATGCACGTCGCCGAGCTCAAGTCGCACGAGACCGTGCTGATCATGGGCGCCGGCGGCAATCTCGGCTCGATCGGCATTCAGATCGCCAAGAACGTGATCGGCGCAAAAGTGATCGCCGCAGCCGGCTCCGACGCCCGCGTCAAGCGCGGCATTGATCTCGGCGCCGATTTCGGCGTCAATTACGCGACGCAGAACATCCGCGACGAGGTTTTGCAGCTCACTCGTGGCAAAGGCGTTGACGTGCTGTACGACAACGTCGCCAATCCCATGGTGCTGCCGCGGGCCTTCGACGCCATCGGCATGGACGGTCGCCTGGTTACTGCCGGGGCGCATGCCGGACCTGACGTATCGATCGATTTCTCGCACCTCTACCACAAGCGCATCACGATCAAGGGCCGGCCGGGCTTTACGCCCGCCGACCTGCCCGATTGCTTCGCTGCCGCCGCCGCAGGCAAGGTCGTGCCGCAGATCGACAAGGTCATGCCGCTGTCCCGCGCCGCGAAAGCGCACCGGCTGATCGAAGAGAACGTCGGCCAGGGCAAGATCGTGCTCGACCCGACGCTGGATGTGTAGGCTGGGCATCGCGCCCGATACAGCGTAGCCGCGCGAGGCTCGGCACGGATGAACGCCGCGAATTGCTGCGGCGGCATCGGGTCGGCAACCGCGTTGAGCGTGGCGAACTCCGCTTATTCAGTTCGCGTTTGATCAATGTGGCGATGGCGGCGCTATGCAGCTTGTCGCGCACCTCGGCCGGCAGGCCCACGGGCGCGACCACGTTTGCGAATAGTCCGGCGTGAGCGGTTGACAGCTTGTCGGACCAATGACGGCGCGCCATTATGATGATACGGGCGAGACCCCGGCAAGGGGCTTAAAGTCCAGAGGGAAAATCATCTTACGCCCGTACTCGAAGCACGTGGGGCGTGTGCATGAAAGCAATACTACTACCCACCGAACATCAGGCTTCGATGCAATCGGCGCTCGATACCGCACTGCTGTTGGCGCGGAAATTCGGCTCGTGCATCGAAGGCTTTGCGCTGCGGCCCGGCGTCGCCGATCTGGTGGCGATGGATCCGGACAGCGGGCTGACCATGGTGGCGGTGAAGGAAAACGACGCCGAACTGGTCAAGCATGCCGAGGAGGTGTTCCACACGTTCATGGACCGGCACAACGTGTCGCCTTTATCGGGCGCGGCGGGGACCGCCCCGTCATGGTCCTGGCACAAGGACGCGCCGAGCGGCCACGATTTCGTCGGCAGCTACGGCCGCGTCTTCGACATGATCGTGCTGGCGCGGCCCGGCCCGGAATGGCAGAGCCCGTCGATGATCACGCTCGAATCGGCGTTGTTCGAAAGCGGCCGCCCGGTGCTGATCGCGCCGCCGGCGTCGCCGCGCACGCTCGGAACCAACGTGCTGGTGGCCTGGAACTGCAGCACCGAGCAGGCGCGCACTATGGGAGATGCCATGCCGATCCTGCGGATAGCTGAACGCGTCACCATCGTCACTGTCGAGGGCAGCACGGTGGCCGGCCCGAGCGGCGACGAAATGGCGCGCACGCTCAAGATCAATGGCGTGGCCGCCGAGCCGATCACGCTCAAGCCGAGCGGCAAGCGCATTGCCGGCGAAGTCTTGCTCGCCAAGGCCGACGAACTCGGCTGCGACCTGATCGTCAAGGGCGCCTACACGCAGAGCCGGTTGCGCCAGATGATTTTCGGCGGCACCACGCGGCACATTCTCGCCCATGCCAAGCTGCCGGTATTGATGGCGCATTGATCCAATTGTCCGGCCTCTACCAAACGCTGTCGCCGTTCGCCTACGCGCTGCTTCGCATCGCCGTCGGCCTTGCTTTGGTGCCGCATGGCCTGCGCAACACGTTCGGGTTTTTTCCGAACACCGGCGTGCGCGCGCTCAACCTGAAGGACCTCGCGGCTCAGCTTGATCGCGACGGCTATCGGCCCGGGCGCTTCTGGGCGCTGGCGATCTCGGTCACGCAATTGGTCGGCGGCCCGTTGCTCGCCGCGGGACTGTTCACGCGTCCGGTCGCGCTCGTGGTGCTGCTGTTCCTGCTGGTCGCCAATGTCGAACGCTGGCGCGTCGGCGGCTATTTTTGGAACAAGCTCGGCCTCGAATACACGTTGATGTGGACCATCGCCGCGTTCTATGTGCTGGTGCACGGCGGCGGGTTTTTGTCGCTCGACCATCTGATCGGCTGGGATTTTTGAACCGTGGCGTTCGATGCTCGCTTGCACCGCTGCATCGTCCGCCGGCACGCATGCGCGATGTCGTAAGGAGAACGCCGTGCCGTTCATCGATGCCAATGGCGTGAGTTTGCATTACGAGCTGGCCGGCGGCCGCGGCCCTTCCGTGGTGCTGATGCACGAGCTCGGCGGCACGCTCAATTCGTGGGATGCGGTGGCGCCGCGGCTTGCCGCCCGCCGCCGCGTGCTGCGCTACGATCAGCGCGGCGCGGGACTGTCGGAGAAGGTGCGGCAGGAATTTACCAACGACGTGCTGGTCGCGGATTTTATTGCCCTGGCCCAAGCGATCGGCCTCGCCCCGCCGTATCATTTCGTCACCGTGGCCGCCGCCGCCACCCAGGCGCTGCGCTTTCTCGAACGGCACCCGGAGCAGGTCGGCGCTCTCGTTCTGTGCAATCCGGCGCCCGGCGTCGATCCGAGCCGCGCGGCGGCGCTCGACGAGCGCGCCGCATTCGCCATGCGCGAAGGCATGCGCGCCTCGCTGCCGACGACGCTCGCCGTCTCCTATCCGGACCACCTCGGCGAACGCTCCGCTTACGAGGCGTATCGCGGCCGCTATCTCGCCAACGACCCGGTCGGCTTCGGCTACGGCTTCCGCGCGCTCGCGCGCACCACCATGCTGCACATGCTGCCGCAAGTCCGCTGCCCCGCCATGGTGGTCGCCGGCCGTCACGACACGGTCCGACCGCATGCCGGCACCGCCGAACTCGCCAGGAAAATTCCCGGCGCGCGCTTCGAGCTGATCGAGGCCGGCCATTTCATGCCGACGCAGGGACCGGAGCCGCTGTTGGCACTGCTCGAGGATTTTCTGCCGACGTAAGCGAAAACATCACGGCAACGAAAGTACCGACCATGAAAACCAAAGCGAACGGCATCACCATCAATTATCAGATCGACGGTCCCAAGGACGCGCCGTGGCTCGTCTTCTCCAATTCGCTCGCCACCTCGACCGCAATGTGGGACGAGCAGGCCGAGGCGCTGCAATCCGCCTTCCGCGTGCTGCGCTACGACCAGCGCGGCCATGGCGGCACCGAGGCGCCGGCCGGCCGCTACGCCTTCGCTACGCTTCTTGATGATGCGCTCGGTCTCCTCGACGCGCTCGGCATCGCCAAGGCGCATTTCGCCGGCCTGTCCATGGGCGGCGCCACGGCGCTGGGGCTTGCCGAGCGCCGTCCCGACCGCCTCGACCGGGTCATCGTCTGTGACTCGCCCTGCCAATCGACGCCGCAGTCGAGCGAGCTTTGGGAGGAGCGCATCGCCGTGGCGCAGAGGCAGGGCATGGCGGCTTTGGTCGAACCAACGATCGGGCGCTGGTTTCCGCCCGAGACCTTAGCCAAGAACCCGCCGCACCTCGACAAGGTGCGCGCCATGATCCGGACCACTGCGGTCAACGGCTTTATCGGCTGCGCCGCCGCGCTCGCCAACCACGACTATGCCACCGCAGCCGCCACGGTGCGCCGGCCGGTGCTGTTCATGGCCGGCGAAAAAGACGGCGCCACGCCGGCGGCCATGCGCAAGCTGCACGAAAAAGCTGCCGGCTCGCGCTTCATCGAACTGCCCGGCGCCGGCCACATCTCCAACATGGACCGGCCGGCCGAATTCAACCGGGCGCTGCGCGATTTTTTGGCTGCTTGACCGCACGCACAATACCGGCATTGACCGCAGTCGAATTCGGCAGCATCGGCGCTATGATTTTTCAGCGGGGCACGCATCGCCGCGCGCGGAACCGGAAGCTTTGCAAACACAAGTTCCAATCATTATACCTTATGAAACAGCCAGATGAGACGTTGCCGCCAAGGCCCAAGAAAGGCGCAAGACGGCTCAAAAGAACCGCTCACAAGGCCGCTCATCGGCAGGAACGCCACAATCGCTTCTTACAGGAGATTCTCATGGCCACGGTGACAATGAAGGCCCCCGCGCCTGGCGGGCTGTCCAACAAGGCGCGCGCGCTGATGGAGGCCATCAACACCGAGGCCGGCAAGCACAACATCTGGGTCCGCACCCAGGCCAACGCGCCGGCGCAACGGCCCTGGTTCAGCGAAACCGGCGGCGAAGGCTCCGGTCAGGTCGCCAGCGGCCGCGTCGCCGTCGCGCAGCTGAAAACCCTTCCGTATATGTGGAAGTGGAACGAGTACGGCGGCTACCTCAAGCAGATCTCGCAGATCGCGCAAAAAGCCGACGTATCGCCGATCGAATTCGCCGATCGGCAGAGCATTCTGTTGCTCAATCCCGGCCTGAACGGGCGGCTCCAAGTCACCAACACCATCCGCTGCGCCATCTCGATCTACAATCCGGGCGACGTGGCGCCGGTCCACCTGCATTCGCCGAATGCGAGCCGCACCATCCTCTCCAACAAAGGCGGCTACACCGTCATCGAAGGCGAGCGCGTCACCGCCAACCGCGGCGACCTCATCCTCACCCCGAACGGCACCTGGCACGACCACGGCAACGATGCGGAAGAACCGGTGATCTGGATCGACACGCTGGACTGGCCGCTGATGGAGTTTTTGGACGCCGCCTGGGTCGATCACAACATGCCGGGCGCGCAGCGCAACACCAACGTGCAGGCGGTCACCGTGCCGGAAGGCTATTCGCGGCATCTCTACAGCCACGGCGGGCTCAAGCCGATCTTCGTCGATCATCAGCGCGGCGTCGGCCGCGATCCATCGCCGCTGTTCCACTTCCGCGGCGAGGACGTCAAGGAGATGCTGCACAGCCTGCGCAAGGAAAAGGGCGACCCGCACGAAGGCATCAAGCTCGACTTCGTCAACCCGGTCACCGGCGCGCCGGTGTTCAAGACGCTGACCTACTCGGCGCAATTGCTGCGCCCTGGCGAAGAGACCGAATGGAAGCGCGAGACCGCCGGCACCTATTACGTCTGCATCGAGGGCTCAGGCGCGACCGAAGTCGGCGGCAAGCGCTTCGAGTGGAGCCACAACGACCTGTTCGTGGTGCCGAACTTTTTGTGGCGGCGCCACATCAATACCGGCAAGGACGACGCGATCATCTACTCGGTCTCCGACGCCGCGCTGATGCGCGCCATCGGCCAGTACTACGCGCAAGGCCGCGACAACAAGGGCAAGGTGACGGAGCTGCCGCTGCAGTAACGCCTCACAGACCCGTTTTCGCGGTTGATCGGAGCGTGCTTCGCCGTGCTCCGGTTTTTATGAGCGGCACTCGGGAAGGTGACGGAGCTTTCCTCTGCAGGGCTCCGTCCGCTGACTGACTTAGTGCATATCTCGCTCAGATAGCACCACGTTCCCGTCATGCCCGGGCTTGACCCGGGCATCCATGCGGCCTCAACGCAGCATGGATTGCCGGGTCAAGCCCGGCAATGACGAATGAAGGAGCTCGATTCGATTACAGCGGAACGTGCTCTAGTGCGAATGGTCCGACGGCTTGCCGATCATGTCGGCGCAGCCGGCGCGGGTCGCCCAGTACTCCCAAGCGCGCCAGCTTGTCGGCGAGGTCGGCAGGTAGCTCTCACCCTTGCCGCGCTTGGCAATCTCGCCTTTGGACAACGGCTTCGGCTTGCCGCCCATGCGCAGCGCATTCATCTGCACCCGCGCGTTGCGCGGCAGATAGACCGATAGCCGCACCACGTCGACGATCGAGCGCGCCGCCGAAGCGAAGCCGTGGCCGCGCATCAGCGCGACGCTGCCTTTACCCAAGCATTTGGCGAGGTCGCGGCCCTGCGCCATGTTGGTGACCAGCAGGTTGGTGTCACCGAATTTTTTGCGGATGTCCCAGACCGGCACCTTGCCGCCGATGAAGCTGCCGGAATGGATCACCGGTTCGAGCGGCCTGTTGATCAGGCCGAACGGCAGCGTGTCCTCGGCGTGGGCATGCACCACCGCCACGACGTCGGATCGCGCCTCGAAAATCGCCGCGTGAATAAAACGCTCGAGATAAGGCGGACGCTGGTCGTTGATCGGTTCGCCCTCCTGGTCGAACTCGATCAGATCGTGGCGCTCGACCAGCTCAGGCGCGCGCGAGCGCGACATGAAGAAGCGTCTGGGATTGTCGGGATGGCGCACGCTGATGTGGCCGTAGGCGTCGACCACATCTTCGTTGGCGAGGATGCGGTTGGCAACCACGAGGTCGCGCAACAGGTCTTCGAGTTGGCTCATGGGTGTCTTCCTGAAGGGACGGAACGTCTTAGGGTTTCGCAATCCTCCGCTCATTCCCGCGCAAGCGGGAATCCAGTTCTGGGTCCCCGCTTGCGCGGGGACGAGCGGATGGATTAGCGAACTGGCTCATCGAATACGCGTCAGCCGTAGGTCGGCACGAACAGATCGTCGACCTTGACGGCCCGCTCGGTCAAGCCGAGCGTCTGCTGATAGGTGATGAGGGCCTCGATGGTGCGGCGGTTCGGCTCGACGCCGTAAGGCCACGGATCGCCATTGAAGACCTCCCAGATGTCGTCGATCTCGCGCATCAAATACGGCGTCATGTAGCGCACTGCGCGCAAGTTGAATAATTTCTGCAGCGCGATCTGCTTCGATTTGACGAAGGCGTCGTACAGGCTCGTCGCCACGAACGGATAGCGCTCATAGACGCTCCTCTTGATGGCGACGGTGTGCATGATCGGATAGAGGCCCTTGCGCTTGTAGAGGTCGGTGTCGACATCGACGTAGTTCGGGAACAGGCGCACGATGTCGGGGTTGGTGCGGATTTCCTCGGGCAGGCTGGTGCCGAGCGTGGCGTCGATCTCGCCGGCGGCGAGAAGCTGGCCCAGCGTTTTGTTGGACTTATTGTTCTCGATCATCATTTTTTTCAACAGCGGCAGCACCGTCGGCTGGCCGTGCGAACCCGCCTCGTTCATGGCGCTTTGCAGCCAGCACACTTTGGTGAGATCGACGCCGAATTCGTGGTGCAGGATGCCGTTGATGAAGACCGCGGCGGTCATGGTGTAGAGCGGCACGCCGATGCGCTTGCCCTCGAGGTCTTTGGGCGTCTTGATGCCGGCCTTCTTGTTGATGGCGATGAAGCCCATGCGGAAGGCGATCGAGGGGAACACCGGAATGGCGACGAACGGGCATTCGTTGCGGGTCAAGCGCTGGGTGAATTCGGACAGCGAATATTCGGCGACGTCGAATTCCTGGCCGCCGGACATGCGGTCGAAAATCGGCCGCGGCTGGTCGATGGCGATGAAATTCAGATCGATGCCGTCCGGCTTCACCTCGCCGGTATAAAGCGCCTGCATCCGGTCATAGAGGCCGCACGCGAACGACAACTGCAACTTGGCCATGGGCCCGAAATCCTTCCTCGTCGTCATCGCGACGTAGCGGTAGCACGCCGGATTGCGAGCAGGAAGCCGAGTTTGGGCGGATCAGACCGGCCGATAGGCAAGCGCAAACTGCGCCGATGCGTGCCGACCGGGCAAGATGCCTAATGCAGTTCCTTGCGCAGAATCTTGCCGATATTGCTTTTCGGCAGATGATCGCGGAATTCGATGATGTGCGGTCGCTTGTAGTTGACCAGCCGCTCGCGCAGAAAATCGCGCAGTTGCGTCTCGGTCAGCGCCGGATCGCGCTTGACCACGAACAGCTTGACCGCCTCGCCGGTGCGTTCGTCGGGCACGCCGATGACGGCGGCCTCGAGCACGCCCGGATGCAGCACGGTGATGTCTTCCACTTCGTTGGGAAACACTTTGAAGCCGGAGACGATGATCATGTCCTTCTTGCGGTCGAGCAGCTTCAAAAAGCCTTGGGCATCGAGCGTGCCGATGTCGCCGGTGCGCAGCCAGCCGTCGCCGGCGAGGACCTTTTTGCTCTCGTCGGGACGCTGCCAGTAGCCGAGCATGATTTGGGGGCCGCGCGCCCACACCTCGCCTTCTTCGCCGACCGGCAGGATCGCGCCGCTGTCGTCGCGCACGGTGACTTCGGTCGAGGGCACCGGCAGGCCGACGGTGCCGAGCTTCGGCTCCGGGATCGGATTGATGCATACGACCGGCGACGCTTCGGTGAGCCCATAGCCCTCGACCAGCGCCGAACCGGTGATGTCGCGCCAGCGCCGCGCCACTCCGGTCTGCACCGCGGCGCCGCCGCCGATCGTCACGCGCAGGCTTGTGAAATCGAGCGCCGCGAACTCCGCCCGATTGACCAGCGCGTTGAACAGCGTGTTGACGCCGGTCATCGCCGTGATGCCGCCGTCGCGCATGGTGCGAATGAGCCGATGCAGATCGCGCGGATCGGGAATGAGCACGTTCAGGCCGCCGAACCGCGCAAAGGCAAGCAGGTTCGCGGTGAGCGAGAAGATATGATAGAGCGGCAGCGGCGTGAGCGCACGCTCTTCGTCGAGCGCCAGGCCGGATGCGATCCAGGCGCAACATTGCAGCGTGTTGGCGATCAGGTTGCGGTGCGACAGCATCGCGCCCTTGGCGATCCCGGTCGTGCCGCCGGTGTATTGCAGCAGCGCCACGGAACTTGCCGCCGGCGTTGCGTCGACGTAATGCGCGCTTGGCTTTCGGCTGCAGGCATCCTGCAGCATGGTGAAGTTTTTGAAATGCCAGGCTGGCACGGCGTGCCGCAGGTATGAATTGGCGAAATTGAAGGCCCAGCGCTTGATGCCCGGCACGAAATCGCCGAGCCGCGCCACCACCACGTGGCGGACCGGCGTCTCGGCGATGACGGTCTCCAGCTTATGGGCGAAATTTTCCAGAATGACGATGACGGTCGCGCCGCTGTCGACGAGCTGGTCCTTGAGTTCGCGCGGCGTGTACAGCGGATTGAAGTTGACGACGATCAGCCCGGCGCGCAGCACGCCTAAAAACGTCACCGGATAGGCCAGCAGGTTCGGCAGCATGATGGCGACGCGATCGCCCGGCCGGCAGTGCAGCTCTTCGAGGAGAAAAGCCGCGAAGTCGCGGCTGCCGCGCTCCCATTCGGCATAGCTCATGCGCACGTGCAGGCATTCGAACGCCGGCCGCTCCGCATGGCTGCGACACGCATCGAGCAGCATGGCATGCAGCGACGGATAGGCGTCGGCATCGATACGCGCCGGCACGCCAGGCGGATACGAGGCGAGCCAGGGCGGTGCCCGGTCCGGCAGATTCGATAGCGCAACAGTCTGCGGCTGCAAGGTCATGTTTTGTATCCTGGCGCATAAAGCCGGGTTTTTCGCGGCAAAGCGCGTATCGGCTTAAGTCTACCCCGCCGGAGTAAATGATCGGCAAAGCCGGAAAATCCGGTCGCATTTCCTTTCCGGCGCGGCGGCGCAATAATGTGCCCGATTTTGCCGGGCGGCGAAGGCAAGCGGCAGGACCGGGGACAAAACCAGGGGATGTCGTCATGTTGCAGTACAACAAACGCTCGGCCGCGGCGCTCGCCGTTTGCGCCGCCGCGTGGTGCGCGGCCGCGTCCGCGCCAGCCACGGCCGAGGATGTCCTCGTCACCCAATACAAGAACGATCCTTCCGGAGCACCTTACGGGGTCGCCATCGAAAAGGAATTTTTCAAACAGGCCGGCCTTGACATTACCGGCGTGATTTCCGGCGAAGGCGGCGGCACCTCGGTGCGCGCCGTGATCGCCTCGAGCCTCGGCTTCGGCGAGACTTCGCCCGCGGCGGCGATCGCCGCCATCGCCCAGGGCCAGGACATCAAGATCGTCGACATCGGCACGCGCTCGCTCGCCGACAATGTCATCGTCGTGATGCCGGGTTCGCCGATCAAATCGGTTCAGGACCTCAAGGGCAAGAAGGTCGCCATCAGCAATCCGAAGTCGCTCGGCGAGATGACGTTCGTCGCCGCCGCCGAAAAGGCCGGCATCAATCCGGCCGACATTCAGCGCGTCGCGCTCGGCAATCTGTCCGGCGCGCTCACCGCGCTGGAAAACCACGTGGTCGACGCCACCAGCATTCCCGGCATCCTGTTCATGATGCGCGGCGGCGAAACCAAGTATCACGTCATCATGGGCCCGAAGGAGCTGCCGGAGCTGCCGCCGGCGGCCGGCATCGCCACCGGCGCGTTGATGAAGAATCCGCAGAAACTGCGCGCCATTCTGGCCGCCCGGCGCCAGGCCGTGCAGTTCATCGACCAGCACACCGCCGGCGCCAGCAAGATTTTGGAAAACATCTACGCGCCGCTGCCGCCCAACGACGTCGCTACGATGATGCATGATCTCGTCGCGGCAAATTTTTATAGCGAGGGCCGCATCGAAATGCCGCTTCTGCAAACAACCGCGCACGTGATGAAAGTCGTCGGCATGCTCGACAAGGACGTCGATCTGAAGACGATGATCAATCCGTCTTTCCTGCCAGCCGATCTGCAGCAATGAATGCTGCGCCGGTGCAACGCGACGTTCACGCGGAGCTCAAAGGGGTCACGCGCATCTATTCGGCCGTTCCGGGCGCCGGCGCGAAGCTGCCGGTACCCGCGCTCGGCCCCATCGATCTCGACCTCGTCCGCGGCGAGTTTTTTGCCGTGGTCGGTCCGTCGGGCTGCGGCAAGTCGACGTTTCTGGAAGTGCTTGCGGGCTTGCAGAAGCCGAGCGCCGGCAGCGTGAGCTTCGAAGGCAAACCGGTCAGCGGCCAAGTCCCCGAAGGCATCGGCGTCGTGTTTCAGGAAGACGCGAGCTTTCCCTGGCTTACGGTGTGGGACAATGTCGCCTTCGGCTTGCGGCGCAACGGCGTTGCTGCGCCTGAAATGCGCCGGCGCGTCGAGGACGCCCTTGCATTCATGGGATTGAAGGATTTTGCCCGCGCCTTTCCGTCGCAACTCTCCGGCGGCATGCGCCAACGCGTCTGCATCGCGCGGACGTTGGTGCTGCAGCCGCGGCTCATTCTGCTCGACGAGCCGTTCGGCGCGCTCGATGCGCAGACCCGGCTCCTGATGGGCGACGAGGTGTTGCGGCTGTGGCGGCGCACCGGCGCCACGGTCTTGCTCATCACCCACGCGCTGGACGAGGCCGCCATGCTCGCCGACCGCATCGGCGCGATGTCGGCGCGGCCCGGCCGCTTCATCGAGGTCATCGCGACCGGCTGGCCGCGCGAGCGCGATTCGACCATCGTCGGCGCGGCGGCGTTCGGCGAGATCACCGGCCGGTTGTGGGAGCGGCTGCGTGGCGAGTCGCTCAAGGCGCTCGGCCATTCCGACGTAGCGGCCCTGGCGGCGGAATGACGCGCGTCGGCCTGATCCGGCTTGTGGTCATTGCCGCTTTGATCGGCGCGTTGGAGCTTGCCTGCCGGACCGGCCTGATCGATCACCGCATCATCATCGCACCCTCGGAGATGGCGAGCGCGCTGTGGACGCTGCTCGCCTCGGGCAGCCTTGACGCCGATATCGCCCGCACGCTGGGCCTGATCGGCCTCGTCACTGCCCTGTCCATCGTGCTCGGGTTTGCTGCCGGCGTCGCCATTCATGCCCTGCCCCGCTTGCGAGAAGCGCTCGATCCGTTCTTCGCCACCTATTACGCGGTGCCGGTCTTCATCTTCTATCCGGTGCTGATCGCGATCTTCGGGCTTACGCTGATGCCGATCGTGCTGATCGGGGTGTCAACCGCGATCGTCGCCATGATCATCGCCACGCTCAACGGCCTCGACCGCGTGCCGCGCGTGCTCGGCAAGGTGGCGCGCGTGCACCGGCTCGGCCGCATCGCCACCGCGCTGCAACTGCAGTTGCCGGCGGCGGCACCGTATCTGTTCACCGGAATCAAACTCGCGGTCTCCTACGGCTTCATCGCCGTGATCGCCGCGGAATTCATTCTTTCGCCCGCCGGGCTCGGTCGCGACATCGCCGATGCCTATGCGGACTTCAACAACCGCCGCATGTACGCGCTGATCCTGTTCCTTCTCGTCGTCGCGACACTGGTTAATGCCGTGCTGCACAGCCTCGACATGCGCTTTGCGGCGCGCCGCAGCGGAGGCCGCGCATGAGCACGGCGCGCCGAACCGCCGACACGCTGCTCCTTCTCGCCGGCCTGGTCGTGTTCTGGGAAATCCTGCACCGCGCCGCCGGCGAGACCGCGATGCCGGCGCCACTGCCGACCTTTGCCTATCTCCTGCACAACCTGACCACGCCGCGCTTCATCGCCAACCTGACGACGACCGGCCTGGAACTCGGCTATGCGCTGCTCTTGGCTTACGGCATCGGCCTTGCCATCGGCGTGTGGCTGGGCGCGCACCGGCTCTCCGGCGCGGTCGGCGAGCCGATCCTGGTGTCGCTTTATTCGCTGCCGAAGATCACGCTTTATCCGGTGGTGCTGCTGATCTTCGGTCTCGGCATTTCCGGCAAGGTGGCGTTCGGCGCGCTGCACGGCGTACTGCCCGTAGCGCTGCTCACCATGGGCGCGATCCGCGCCATTCCGCCGGTCTATTTGCGCGCCGCGCGCGCGCTGCAACTGTCGCCCTGGCAGACCATCACCATCGTGTTGCTTCCCGCCGCGCTGCCGGAGGTCTTTACTGGGTTGCGCATCGGCTTCACCGTGACGCTGCTCGGCGTGCTGCTCGGCGAAATGTTTGCCTCCAAGGAAGGCCTCGGCGCCATGATCATCGACGCGCTGCAGCTCGTTCAGGGCGAGGAGATGATGACGGTCGCGATCGTGCTGTTCGCCTTCGCCGCGCTCGCCAACGGCCTCCTATTCTTCGTCGAGCACCGGCTGCGGCGGGTCTAGCTCTTGTCCTGCGCCAACGCGCAATCGTGGTCCTGCAGCCGCGCACCGGCGGCAAAGTCGAAATGCAGAAGGTCGGCGCGGTCCTGCAGGATGACGAAGCCCGGCGCGTCGCCTTCGAAACGCATGCCGGCGACCACGAGCGTGCGCAGTTTCATGTCGGCGCGCGCGCCGGGTACGCCGTCCGCGAGGAGCTTGAACGGATTCGCATCGCCGAGCGCGGGGCCCATCACGCGCATGGCCCAGTAACCGTAACCGCCGACCGGCTCGGGCAGCGGCGCCCAGCTTGCGCCGATGCTTGCGCGCAGTTTTATCAGCGTTGCGCGCACGTCGGGACGAATGCAGTCGATGTGGATGTGCAGCTGATTTTGCGTGCGCGCATGGACCGAATTGACCGCAAGGCTGAGCGTGTCGATCGGCAGCGCGTGGCCGACCGCCTTTTCAACAAAGCCGCGCGCGTTCCAGGCATCGGCGAAATAATTCTCGGCGTCCGGCGCCAGCAGCGCGGGACTTTCGATGCCGACGATGCGCCGCGTCGGAATGAGCAGGTATTGCGTCGCGCCGCGGATATCCTTGAGCACCGCATAGCCGCGCTCGGCGCCGTTTTTCAGATCGACCTCGACGCACGGTTTTGGATCGCCATGCGCAAGTTGGTTTGGCACGCACTCGCCGTGCACGATGTTCCACAGCGCGTCCGGATCGAACGCGCGCGCCGTAACAGCCGGCAGCAAAAGGCCAATGACCATGGCCGCTGCAGCGGCGATGCGTCGTGCAATCGATGGAGCCCGCATTTTGCGCCCTGCCCTAGCGTGCCGCGCCGACGTAACGTTCGAGCGTCAGCGGATTGCCCTTCGCCGCCGGCTCGCGCGGCTCGACGCCGGCAAAGCGGCTCGCCTGCGTAAACCATTGCGCGCGCGCCGGCAGCTGCCAGCGGCGCTGCCCGGCGAACGAAGCGTCCCAGCGCACCGGCTCGTCCTCGATGTCGATGCACTGATAGTGCGTATTGAACAATTCGATGCGATGGCCGTCGGGATCGCGCATGTAGACGAACAGCGCGTGGCCCGGTCCGTGCCGGCCGGGGCCGAACTCGATGTTCTCGGCAAAGCCCATATTGAAAGCGAGATCGCAGACGTAGAAGAACAGATAGGATTCCGGAATGCTGAACGCGGCGTGATGCAGCCGCGGCCCGGCGCCGGGCGCGAACACGATGTCGTGCGGATTGCCCTTCCTTTGCAGGAACACGAACAGCGGCTCGTCGCTGCCGTCCGGCGCGATGTATTCGGAGAGCCGGAAGCCGAGCCCCATGTAAAACTCGAGCTGGCGCTGCACGTCCGGCACCAGCAGCTGAAAATGATCGATGCGCTGCGGCACCGCGCCGCGATGCTGCTCGAAGCTGACCACAAGCCGCGGTTTTGTCGTCATGGTGGCGCAGAACTCGAGCGGCGCGCCGAGCGCGTCGGCGACATGCAGCGTCCGGCCCTGATACGGTCGCTCCACCCATTGCGCCGGCAGTCCGGCCTTTTCGAAATAGACCTTGGCCTTCGCCAAATCCTCCTCGGTGAAGCAGCGCATGCCGACACGCTCGGCCGCGGCCGCCGCGGCGCGCTTGAGCACCAGCGAATGATGGCAGGCCTCGGCGACGCCGCGCAGATACAGCGTGTCCTTATCCTCGTCGCTGACGATGAAGCCGATCAGGTCGACATAAAACGCGCGGCTCTTGCCGAGGTCCTTGACATGTAGCACCGCATGACTGGCGCGGGTCACGTTGAACGGCGGATTATAGTTCGGGCGCGGGATGGGCATGGCAGGAGCTCCAATGGGAAGACGGATCGATCGAGCGATCGTAGCAAGTCGCGTGGCCCCAGGCAGCGATAAGATATTCGATTCCACAGGTCCCGTCGCAGGATTGTAGCTCACCGTTTGGCGTAGTATACTTATGCCATGATCCGGTCTTGGCGCAATACCGCAAGCCGCAAGGTGTGGGAAGGCGCACGATCAAACCAGTTTCGTGGTCTTGATTACGATGCGGCTATCGATCTGTTGCTGGCATTGAACGTCGCCAAGGCGCTTGCCGATCTCAGCCCCTTGAGGAGCGTAGGGCTCCATAAACTGCGGGGCAAACGCAAGAACCAATGGGCGATGACCGTAAACGGGCGTTGGCGCATTTGTTTCGAATTTCGCAAAGGCGATGCGTATGACGTAGAGATCGTGGACTACCACAAGGGATAGACAACAATGGCTCCTGCTGCTCATCCTGGTCGTCTTTTGAAGCGCGAGCTGAGCGCCCGCGGACTGAGCGCCAATCGTCTTGCGCTCGATATCGGCGTGCCATCCGGACGGATCACCGACATTCTCAACGGCCGGCGATCGATTTCCGCCGACACGGCAGTTCGTCTTGGCCGCTATTTCCGTAACAGCGCGCAGTTCTGGCTCAATCTACAAAGTCAATACGACATCGCGGTGATAGAACGCGACCGCGGCGCGGAAATTGCGCGCCGCGTGCGGCCGGCCGATGCGGCGTGAAGACAGTTGTGCTGTGGGCGAGAAAAGAAAAGCGCCGCCAACTTGACACTGTTCATCCGCATTTCATACACCCGTACTCAAATTCTCACCTCACGGAGACCCTCATGGCGATTGCGGCCGCAGCGGCGCAACAGCGTGCGGGCATGCACTATCGCGGCCTGCGCGGCTGGCTCGACATGGTCGAAAAGCTCGGCGAGATCGAGCGCGTGTCCGGCGCCCATTGGGACGTCGAGATGGGCGCGCTCACCCACATGCTCACGGAAAAAAGCCGCGGCCAGGCGCCGGCCATCCTGTTCGACGACGTGCCCGGTTATCCGAAAGGCTTTCGCACGCTGTACGGCCAGCTCGCCTCGATCAAGCGCATCGCGCTCACCCTCGGCCTGCCGCTCGACTACGAGCGCAAGGTCGACATCGTGCAGCGCTATCATGCCCGCATGCAGGAGCTCCGGCCGCTCAAACCGCGCTTCGTCAACGATGGCCCGGTCCTGGAGAACGTGATCGAGGGCGACGCGATCGACGTCCTGAAATTCCCGGTGCCGCGCCATCACGAAGCCGACAAGGCGCGCTTCATCGGCACCGCCTGCTGCGTCGTCACCAAGGACCCGGACGGCGGCTGGTTCAATCTCGGCGCCTATCGCAGCCAAGTCTACGACGGCAAGACCGTCGGCTGCCAGATCACCGAGGGCAAGCACGGCCGCATCCACCGCGACAAATATTTCGCCCGCGGCGAGCCGATGAAGGTCGTCATCCTGTGCGGCCAGGACCCGCTCCTGTTCATGCTGTCGTCGAGCCCGCTGCCGGAAGTGAGCGAATACGACATCGCCGGCGGCTTGCGCGACGAGCCGATCGATGTGGTGCGCGGCCCTTACACCGGATTTCCCATACCGGCCGATTGCGAAATCGCCATCGAGGGCGAGACCGTCGCCGGACAGACCAAGCCGGAGGGCCCGTTCGGCGAATGGATGGGCTATTATTCCGACGACACGCAGGATCGACCTTACGTCACTGTCAAAACAATCCTGCATCGCAACGATCCGATCCTGACCTGCGCGCCACAGCACAAACCGGTCGATGAAACCGGGCTGCTCAAAGGCATCGCCGGCGCGGCGCAGATTTGGCGCGCCCTCGAAGCCTGCGGCATTCCCGACGTGCTCGGCGTCTGGAATCACGAAGCCGGGCCGGCGACGCGTTTCACCACGATCCAGATCCGCCAGCGCTATCCCGGCCATGCGCGCCAGGCACTGCACGTCGCCTGCGCCTGCCAGGGCGGCGCCTACGCCGGCAAATGGACGGTGGTCGTCGACGACGATATCGACGCCGGCGATCTCGATCAGGTGCTGTGGGCGATGTGCACCCGCTTCGATCCCAAGGCCGACATCGACCTGGTGCAGAAGGCGTGGGCCTCGAAACGCGACCCGCTTTATCTGCCCGGCAATTTCAACAACCGCATCCTGATCGATGCCTGCATCCCCTATGACATGAAGTTGAAGAACACCTTCCCGCCGGTGGTCGACGTCAGCGCCAACTTGCGGCAGAAACTGCGGAGCAAGTTTCCAAAACTGTTTCACTAATCGTCATTCTGGGGCACGCCGCAAGGCGCGAGCCCGGAATCCATAATCACGTTCGCTTCAGAAAGAGGTGCGGCGCCTGTCCTGAAACGTTCGTGGTTATGGATTCCGGGCTCGCCGCTTCGCGGCGCCCCGGAATGACGCATTACGACCGCGCGGCGAACAATTGCCGCCCGATCGTATTGAACCGCGCTTTCTGCTCGTTCGACAGCGACGCATAGAAATCGTCGAGCTTCGGGCGGATGGTCTCGACCGCGTCGAGCATCGCCTGGAGCCGCTTGCCCTCGGCGGCGAGCCGGTCCGGCGGCGTGGCCGGCAGCTCGCTCGGACACGCCGCCTTGATGGTATCGGCCGCTTGCGACGCCGCCGCGTTGAGCGCGTCGAGCTTGGCCTGCTGATCGCCGGTCGGCTGCACCGCCTGATCGATGCGGTCGGCCGGCCAGGCGATCGCGTTCTCGCCGCACTCGCTTTGCGGATTTTGCGCCGCCTGCCGGCCTTGCTCATTCTGGCCGGAGGGCGCGCCGAGCGCGTTGAAGCGCGCCTTCTGCTCGTCGCTCAGCGAATCGTAGAATTTCGCCAGCGGCGGCTGCACGATGCCGATCGCCTGCACCAAACCCGTAAGCCGCTGCTGCATGTCGGCCAAACGGTCGGGCGCCGTGAACGACACCCGCGTCGGGCAATCCGACTTGACCACGTCGCTCGCCTTGACGATGGCGTTGCCGAGATCATCGAGCAGCGCCGTCTGCTGCGGGCTGGGCTGCACCGCGGCCTGAATCTGATCGATCGGCCAGCCGGTGACTTCCGCCGCCTCGTCGGCGCAGCTTTGCGCCAGGCTCTTCGTCAGTGCCGTCATACGCGCGGATGCGCCACGCCCGCGCACATAGCTCGCATAGCCGTAGGACGGAAAGATCGCCTCGTAGATGTCGCCGTAGCCGTAGGCCCAGAACGGATCGTAATACCAGTACGCGTCAGGCCACAGCGCATAATAGAAGATGTCGCCGTAGGCATAGGGCCAGAACAGCGGGCCGAACCAGCCCAGATGATGGTAGTGGCGGAACCACGGCTCCGACAAAAACGGCCGCAGCGCGCGGACGAGGCTAAAATTGCGGTGCGCCGCGAACGTCCGTGTCGCGGCCGCGCCGGACACGTGGTTGGCGGAGCCATGCAGCCGCGCCGTTCGCGCCGCGCGGTTGGCGAGGTTCGCATTATGCGTTGCCCCGCCTGTCGCCGCGGTGCCGTGTGGGGCAAGCGGCCGAACATGGGTGGCGGTGCGTACACGTCTTCCCGTCAAACCGCGCATCGGCCGCCCGATCCGGCCGGCATGCGTCCGCGGCGCAAAGTGCGCAATGCCCGCGCCGCGCCGGCCCAGGCCGATATGCGGCGCAAAGCCTCGCGCACCGATGTGCGGAGCAAAATGCGGCGCGCCGATGTGCGGCGCGGCAAAGTGCGCAGCCCCGCCGCCGAAATGCGGGCCGCCGCCGATGTGCGGCGCACCGCCGCCGCCTCTATGCGGGGCTGCAAGTCCTGTTCCGCACGCCAAGGATGCGGTGAGCATGACGGCGCCAATTCCAGTCGTGAGCTTCGATGCGCGCATGACGCAAAATCCCATGGTTGGTATCTGATGATTCAAATAGGAACTGTCGGGAAAATAACGTGCGCCGCGCGGGCGAGTTCCCGAACATGTGAAAACCCGCGCCAATCCGTGATGACCGGCTTCGGCTCGATCAAGCTTGGCGCAATGAACGTAGGATGGGTTGAGCGGCAGCGAAACCCATCATCGGACATCGAGGCTGCATGATGGGTTTCGCTGCGCTCAACCCATCCTACAAGCAAATAAAACAGGGGATGCGAGCGAGCGTAGGAGTGGGCAAAGGCGCGAAGCGCCGTGCCCACGCGTTTATTTCGCCGAAACGTGCGGAAGGCGCGGTTTACATCCGCTGCCCAGTCGCCAGGCAACAGGCCTTGTGCAACATAGTGGCGGATGGGGCGGCATCCGAGCTTGCCATAACCTGCTTGGTGGGCACGGCGCTGCGCGCCTTTGCCCACCCTACGAGACTACGACATCTTCATGTTCAATGTCATACGAGAAGCGAAATCACAGGCACTTGAGCCCGCGCCGGGCGCCGGATTCGAGGCGGATGCGCATCGAGTGTCACCCGAATATCACATTGTCCACAGAACGGGACCAGAGTCGGCGCGCAAGCGCGCGGCGGCGTTGATATTCACCACCCCGTGGGGCAGCATATCGCCATCCGAGAGTGGTGTTCGGGGCCGGAATCAAAGCGCAGGAGGACATGTCCTGACCGGGTCGCGTTGAGTATGCGGTGAGCCGCGACGACGGTCGCCTGTCATTCCCGTTTCTTGCCAGTTTCCCGGCCGATGGCGAAGTTCTGCAACAGCGGATTGCCGTTGTGTATGGGTTGTGCCGTAGCGGTCGGCGTGGCGTTCGGCGACGCGTTGCCTCAAGTCGGGCGGCGCCGCGCACGATTGTTCCGGCTCTGCTGGCGTTGTCCGCGCTCACCGGCTGCATCGTAGGTCCGAACTATAAACCGGCGCCGGCGCCGGTCCCGAGCCACTTCAAGGAGCTCAAGGGCTGGAAAATCGCTACGCCGAGCGACGCGCTCGATCGCGGCGATTGGTGGGCGCCGTACCGCGATTCGAAGCTGGCCCAGCTGCTGCGCCAGGTCGAAGTGTCCAACCAGAACGTCGCCGTGCAGGCCGCCGCCTACGAGCAGGCGCGCGCGCTGATCCGCGAGGCGCAATCGACCCTGTTTCCGGTGCTGACCGCCAACTACAGCGGCACCCACACGCACAGCGGAGCTGCCGCCGCCGGCCTCACCAGCAACGGGATTAACTCGACGATCTATACACCGCAGCTCGACGGCACCTGGGACCTCGACGTCTGGGGCAAGGTCCGCCGGCAAATCGAATCCAACACCTCGGCCGCGCAAGCGAGCGCCGCCGATCTCGCCAATGTCAAGCTGTCGCAGCAGGCGCTGCTCGCCACCGCCTATTATAACCTGCGCGCCGCGGACGAGCTGGAAGACCTGTTGCGCCGCACGCTGGTGCAGTATCGCGAGACCCAGCGGGTGACGCAGAACAAGGTCGATGCCGGGTGCTGCGCGCCGCCGCTCACTTCGGTCACGCCGGCCGACCTCGCGCTGGCCAAGGCGCAGGTCGAGAACACCACGGCGCAGCTCATCAATGTCGGCGTCGGGCGGGCGGAGAACGAACACTCCATCGCCATGCTGATCGGCCGGCCGCCGGCCGAGCTGACGATCGGGCACCGGCCATTGAAGGGCGCCTATCTTCCGCACATTCCCATCACCGTGCCGTCGACGCTGCTCGAGCGGCGCCCCGACATCGCCCAGGCCGAGCGCACCATGGAGCAGCAAAACGCGCTGATCGGCGTCGCCGAAGCCGCATTCTATCCCGACCTCTCGCTGTCCGGGACGCTGGAATGGGTCGGCATGACGCCATTCCCGTTCAATGTTGCCAACGAGGTCTGGTCGCTCGGCGGCCAAGCGTCGGAGACGCTGTTCGATGGCGGGCTGCGCTCGGCGGAGCTCGATGCGGCGCGCGCGGTGTATTGGCAGAGCGTCGCCACCTATCGAGAAACGGTCCTGACCGCGTTTCAGCAGGTGGAGGACCAGCTCGCCGCGATCCGCATCATGACGCGCCAGCTCGTGGTACAGCGGCAGGCGGTGAGGGACGCCAGCGAGGCAGTTCGCGTCTACACCAACCAATACAATGCCGGCACCATCGACCTCACGGTGCTGGTCACCGGACAGGTCACGCTGTTGGCGGACGAGGAAGCCGAGCTGACGATCCGGCAGGATCTATTCCTGGCTACCGTCAGCCTGATCGAGGCGCTGGGCGGCACCTGGGATACCACGCTGTTGCCGGGCGGGAAGGAACTGCAAAAGTCGTTCTCGCTCCTGCCGAAGCTGCCGGTCACCGATGCCGGAGTCGAATATCCACCCGGAACACCTTGATACCATGGGACTTTTCATTAAGATGGCATCGGATGGCGCCGGCCGGCAAAGCCGCAATGCCGGCACGGAAACCGCTACCTTTCCGTTTTCCGTCCGTTTTATTAGCAAAGTTTCATTAGCAGGGTCGCGGCCACCCCCGGTATAACATGCCGTTTGACTGGATGGGCGAGCGACCTCATGGACGAGCGAACGCGCACCACGGATCACGAGCTCGATCTCGCGCCGCAATTTCGCCGCGCCAGCCCGAAGCCGGACGTCAAAACCCGGTCCTTTTCCAAAAAACGGATCGGCGTCGGCTTGATCGTCGTCGTGGCGCTGGCGCTCGGCATTTATCAGATCGCGCGGTTCGCGGAGACGCCGCCGGCCCCGAGCGGCCGCGGGGCGCCGCCAGGGCTCTTGCAATCGGTCGGCGCCTCGACCGTGTCGCTGTACGACGTTCCGGTCGTGGTCGATGCGCTCGGCACCGTCACGCCGCTCGCCACCGTCACCGTGCAGACGCAAATCAGCGGCTATCTGACCGACGTCAAATTCACCGAAGGCGACGTGGTGAAGAAGGGCGACGCGCTGGCGGAGATCGACCAGCGGCAGTACGACATCCTCAAGGCCCAGTACGAAGGCCAGCTGGCGCATGACCAGGGCCTGCTCGCCCAGGCCAAAGCCGATCTTATTCGCTACCAGACGCTGGCCAAGCAGAACTCAATCGCGCTGCAACAGACCGAGGACCAAGAGTTCCTGGTGCAGCAATACGAAGGCACGGTGAAGCAGGATCAGGCGCTGGTCGCGGCGCAGGCGCTCAACATCACCTATTGCCACATCGTGTCGCCGGTTGCCGGCCGCGTCGGACTGCGCCTGGTCGATCCCGGCAACTACGTGACGCCGTCGAGCACGACCGGCATCGCGGTGGTCACCCAGCTGCAGCCGATCACGGTCATCTTCACGATACCGGAGGACGATCTGCCCGACGTCATGCCGCAGCTCAATGGCGGCGGCGGTACCTTGCAGGTCACCGCGTTCGATCGCGCCAACCAAAAACAGCTCGCCGTCGGCAAGGTCATCGCCGTCGACAACCAGATCGACACCACGACCGGGACGGTCAAAGTGCGCGCCCAGTTCGACAATAGCGACAACGCGCTGTTCCCCAATCAATTCGTCAACGCGCGGCTGCTCGTGAAGACGCTGCACAACGCCGTCACGGTGCCGACCGCCGCCATTCAGCGCGGCGCGCCGGGCGCCTCCGGCGGCGCGCTCGGCAGCTACGTGTACGTCGTCAATGCCGACTCGACCGTCTCGGTCCGGCAGATCACCACCGGCCCGACCACCATGACGCCGGACAATATCAGCCTGACCGCGGTCGGCAGCGGGCTCAAAACCGGCGACCGCGTCGTCACCGACGGCTCGGACCGGCTGCGCGAGGGCTTGCAGGTCAACGTCACCGCGCTCGACGGCAAACAGGTTGCTCCGGCGGCCGCACCGGCAAGGCGCGGCGGACACCCGCACAACGGCGGCCGGCGCGGCGGCGCCCAATAGAGCACGATGATCCAGATTGATGGGAGGCGCGCGGTGTTTGCGTCACCTCTCCCCGGAGGGGGTGCGCTTGTGAACGCGGGCGCTGCCGTGACATGATGCGATGAACGTCTCCGAACCCTTCATCCTGCGGCCGGTCGCCACTACGCTCTTGATGGTGGCGATCATGCTGTCGGGCTTCGTCGCCTACACGTTCCTGCCGCTCTCGACCTTGCCCGAGGTCGATTATCCGACCATCCAGGTGCAGACGCTCTATCCGGGCGCCAGCCCCGAAGTGATGACGTCATCGGTCACCGCGCCGCTCGAGCGGCAGTTCGGGGAAATGCCCGGCCTCAACCAGATGACCTCGGCGAGCTCGGCCGGCGCCTCGGTGATCACGCTGCAGTTCAGCCTCGACCTGAGCCTCGACGTCGCCGAGCAGGAGGTGCAGGCCTCGATCAACGCCGCCGGCAATTTGTTGCCGTCCGACCTGCCGACGCCGCCAGTCTACGCCAAGGTCAATCCCGCCGACGCGCCGATCCTCACGCTGGCGGTCACGTCCAAGACGCTGCCGCTCACCGAGCTGGAGGATCTCAGCGAAACCTCGCTGGCGCAGAAGATTTCCCAGCTCAACGGCGTCGGATTGGTGAGCATCAGCGGCGGCCAGCGCCCCGCGGTGCGCGTCCAGATCGATCCACGCTCGCTCGCCGCTTATGGGCTGAATATCGACGACGTGCGCACCACGATCGGCACGCTTTCCGTCAACACGCCGAAGGGCAATTTCGACGGCCCGCAGCAGGCCTCGACGATCAATGCCAACGATCAGCTCGTCAGCGCCGAGCAATACCGCAATCTCGTCATCGCCTACCGTAACGGCGGGCCGGTGCGGCTGTCCGACGTCGCCACCGTCGTCAGCGGCCCGGAGAACGTCAAGCTCGGCGCCTGGGCCAACAAGACGCCGGCCATCATCCTGTCGGTGCAGCGCCAGCCCGGCGCCAACATCATTGCCGTCGCCGACCGCGTGCAGAGCCTGTTGCCGCAACTGACCGCGGCGCTGCCCGCGGCCGCCGACGTGCGCGTCATGAGCGACCGCACGGTGACGATCCGCGCCTCGGTGGCCGACGTCGAGTTCGAGCTCGGGCTCGCCGTGGTCCTGGTCGTCGTCGTGATTTTCCTGTTCCTGCGCACGCTGCCGGGCACCATCATTCCGAGCCTGTCGGTGCCGCTGTCGCTGGTCGGCACCTTCGGCGCGATGTACCTGCTCGGCTACTCGCTCGACAATCTGTCGCTGATGGCGCTGACCATCGCCACCGGTTTCGTGGTCGACGACGCCATCGTCATGATCGAGAACATCGCCCGCTACGTCGAAGGCGGCATGGACCCGCTCACCGCGGCGTTGCGCGGCTCCCGGCAGATCGGCTTCACCATCATTTCGCTGACGATCTCGCTGATCGCGGTGCTGATCCCGCTGCTGTTCATGAGCGACGTGGTCGGCCGCCTGTTCCATGAATTCGCCATCACGCTTGCCGTCACCATCGTCATCTCCGCAATCGTGTCGCTGACCCTGGTGCCGATGATGTGCGTGCGGCTGATCCGCCATCGCGGCGAGGCCGAACGGACCGCGTTCGACCTGCGCGCCGAAGGCATGTTCAACGCCGTGATCGGCGGCTATGGGCGCGCGCTCAATTGGGTGCTCGACCGTCAGCCGCTGACGCTTTTGGTCGCGCTGATCACGCTCGGCCTGACGCTCGTGCTCTATTACGAGATTCCGAAGGGCTTCTTCCCGGTGCAGGACACCGGGATGATCCAGGCCATCACCGAGGCATCGCAGAGCGTCTCGTATGACGAGATGGCCAACCTGCAGGTCCGGCTTGCCGAAGCGGTGCTCAAGGATCCGGACGTGGTCAGTCTGACGTCGTATGTCGGCGTCGACGGCATCAACCAGACGCTCAATACCGGCCGGTTTTTGATCACGCTCAAGCCCTACGACGAGCGCAAGCTGAGCGCCGGCGGCATCATCATGCGGCTGCAGCAGGAGGTCGCAGGCGTCGGCGGCATCACGCTCTACATGCAGCCGGTGCAGGACCTCACCATCGACTCGACGATCAACCGCGCGCCGTACAATTTCGTGCTGGAGGACGCCAACGCCGCCGAGTTCAACAGCTGGGTGCCCAAGCTGGTGCAGCGGCTCTCCCGGCTGCCCCAGATCACCGACGTGGCAAGCGATCTGCAGCAGCAGGGCCTCGAGGCTTACCTCGTCATCGATCGCACCACCGCGGCCCGCTTCGGCATCACCCCGGCCACGGTCGACAACGCGCTGTACGACGCGTTCGGCCAGCGCATCATTTCGACCATTTATACCCAGTCGAATCAGTATCGCGTCATCCAGGAGTTCAATCCCGACCTGCAGAAGTCGCTGGCCGGCCTGTCGTCGATCTATCTGCCGTCATCGTCGTCGACGACCAACGGCCAGGTGCCGCTGTCGGCGATCGTCCACGTCGAGCACCGCACCGGGCCGCTCCTGATCACGCACTACGGCCAGTTTCCCGCCACCACGATTTCATTCAACACCGCGCCCGGCTATTCGCTCGATTCGGCGGTCGCCGCCATTCGGAAGGCGGAAACCGGCATCGGCCTGCCGGACAGCTTCATCACTGCCTTCCAGGGCACCGCGGCGGCGTTTCAGTCGTCATTGAGCAATGAAGTGTTCCTGTTCATTGCCGCGATCATCGCCATGTATATCGTGCTTGGCGTGCTGTACGAGAGCTTCATTCATCCGGTCACCATTCTGTCGACCTTGCCGTCGGCCGGCGTCGGCGCGCTGTTATCGCTGATGCTGCTCGGCTACGACCTCGACGTCATCTCGATCATCGGCATCATCCTGTTGATCGGCATCGTCAAGAAGAACGGCATCATGATGATCGACTTCGCGCTCGATGCCGAGCGGTCCGAAGGGCTTGAGCCGCGCGAGGCGATCTATCAGGCATCTCTGCTGCGCTTCCGGCCGATCCTGATGACCACCATGGCGGCGATCCTCGGCGCGCTGCCGCTGATGCTCGGTACCGGCACCGGCTCCGAATTGCGGCATCCGCTCGGGGTGGCGCTGGTCGGCGGCTTGATCGTCAGCCAGTTGCTGACGCTGTTCACCACGCCGGTAATCTACCTTTATTTCGACCGGCTGGCGCTTCGCCTCACCGGACGGCGGCCGGCCAATCCGCTCCCGCGCGGCGAGCCGGCCGAATGAACATCTCGGCGCCCTTCATCTCCCGCCCGGTGGCGACCACGCTGTTGACGCTCGGCATCGCCTTTGCGGGCGCGCTCGGCTTCTCCCGGCTGCCGGTGGCGCCGCTGCCGCAGGTCGATTTTCCTACCATCTCGGTGTCGGCGCAGCTTCCCGGCGCGAGCCCGATGACGGTCGCCACCAGCGTCGCCGAACCGCTGGAGCGCCATCTCGGCGAGATCGCCGACGTCACCGAGATGGAGTCGTCGAGCAACATCGGCCAGGCCCGCATCAACTTGCAGTTCGAGCTCGACCGCGACATCAACGGCGCCGCGCGCGACGTGCAGGCCGCGATCAATGCGGCGAGCGCCGATCTGCCGGCCGCACTGAAGACCAATCCGACGTATCGCAAGGTGAACCCGGCCGATGCGCCGATCATGATCCTGGCGCTGACCTCGAAAACGCTCACGCCGGGCCAGATCTACGACGCCGCCAGCAACGTTCTGGCGCAGCGCCTGTCACAGCTTTCCGGCATCGGCCAGGTCATCATCGGCGGCTCGGCGCTGCCCGCGGTCCGCGTCGAGCTCAACCCGCAGGCGCTGTTCAAATACGGCATCGGTCTGGAGGACGTGCGTGCCGCGCTCGCCTCGGCGAACGCCAACAGTCCGAAGGGCACGATCGACGACGGCGACCGGCGCTATCAGCTCTACACCAACGACCAAGCCACCAAGGCGGTCGATTACATCCCGCTGGTCATCGCTTATCGCAACGGCGCCGCGGTGAAGCTGTCCGACGTCGCCAAGGTCAACGATTCCGTCGAAGACGTGCGTAATCTCGGCCTGTCGAACGGCCGGCCTTCGGTGCTGGTCATCCTGTTCCGGCAGCCCGGCGCCAACATCATCGACACCACCGACGGCGTGAAGGCGGAGCTGCCGCATCTCGAAGCGGCGATGCCCGGCGACATCAACGTCGGCATCGCCATCGACCGCTCGACCACGATCCGCGCGTCGCTGCACGACACCGAAACCACGCTGATCATTGCGATCATCCTCGTCACGTTGGTGGTGTTCCTTTTCCTGCGCGACATCCGCGCTGCCGCGATCCCGAGCGTCGCGGTCCCGGTATCGATCCTCGGCACGTTCGGCGCCATGTACCTCTTGGGCTACAGCCTCGACATTCTGTCGCTGATGGCGCTCACCATCGCCACCGGCTTCGTGGTCGACGACGCCATCGTGGTTCTGGAGAACGTGTCGCGCCAGCTCGAAGCGGGCATGCCGCGCATGCAGGCAGCGCTGCGCGGCGCGCGCGAGGTCGGCTTCACCGTGCTGTCGATCAGCCTGTCGCTGGTCGCGGTGTTCACGCCCATTCTGCTGCTCGGCGGCGTGCTCGGCCGGCTGTTCCGCGAATTCACCATGACGCTGTCGCTCGCGATCCTGATTTCGCTTGCCGTCTCGCTGACCACCACGCCGATGATGTGCTCGCTGTTTCTGCGCCAGCGCCGGTCCGGCGCGGCGCCGCACCGCGGCCGATGGTTCGAGAAGTTGATCGGCGCCTACGAACGGTCGTTACGCTGGGCGTTGCGCCACACCCGCCTGGTCTTCGCGATTTTCCTGTCGGCGATCGCGCTCAATGCGCTTTTGATTTACGTGATCCCCAAAGGCTATTTCCCGCAGCAGGATACCGGCCGCCTGATCGGGTCGCTGCGGGCCGACCAAAGCGTGTCGTTCCAGGCGATGACACAAAAGCTGCGGCAGATGATGGCCATCGTGCAGGCCGACCCTGCCGTCGAGCATGTCGTCGGCTACACCGGAGTGGGCAGCGGCGGCGCCTACGGTGCGATCAATACCGGCTCGGTGTTCGTGTCTTTGAAGCCGATCTCGCAGCGGCCGCCGGTCGCCGAGGTCATTGCGCGGCTACGGTTGAAGCTGGCGCGGGTGCCCGGCGGTCAGTTGTTCCTGTACCCGGTCAGCGACATCCGCGCCGGCAGCCGGCAAAGCAACGCGGAATATGAGTACACGCTGGAATCCGACAGCGTCGATGACCTTGCCATCTGGACGCCGAAACTGATGCAGGCGCTGGAGCATAGCTCGGTGCTCGCCGACGTGAACTCCGATCGGCAGGAAAAGGGCCTGGAGACCGATATCGTCATCGACCGCGACACCGCGGCGCGGCTCGGCATCACGCCGGCGCAGATCGACAACACGCTCTACGATGCGTTCGGGCAACGTCAGGTGTCGGTGATCTACAGCGCGATCAACCAATACCACGTCATCATGGAGATCGACCCGCGCTACACCAAAGACCCGGCGACGCTGCGCGACATTTACGTGGCGACCTCGGGCGGCGCCGCCTCGGGAACGGCACAATCGAACCTGCCGGTCGGCACCGTCACGCCGGCGCAGACGCAGACGGCGAGCGCCGCCGCAACGACGGCCGCGGCCAATCCCAATGCCAATTCGGCGCGCAATGCCGCGATCAATGCGCTGGCCAACACCGGCAAGGGCGCCACCTCCTCGGGCGCCGCGGTCTCGACCAGCCAGGAGACGATGATTCCGCTGTCGGCGGTCACCCATTACGGCCCCGGCACTGCGCCGCTCGCGATCTTCCATCAGGGCCTGTTCGCCGCTTCGACCATTTCGTTCAACCTGTACCCCGGCGCCACGCTCGGCGAGGCCACGGCCGAGATCGACCAGGCGGTCAACGCGTTGCACATGCCGGCTTCGGTCCACGGCAGCTTTTCGGGCAACGCGCAGTCGTTCGCCGAGTCGGAGCACAATGAGATGGTATTGATCGCCGCGGCGATTGCCGCGGTCTATATTCTGCTCGGCATCCTGTACGAGAGCTACATTCATCCGATCACGATCCTGTCCACCCTGCCCTCGGCCGGCGTCGGCGCGTTTTTGGCCCTGATGCTGTTCCACACCCAGTTCGACATCATCGGCACGATCGGCGTCATTCTGCTGATCGGCATCGTCAAGAAGAACGCCATCATGATGATCGACTTCGCTTTGGACGCGCGGCGTTCGCGCCACCTGAGCCCCCACGACGCGATCTACCAGGCCTGCCTGCTGCGCTTCCGCCCGATCATGATGACGACCTCTGCGGCCATTTTGGGCGCGATCCCGCTGGCGCTGAGCTTCGGCAACGGCGGTGAAATCCGCCGCCCGCTCGGCATCTCGATCGTCGGCGGGCTGTTGATCAGCCAATTGCTGACGCTCTACACCACGCCGGTGCTTTATCTCTATCTCGATCGGCTCGGAGAGTGGATCCTGCGCTGGCGCGCGCGGCTGTTGCCGGGGTTATTCGGCGCGCCGCCGGCACCGGCGGAGTAGCTGCTGCCAACACGGTCGCTGGTCACCCTAAAAGATTGGTGTGCTGCCTTTGATTCCGTTGAAGAGCTCTTCAAGTGACTCAGTCTGACGGGTTGTTATGGTGCTGGTTTGAACGAAGCCCAACTCGACCATCAGCGTCCGGACCGCTTCGAAGCCGGGCGCCCGGACGATCATGATGGTTTGGTGTTCCGGCACGGGAATTCCAGTGAAGCGCGCCGACGGTGCGGACAATGGCGAATAGAGCCGGCTGCGGTGCTATGGCGCTTAGCACCCGGCCGTTCCTCCGCTAAACTTGCCGTTATCAGGCGCGGCAGCAAAACCGCGGGCTTGCAGTTGGAGGAGATGATCATGAGCGGATGGCGGGGGATTGTGGTGGTCCTGACGGCGCTCATCG
>JASHPU010000046.1 GCA_030037885.1 Xanthobacteraceae bacterium | reverse complement strand
CAAACGGCGGACTTTTGCCGCCGCGATGTTCGCCGCCGCGGCCGCCGCCGCTCCATTCGGGCTCCCCGAACATGACGTAGTCGGCCTCTGTTTCGCCGGCGAGCATGGCATCATGACGACTGCGCAAGCCGCCAGCACCGGCGATGCGGTCGGGTTTCAGCACCGGCAGGGCGGCGCTGAGCGCTTCGATGCCGGTCAAATGGGCGCCGTCGGCCCCGGCGCGGCCGACGAGTTCCGGCCGGCTCTCGACCAGGAGCGCAATGTCGCGGCGCTGTACCACGGCGGCCACGCTCTTGACGCGGTTGATCAAGGCGCGCTCGTCAGCGGCGGTCAGCCGCAGCAGCACCGCGGCGATATCGGCCGCGGGGAGGGCGTGCTCCAGGGCCGGCACGAACGCCGCGGGGTCGGCGAGGAGCGGGGTGAAGAGGTAGAGGCGGGGCATGTATGATTGCCCTCATCCTGAGGTGCGAGCGAAGCGAGCCTCGAAGGATGAGGCCGAGGCGCCGGGGCCTGCATCCTTCGAGGCTCGGCGCTGAGCTTGTCATCGGGCCGGCCGAAGGCCGGACCCGTTGGCGCCGAGCGCCTCAGGATGAGGGGCACTATTATTTCCTTACGCCGCCTTGCGTTCGAGGTCGGCTTGCCATTGGCCGAGCGTGGCGAGGCCGTTCATCATGGCGCGGTGGTTGAAGGCGCGTTGTGCCGCGGCGACGTTCTCGGGCTTGCCCGCCCATACCGTCTGCGGCGCGTGCTGCAGCGCGCGGCCGTAGGAGAACGACAGCCGCCAGGGCAGGCCGCCGGCACGGTGCATGGCGTCGAGATGCGCGGTCGCCGCTTCGTCCGATTGGCCGCCGGACAAAAATGCGATGCCCGGCACCGCGGCCGGTACGCTGGCTTTGAGCACGCGCAAGGTTTTCTCCGCCACTTCGTCCACCGACGCGCGCTTTGCCGATTTCTTGCCCGGCACCACCATATTGGGCTTGAGCACCATGCCTTCGAGCGCGACGCGGTTCAAAAACAGCGTGTGGAAGGTCTCTTTCAGCACCCACTGGGTGACTTCGGCGCAGCGGTCGATGTCGTGGCCGCCGTCCATCAGCACTTCAGGCTCGACGATCGGCACGATGGTTTCGTCCTGGCAGAGCGCCGCGTAGCGCGCCAGCGCCTGCGCATTGGCGGCGACGGCCGCGTAGCTCGGCACGACGTGACGCTCGCCGATGTCGATCACCGCGCGCCATTTGGCGAACTTGGCGCCCAGCCCGCGGTACTCGACGAGCCGCTCGCGCAAGCCGTCCAAACCTTCGGTGATCACTTCGCCCGGACAGAACGGCAGCAATTTTGTGCCCTTGTCGACCTTGATGCCAGGCAGCGAGCCGGCCTTTTCGATGAGCTTGACCAGCGGCGTGCCGTCCTTGGCGTTCTGCCGGATGGTTTCGTCGTAGAGGATGACGCCGGCAATGTATTTCGACATCGCCTCGCTCGAACGGAACAACATCTCGCGATAGTCGCGTCGGTTGTCCGGGGTCGACGGCACGCCGATGGCGTCGAACCGCTTGCCGATGGTGCCGGTCGATTCGTCGGCCGCCAGGATGCCGCGGCCCGGCGCCGTCATCGCTGCGGCGACTTTGTTCAGTTGCTCAAGGTTCATCGCGCCCTCCTGGGAGACATGATGACATTATAGCATCACCGGTCCTGCACCATCAGCACCGCGACGCCCGGCAGCGTCTTGCCTTCGAGCGATTCCAGAAACGCGCCGCCGGCGGTCGAGACATGGGTGAGCCGACCCGCGACGCCCGCGACGTTGAGCGCCGCCACCGTGTCGCCGCCCCCGGCAAAGCTGATAAGCTTTTTGGCCGCCGTGAGTTCCGCCACCGCTTCGGCAACCGCATTGGTGCCGTCGTCGAACGGCTCGACTTCGAAGGCGCCGAACGGGCCGTTCCACACCAGCGTCTTGGAGCGGGCCAGCACCGCGACGACGTGCTCGACGGTGCGCGGGCCGATGTCGAGGATCATGTCCGCCGGACCGACGGCGTCGATATCGACCACGCGGGTCGGCACCTGGGCCGCGAGTTTTGGCGCCACCACGGCATCGACCGGCAGCACGATCTCGCGATGCAGCGCCGCGGCCTTGGCAAGGATGCCGCGGGCCTCCGCAATGAGGTCGCTCTCGGTGAGCGATGTGCCGATCGGCTTGCCCTGGGCGGCGAGAAACGTGTTGGCCATGCCGCCGCCGATGATCAGCGCCTCGACCTTGCCCAACAGATGGCCGAGCAGCTCGAGCTTGGTGGAAATTTTGGCGCCGCCGACGATGGCCGCGACCGGATGCTCGGGCGTCTCGAAGGCTTTGGCGAGCGCATTGAGCTCCGCCTTCATGGCGCGGCCCGGATAGGCCGGCAGCTCCGATTCCGTCACGATGCCGGTGATCGAGGCGTGGGCGCGGTGCGCGGCCGAAAACGCCTCCTCGACAAAAACATCGCCGAGCGCGGCGAGTTGTTTGGCGAAAGTCTTGTCGTTCTTTTCTTCCTCGGCATGGAAGCGGGTGTTTTCCAGACAGAGAATATCGCCGTTCTGCATCGCCGCGACCGCCTCCTGCGCTTGCGGACCGACGCAATCTTCGGCGAACGCGACCGGCCGCTTGACGATGCGCGCGACCTCGGCAGCGACCGGGCGCAGCGAGTCTTTCGGGTCCGGCCCCTTCGGCCGGTTGAGATGCGACAAGAGGATGACCTTGCCGCCCTTGTCGGCGAGCTCGGTGATGGTCGGGGCGATTTCGTGAATGCGCGTTGCGTCGGCGACCTTGCCGGCGCGCATCGGCACGTTGAGGTCGACGCGCACCAGCACGCGCTTGCCCGTCACGTCGGCATCGTCGAGGCTGCGGAAGCTGCTCATTGAGCGGCGAGGCGTGTCACGGCGGCGATAGCTGCACCGGCGCCCCAAGTAGCAATGATCGCGACTATGAGCTGGAGCCATGTTGGCGACTGCGAGACCCGTCCTCTGATCTCGGCAACGCCGTCGACCAAAGAGTCGACCCTGCCTTCTATGCTGCGGAGTGACGCCTTAACGTCGGTCATAATCTTCTTCCAAATGCTCGACGCGGCGCTCCAACGCCGTCCACCTTTCGTTATCCGCCGGCTCGAGCATCCGCCGCCCCCAAACGTACCTCCGACTACTCAGCCCAGCTTGCCCATCGCCACCGCGGTATCGACCATGCGGTTGGAGAAGCCCCATTCGTTATCGTACCACGACATCACGCGGACCAGCGTGCCGTCCAGCACCCTGGTCTGGTCCATGTGGAAAACGCTGGAATGCGGATCGTGGTTGAAGTCGCTCGACACGTTGGGCGCGTCGGTATAGCTGAGGATGCCCTTGAGCTGCTGCCCGGCCGCGCGCTTGACCGCGGCGTTGATCTCGTCCTTCGAGGTCGCGCGCTTGGCGACGAACTTGAAATCGATGACCGAGACGTTCGGCGTCGGCACGCGGATGGAAACGCCGTCGAGCCGGCCGGCAAGCTCGGGCAGCACCAGGCCGACGGCCTTGGCGGCGCCGGTCGAGGTCGGGATCATGTTGGTCGCTGCGGCGCGGGCGCGATAAAGGTCTTTGTGCACCTGATCGAGCGAGGGCTGATCGTTGGTGTAGGAATGTACCGTAGTCATAAAGCCTTTGTCGATGCCGACCGCGTCGTTGAGCACTTTGGCGACCGGGGCGAGGCAGTTGGTGGTGCAGGAGGCGTTGGAGACGACGGTGTGCGCGCTTTCGAGCTTGTCGTGGTTGACGCCGTAGACCACGGTGAGATCGACACCCTCGGCCGGCGCCGAGATCAGGACACGCTTGGCGCCGGCTTTCAGATGCGCTGCGGCTTTGTCCTTCGAGGTGAAAATGCCGGTGCACTCGAGCGCGACGTCGACACCGAGCTCTTGCCACGGCAGCTCTACCGGATCCTTGATGGCGGTGACCCTGATGGCGCCGTTGCCGCAATGAATGGTGTCGCCCTTGACCGTGACCTCGCCGGGAAAGCGGCCGTGGACACTGTCGTAGCGCAGCAAATGGGCGTTGGTCTCGACCGGGGCGAGATCGTTGACGGCGACGACCTCAATATCCTCGCGGCCGGCCTCGACCACGGCGCGCAGGATGTTGCGGCCGATGCGGCCGAACCCGTTGATGGCGACGCGTACCGACATGAAGCGCTCCCGGCCTTAATTCCTGTGCCCTAAAACCGCGGCTTGATCCAATGTTCCACGCGCTTTATTTAACGGTATCGTAGGCGGACACAAGGCCGGGCTCGCTAGGAGAAAGCCCGCCGTCTGGGAACGTTGCCGGTCCGTTACGCGGCTTGAGACGGGCGCCCCGCGGCGGCGGTGGCGGTTTCCGCTGGCATAATATCTGCAACGCCTTGCGTCAGTGAGATGGAGATATGTCGAGCGCATCGTTGTGCATGTCTCGCATTGATTTCCAGGGCACTCGTGAAAAAATTGGTGCCGCTCGTCAGTTCACCTATCGCGTATAAATTCGGTACGATGTGTCCCTTGGGACCCTTGATTCTGCCTGAGTCGGGGTCGGTGTCCAGACCGCCGTAACGGTTGGCGCATCCGATTGCTTTCGCGACCAGATTGCGTACGAGCATGGAATCGAGATGCTCTAGGTCGCGTGGCGAGCCGAAGACGCACACAACTGCGTTGTATCTTTTAATTTCACAACCATCAGCTTCACCCAAGCGAATCGCAAAGCGACCGTCTGCCTTCCGTAAGACCAATGGATGGCCGCTGCTGAACGATAGCTGCCCCTTCCGGGCGGCTTCGACTAACCGACGAGCATTTTCGACGGGAATCGACACCCGGTAAGACATCCATGCTGACTGGTATAATGACAGAAATTTTTTACGGTCGTTGTCGTCAAGCGCTTGCCATGCATAGTCGATGAACGCATTCGTGGCGTAGAGGACCGCCTGCCACGGCCGCGGCTCCGCCGCTGCTGCAATCTCGCTTTCAAAGAACGCCAGTGGGTCCGTGGGAGGAGCCGGCGGTAGTGCGGTCAGATCAGCACTTCCACCCGCCAATGCAATTTCTTCGGCGGCCCAGTTCACCAGCACTGATAGTTTCAGGCGACCGTGCTGACCGACATAAGATTGGATGCGCTCGAGCGTAAGCAGTTTCGGCACATAGCGGCCTTGGGAGCCGCGCACGCTGGGGAAATAACCGCTCCGCGAGAACATCGTGAGTGGGCCCTTATGTCCCGCGGCGATCAACCCGAGAACCGCATCAATCGCGCTGAGGCGCGCCCCTAGAACGGCAACCGATGACCCTTTGCCAATAGTGCGGGTCAGTTTCCGAACGGGGTAAGGCGACGCGTAAAAACCGGGGTGCCTCTCAAAATCGGAATACTCGCGGGACTCGATGTTGCCACAACATAGGACAACGTAATCAGCTTTGATCGTGAGTGAAGTATTCGTGATAACGGTCAAGCTGCCGTCTACATTGTGTTCAAGATCGGTAACCTCAGCACGGACATGGATGACATAGACGCCGCACTGTGCGAGCTCTCCGGTTAGATCGCTCGCGACGTATTCCATATACAGGCCGAACAGCGGCCGCGGCACAAAGCTTTCAGGCTCCACAGTCAAGTCCGGAAAATCATTTTTCCACGCGGCCCGGTTGGCCGATAACCATTGAAAAAAATGTCCGGGCCGGTCAGCAAACGGCGTAATGAATCCGGCACGCGTGTTGAGCAGATTGCTAATGGCATCTGCATCATACGCAAGTCCGCGACCGCGGAGCCGTCGTTTTTCCACGATGTATATCGTCAGTTTCGAAGCACGATCCATTTGCAACGTGCGCGCCAAACTGCCGAGCAATGAAATGGAGGTCGCGCCGCAGCCAACAATCACAATGACGGCGTCTTTCATGATCTTCCTCTCCGTGTTGGCGTGAGCAGTCAAGCCGCACGATTCCACGGAGCTGAAAGCATTTCCAATGAATAGATTTTAACCGTATCGTAAACGGCGCTTATGATATAAGAAGTTGGCAAATAACAGATAAACGCCCTATACCATTTCTTCTGAGAACAATCTACTGTCCATCAGGGGGATGTCTGAGCCGACGATAATGTGAACGCCAATTTGTTGAAGGAGGTCGCGATCGATGTCTATGCCAGGTGCCACTTCGATCAAATGCAGACAGTTTTCCGAGAGCTCGATGACGGCTCGCTCGGTTACGAACAAGACAGATTTTTTGTTCTGACAGGCGATTGTCCCATTGAATGAGATTTCGTCAACCCGCTCGACGAACTTACGGATCGCGCCTTCATAGCGGATC
>JASHPU010000045.1 GCA_030037885.1 Xanthobacteraceae bacterium | reverse complement strand
GGCAAATACGATGCGGCGCAAAAACTCTACCATCTCGGCGTCGCCGTCGTGGTTCTGGCCGTGGTCGGCAGCGGCCTGCTCATGCTGTTGAAGATCGACACGCCGTTCTGGCGGCGCAATCCGTACTGGTTTTCGGCGGACACCTGGGGCGTGATCTACGTGATCCACGGCTTCGCGGCGATGGCCATCGTGGCGATTGTCATCGTGCATCTGTATTTCGCGCTGATGCCGGACTCCTGGTATCTGTTGCGGGCGATGGTGCGCGGCTGGATCAGCGGCAAGGAATACGCGCAGCATCACGACCCGGCGCGCTGGAAGGCGTAAAGCGCGGCGACCGGCGCCGGCATCGGCCGCACCACAGGAAAAGCGAGATGGCATCGACCGAGCTTGACAAGCCGCAAACCGTCGCCGCGGCGATCGACACAATCGAAGCGACCTATGAATTGATGCTCGCCTACGCGGCGCAGGGCCGCAAAGCCGAGGCCGACGATCCGCTTGGCGTGCGCGACGCGCTGCGCCGCGCCGATGCCGCACTCGACGTGCTGGCGGCGGCAACGCCGCAGCAATTGGGCGCGCCCGGCGGCGCGGTGGCGGCGGCCACAGCCGCCATGCTGGCCGTACTCGCGCGCGACGTCGCCAATGCGCGCGCCGCCATCCGCTTCGTGCTGGCGCAGCGCACCATCGGCTCGCAGATCATCGACAATCTCAACGCCTCGATCCACATCCGCGCGCTGCTCACCGACATTTTTCTGCTCGATGAGGCGTTTGAGGAAACCGATCCGGCCTAATCTTACTGCGTCAGAAAGCGCGGCGCGTGTTATAGCGCCCTCTCCCCTTGCGGGAGAGGGCGACGCAAGACGCGCAACAAACTCGGCTCGGTGAGGGGTTGCGGCCGCGAACCCACAACCACTTTTGTTGTTGAACCGCCGAGTCGCCCTCTCCCGCGAGGGGAGAGGGCAGGTCCATCAGCGCCGTGTTTCCGGCAGCACCTTGATGCGCAATCCGAACTTTTGACGCAGTAAGAGGCGATTGACATGCGAGCCATGCAATCGACAACACCGCGCTGCTCCGCTCACGCTGTCCTTCTGATCTTGTCGTCGCTTGCGCTTGCGGCGCCGCCCGACGGTGCGGGAACGGCCGCAAAGGTCGAGCCGGGCAAGCCGGCAGGCATGTCGATGTGAAGCTTCGGCGATGACATCGCCGCTCGTCTGACTAGCACGCCGGGCGCCGAACGCGCAGTGCTTATTGCCTTCCCACATCGGTCCGAAAAATCTATCATCGATGTGCTGCACAGCGACCATGCCGGGTCACGCCTGCGCCCACGCTGGTGCGCAACAGGACAAGTGACCGGCGCTCATCGGGAGGAATGCATGAAGAGCGTCTTGTTTGCCACGCTTCTGGTTGCGGCCTGCCCCCTGACGGCTTTCGGACAGACCGCCAACGACTTGCTCAACGCCGAGCATACGCCGCAGAACGTGCTCACCTATGGGATGAGCTACAGCCAGCAGCGGTTCTCGCCGCTCACCCAGATCAACCGCCAGACGGTGAAGCGGCTGGTGCCCGCCTGGTCCTACAGCATGAACAACAATACCGGCGAGGAATCGCAGCCGCTCGTCTATAACGGCGTGGTCTACATCACCAGCCAGAACAAGACGGTGGCCGTCGATGCGCTGACCGGCAAGGCAATCTGGAACACGCCGATCGACTATCCGTCCGACACCACGCGCGTGGTCTGCTGCGGCATCGTCAATCGCGGCGCCGCGATCTACGACGGCAAGGTGTTTCGCACCACGCTCGATGCGCGCGTCATCGCGCTCGACATGAAGACCGGCAAGCAGATTTGGAGCGTCAAGTCGGGCGACGCCAAGGACGGCATCGCCATGACCGGCGCGCCGCTGATCGCCGACGGCGTGCTGATGGTCGGCATGGCCGGCGCCGAGTACGGCAGCCGCGGCTACGTCGAGGCCTACGATCCGAACGACGGCAGGCGGCTGTGGCGGCACTACACCGTGCCGCGGCCCGGCGAGCCCGGCGCCGACAGCTGGCCTGACCATGCCGCCAACGCCAGCGGCGGCAGTTCGTGGACTACCGGCGCGTTCGATCCCGCGCTCGATCTCGTCTACTGGGGCATCGGCAACCCGGCGCCGTGGAATGCGCTGCTGCGCCGCGGCGACGATCTCTACACCAATTCGATCCTGGCGCTGCGGCCGAAGACCGGCGAGGTGGTGTGGTATTTCCAGACGTCGCCGAACGATCCGTTCGACCACGACAACATCACGTCGATCATCCTCGCCGATCTCACCATCGACGGCAGGCCCGCCAAGGTGCTGCTGCAGGCGGGCCGCAACGGCTTCTATTACGTGCTCGACCGCAAGACCGGAGAGCTGATCGCCGCCAACCCCTACGTCAAGGTGACCTGGGCGAGCGGCGTCGACAAGGAAACCGGCCGGCCGAAATGGACCGAAACCACCAAGAAGGCGATCGCCTATACGGACCAGATCGAGACTTGGCCGCATATCACCGGCGGCACCAACTGGTACCCCTCCTCATTCGATCCGCGCACCGCGACGGCTTACGTCAACACCACCGACTACGGCATGAAGTACCAGCCGGATCCGGTCGAGGAGATCAAAAACTTGAAGCCTGGCGATGCCTACCGCGGCGTCAAGATCACGCCGATCTACAACGCCGACGGCATGCGCGGACATCTGCGCGCCATCGATCCGCTCACCGGCAAGTCGAAATGGGCGATCCCGTTCAAGAGCCCGAACTGGGCCGGCACGCTGGTCACCGCCGGCGGGCTGGTCTTCACCGGCGAACTGACCGGCGAGTTCATCGCCGTGGACAGCGACACCGGCAAGATCCTCTGGCAGTTCCAGACGCCGTCCGGGATCATCGGCCAACCGGTGACCTGGGAGCATGACGGCAAACAATACGTCACCGTCGCCAGCGGCACCGGCGGCGTCTATGTGCTCAAGACGCCGGACCCGAACCTCGCGCACGTGCCGCCGGGCGGGACGCTGTGGACGTTCAAGCTGATGGACGAATGACCGGCGCGTATCGTGCGTGCAGGCCGCCCCTCGCGGGCGGCCTGGCGTTTCTACGACACCGCTCGCGCGGCCGCGTCGTGCTGTGCGCCTTGTGCCTTCTCGTGGCAGCAAGTGCGCACGCCTTGGCGCAGGACGAGGCCGTTGCCAGCGGCGAGCGGCTGTACGCGAAATACTGCTCCAACTGCCACGGCGACGACCTGCAGAACAATTCCGGCGTGGCCTTCGATTTGCGCCGCCTCAAAGCCGATGAGCACGCGCGCTTCGTCAATTCGGTCTTGCACGGCAAAAATGCCATGCCGTCATGGCAGGGCGTGCTGGCGCCGGCGCAACTCGACGATCTGTGGGCCTACATCCGCGCCCACGCCTACGAGCAATGACGCGCGCCGTTTTGTGCCACTAAAGCATGACGATTTTAGGTCGATCTACCCGCTCGTCATTGCGAGCGACGCGCAATGACGGTTTATTGAATCGAACCGTCTACGCTCACTCAACCTTGACCCTCATCCTGAGGTGCGCGCCAAAGGCGCGCCTCGAAGGATGCAGGCCGAGGCGCTGGGGCCTCGCCCTTCGAGGCTCGGCACTGCGTGCCGAGCACCTCAGGGTGAGGAAACGAGTCAGCACCAAGAGTGGCCGGCATGAATCTCGTTCGCCGCAAGTTTTTGTTGCTTTCGATCGGTGCCGCCGCATCGCCGCTCGTTCCGCGTTCTGCAACGGCGGATTCGCCCGCTCTGCGGCCCGTCCACATCCTGGTGGGTTTCCCGCCAGGGAGCGTAGGCGACATTGCCGCGCGGTTGATCGCGCAGCCGCTGCAGCAAAGTCTGGGTCAATCGGTCGTCGTCGACAACCGCCCGGGCGAGGGGTTCGCCCGACCCCGGAATGAGAACGAATTGCCCGGATTTCATTCGATGGTAGTTTAATGAATATTTCGTAGTTAGTTAAATTAATTCAATATGTTATCAGCGAAAGATACAAAAGGCGATCGGGAAAACCAGCATTCTTCGGCAAAGCTTTAATGACTTTTCTCGCTTCGGCTCCAATCCGTTCACCCCATGGATTCCGCTAATGTTCACGGCGGAAATGGCTCTTTCCGCGGCCTGTTGGACTAGACTAGCGCCTCACTTCGCGGCATCGCTTTGCGGCGGCGGCGCTGACCAGCGCTCGGCGGCGGTGTCGTCGGCCGATTTCGCCTCCACCCACGCGGTAGTGCCGGCCGACTCGACTTGCTTCCAGAACGGCGCCCGGGTTTTCAAATAGTCCATCAGAAACTCGGCTGCGGCGAACGCCGCTTGGCGGTGGCTCGACGCGGTCGCCACCAGCACGATGTCCTCGCCGGGCACAATGCGGCCGTAACGGTGAATGACCAAAGCGGCCAGGAGCGGCCAGCGCGCGTAGGCTTCCTCGACGTGGCGGGCGATCTCGGCCTCGGCCATGCCGGGATAATGTTCGAGGGTAAGCGCGGCGATCGGCGCGCCGTTCTCGTCGGCGCGGCAAATCCCCGTAAAGGTCACGACCGCGCCGACGTCCTTGCGCGCGCCGACGAGCTTTTCCACTTCGGCGGCCATCGCTATCGGCTCACGCTGCAGGCGGATGATCGCGGGCATGTCACGTTAGGACTGTTCCGCTCATTCCCGCGCAAGCGGGAATCCAGCGGCCCACTCGACCATGGCGGTGAGCCCCACTGGGTCCCCGCTTGCGCGGCGACGAGCGGATAGAAGTTGCCGATTCAACCTGATCGATGCCACGCTATCCTCCCGTCATCGGCGGAAAGAACGCGATCTCGCCGGCGCCTTCGATCCTCGCCTCGCTGCGCACATGATTGCGGTCGATCGCGGCGCGGATCACTTTCGGGTTCTCGAAAGCGTAGGCGTAGTGCTCGCCCTGGTCCGCGAGCCACGCCATCAACTCGGCGATGGTGGCGACGCCGGCCGGCGGCTCGATCTCCTCCTCAGGCTTGCCGACACGCTCGCGCACCCAGGCGAAATAGCGCACCTTGATCTTTTTGCTTTGTCCCGCCGTTCCGCTCGTCACGCACTGTCCTCGGTGAGATGGCGCAAGCCGGCCTGCAGGTAATCCCATCCGGTGTAGAGCGTCAGCAACGCCGAAAGCCATAACAGCGTGAGGCCGACCTTGGTGACGCCCGGCACCACCGCGTCGCCGGCCTCGCCGGCAATGAGAAAGCCGACGGCGACGAGCTGCAAGGTCGTCTTCCATTTGGCAAGCCGCGTCACCGGTACGCTCACCCGCAGCTCAGCGAGGTATTCGCGCAGGCCCGAGACCAAAATTTCGCGGCACAGGATGATCACCGCGGCGCACAACGCCCAGCCGTGGATGGTGCTCTCGGCCGCCAGCATCAGCAGGCAGGAGGCCACCAGAAGCTTGTCGGCGATCGGGTCGAGCATGCGGCCGAGCGAGGATTGCTGGGCCCAGACGCGGGCGAAATAGCCGTCGAGAAAATCCGAGATGGCGGCGGCGATGAACACGGCCAGCGCCACCCAGCGCAGCCACAGCCCGCCGTGCAGGATGTTCTGGTAGAACATGCAGCCGACCACGACGGGGACCGCGACGATGCGGCCATAAGTCAGGATGTTGGGCAGCGCCAGCGGATGGACGCGCAAATGGCCGGAGGTCGTGGTGGTGGTCGAATTCATGGCCTCTAAGATAGCGCTGCGATGCGGCAACCGACAGGGCTTTGCCGCGATATCCTCCGCTAGGCTGCGCCGTGGAAAAACGCGTAAATCCGCCGCGCCGTCTCGGCACTGATGCCGTCGACCTGCATCAGGTCGGCGACGGCAGCGCGCTCGATCGCCTTGACCGTGCCGAAGTGATGCAGCAGCGCGCGCTTGCGGCTCGGCCCGATGCCGGCGATCTCTTGGAGGCCGCCCTCGCGCAGATCGCGCTTGCGCCGGGCGCGGTGCGAGCCGACCGCGAAGCGGTGCGCCTCGTCGCGCAGCCGTTCGACGAAATACAGCACCGGATCGCGCGGCGGCAGCTTGAACGAGTCGCGTCCAGGGACGAAGAACGTCTCCCGCCCGGCGTCGCGGTCCGGACCCTTGGCGATGGCGACGAGCGGCACGTCCACGCCGAGCGCGGCGATCGTTTCGCGCGCTGCCGTGAGTTGCCCCTGACCGCCATCGATCAGCACCAGGTCGGGCCAGGGCGAGTCGTCTTCGCCATCGGCGACGCGATCTTCACTCTCCTCTGACGGCGGCAGGTCGGAGCGAACGGTGGCCGCAGAGCCGGCGGCGTGTCCATTACGTTCCAGCCCCGCCGTGGCCGGCGACTGTGTCTGCGGCGCCTCGGCCAGCAGGCGCTTGAAACGGCGGCTCAAGACTTCGCGCATCATGGCGAAATCGTCGCCCGGCGACAGATCGGCCGAGCGGATGTTGAACTTGCGGTACTGGCTTTTGCTGAAACCTTCCGGGCCGGCGACGATCATGGCGCCGACGGGGTTCGTGCCCTGGATGTGGCTGTTGTCGAACACTTCGATGCGGCGCGGCACGCGCGGCAGCGCGAACGTCACGGCGAGCTGTTGCAGCAGCTTCTGCTGCGAGGAGGTCTCCGCCAGCTTACGGCCGAGCGCCTCGCGCGCATTGGCGAGCGCGTGCTCGACCAAATCCTTCTTCTCGCCGCGCTGCGGCAACATGATTTCGATCTTGCGGCCAATCTTCGTGCACAGCGCCGCGGCAAGGAGCGCGCGGTCGTCGATGGCGTGCGAGATCAGGATGAGCCGCGGCGGCGGCCGGTCGTCGTAAAATTGCGCAAGAAACGCGGAGAGCACCTCGCCCGGCCCGAGCGAGCGGTCGGCCTTGGGAAAATAGGCGCGGTTGCCCCAGTTCTGGCCGGTGCGGAAGAAGAACACCTCGACGCAGGAGAAGCCGCCCTGCTGATGCACGGCAAAGACGTCGGCTTCCTCGACGCCGCGCGGATTGACGCCCTGATGCGACTGAATGGCCGACAGCGCGGCCAGGCGGTCGCGGTACACGGCGGCGCGCTCGAAATCGAGCGCGCCCGAAGCTTTCTCCATCTCGCCGGCGAGCTCGTCCTTCACCGCCTTGCTGCGGCCCGACAGGAACGCATTGGCCTCGCGCACCAGCGCCGTATATTCGGGATATTCGATCTCCTTGGTGCACGGCCCCGCGCAGCGCTTGATCTGGTAGAGCAGACACGGCCGGGTGCGGCTCTCGAAGAACGGATCGCTGCACGAGCGCAACAGGAATGCGCGCTGCAGCGCGTTGATGGTGCGGTTGACCGCCCACACTGA
>JASHPU010000009.1 GCA_030037885.1 Xanthobacteraceae bacterium | reverse complement strand
ATGGTCAATGACGGCGTCGCGGCGTTCTGCGCGCAGAAGCCTGAGCGGTTCAAGCCGTTTTGTTCGGTGCCGATGACCGACGGCCACGAGGCGGTGAGCGAGCTTGATCGCTGCGTCAAAAAACTCGGCTTCACCGGGGTCGAAATCCTGACCAATGTCGCCGGCAGAGAACTGTCCGACGCGGCGTTCGCGCCGTTCTGGAAAAAAGCCGAAGAGCTCGGCGTGCTGGTCATGATCCATCCGAACGGCTTTACCGAGGCATCGCGGCTGTCGCGGTTCTATTTCAACAACATCCTCGGCAATCCGCTGGAGACCACGATCGCGCTGCATTATCTGATCTTCGACGGCGTGTTGGCGCGGCACCCCAGGCTGAAGGTTCTCGCCGTGCACGGCGGCGGTTATCTCGGCGCCTATCCGGGCCGTATCGACCATGCCTGGGGCGCGCGCTCCGACAGTCACGGCGCTCTCGACGAGCCGCCGACCACGTATCTCAAACGCATCTACGTCGACACCGTGGTGTTCACGCCGCAGCAGCTCGCCGAGCTGGTGCGCACGTTCGGCGCCGACCACGTGCTCATGGGCACCGACTATCCCTACGACATGGCCGAGTACGATCCGGTCGGCCACATTGCCGGCGTCGAGGGTTTTGATGCCGCGACCATCGCGGCGCTCGCCGGCGGCAACGCCAAGAAGCTGTTGGGGCTTTAGGTCGTAGGATGGGTTGAGCGCAGCGAAACCCATCATTTTCCCTACGAATGGCTGATGGTGGGTTTCGCTTCGCTCAACCCACTCTACAACGCTTCGCCCTGCACCATTGCCGGCCTCGCGCCGAGCCGGTAAATCAAGCCCCGCCGCCGCAAAACGGACACCGCGCCCGTGCGTCGGCGAAATGCGATGGCGGAACGGCAAAGATGGTGCGGCGACGCGTCGTAGAGGAGCCGATTTCGCGGCTTGCGGTCTGGTCGCTGCGGCTGGCGCTGTTCTCGCTCGCCGCGACGTTGGTTGCCATCATCATCGTGCGCTCGGGTGCGCTCGACGTCGTGCCCGCGCTGTCGACGGTCGCTGGTGCGCTGCTGCTCGGCGTCATCGCCATTCTGCTGGCGTTCGGCGCCGGCATCGTGATCTGGCGCGAAGGCTGCGGCGGCGTGCGGCAGGCGCTGCTGGCGGTGCTGATCGGCGGCGCGCTGATCGCCTATCCGGCATATCTCGGCGTGCAAGCCTATAAGCTGCCGTCGATCTACGACGTGACGACCGATCCGATCGACCCGCCGCAATTCGACGCCATCGCGCGGTTGCGGCCGCGCGATGCCAATCCGATCACCTATGAGGGTTTGTACGCCGCCGAGCTGCAGCATACGGCCTATTCGGACATCGAGCCGGAAGACACCAGCGCTACGCCGCAAGAAGCCTACGAGGCCGCCTTGAAAGCCATTACCCGGCGGCGCTGGCGCATTGTCGACCAGCGTCCGCCGCAGCAGCCGGCGGCAACACGAGTCGCGGACCAGCGGCAGCCGCCGCCCGACCAGACGGCGTCCGACGGCATCATCGAGGCGGTGGCGCGCTCGATGATTCTCGGTTTTCGCGAGGACGTGGTGGTGCGCATCCGCGCCAGCAGCGACGGCACGCGCATCGACGCGCGCTCGGCGTCGCGCTACGGCCGCAACGACCTCGGCAGCAACGCCGCGCGGGTGCGCGACCTGATCGCCGCGATCGACGACATTCTGTCGACGCCGCGTCCGGAGAAGGAGCCGCAGACCAAGCCGCCGCCCGGTCAGCCGCCGCGCGGCCGCTCCGCCAAGCGGTAAGTGCCGCCGATCGCCGGCGGTCCGTCGGTGGCGACGACACCGCGCGCGACCAAATCCTCCAAATGCGCCAAGGTCGACAGCCCGGCGGCGCCGATCAGGCGCGGATCGAGCCCGATATAGACCGCCTTGACGATGGTCGGGATGTCGGCCGCGCCCTTGCCCAGCCGATGCAGGATCGAGGCTTCGCGCCCGCGCCGGTGCTCGATCAGAAACCGTACGTAACGCAACGCGTTGCGAACCGGTGCGCCATGGCCCGGCAGATAAAGCGGCTCGCTGCGCGCCGCAAGCTTGTGCAGCGACGCCATGTAGTCGCTCATGGCGCCGTCGGGCGGCGCCACGATGGTGGTCGACCACGCCATCACATGGTCGCCGGCGAACACCAGATCGCGCTCCTTGAACGCGTACGCCATGTGGTTGGCGGTGTGGCCCGGCGTCGTCACCGCTTCGAGCGTCCAGCCGTCGCCGGCGATGATGTCGCCGTCGGCGAGCGCGACGTCGGGGCGAAACTCCATGTCGGCCGAGGCGTCGAGGCGGCGCGTCTCGCCGATGTGCAGCGGGCGGGCGAGACGATGCGGCCCTTCGGCAAAAACCGTGGCGCCGGTCGCGGCCTTGATCTGCGGCACCGCGGGCGAATGGTCGCGATGGGTGTGGGTGACGAAAATGTGCGTCACCGTCTCGCCGCGCACGGCGTCAAGGAGCGCCGCGACATGGGCGTCGTCGTCCGGCCCGGGATCGAGGATCGCCACCTTGCCGCGGCCGATGATGTAGCTCACCGTGCCCTTGAAGGTGAACGGCCCGGGATTGTTGGCGACGAGCGCGCGCACATCCGGCGCGACCTCTTTGGTTTGGCCGGGCACAAGGTCGAAGCTCTTGTCGAAGGCAATGTCGTCGCTCATGGGCAGGCGGTCAGGCTCGGCGCAGCGTTGAGCAAATATGATGCGCGCCGCATCTGCACCGCGCCGCACACAATGTCCAGCGCCGATGCGACCATCCTGTCTTGCGAAATCGCACGGACAATCAAACGCACAAAAAAATAGAGCCCCGGCGCCGGGAGCCGGGGCTCCGGCAATCGCGCTCGCCCGAACGTGCGTTCGAGATCGCCGGCCTCTGCCATGCAAGCGGCGGGCCAAGCTCGGGAGCAGGGGAATCGTTTGCAAATCGCATTCGATTCTCGCGCTGCACGTGGCACTGGCGGCCGCGCAGGCGATCGCTGACTATTTTGCAGGCACGAGCGGGCGGCGTCGCCCGCGAATGGCGAATAGCGAATGGCGAATAACGGAAGAACAAACGTCCATTCGCCATTCGCTCCTCGCCATTCGCCAACCTAAAACGGCGTGCGGCTGCGGATGGCGGCGGCCAAGGTGCCCTCGTCGAGATAATCGAGCTCGCCGCCGACCGGCACGCCGTGGGCCAAGCGGGTCACCTTGACGCCGGAATCGTGCAGGAGGTCGGTGATGTAGTGCGCGGTGCTCTGGCCGTCGACCGTGGCGCTGAGCGCCAAAACGATTTCCTGCACCGCCGGATCGTGGGCGCGCTTGACCAGCGCGTCGATGGCGAGATCGTCCGGGCCGATGCCGTCGAGCGGGGAGAGCGTGCCGCCGAGCACGTGGTAGCGCGCGTTGAGCGCCTGCGCGCGCTCGAGCGCCCACAGGTCGGCGACGTCGGCGATCACCACGATGGCCGCACTATCGCGGCGCGGATCGGCGCAGATCGCGCACGGGTTCTGCGTATCGATGTTGCCGCAGGTTTTGCACACCTCGATCTTGTCGATCGCGGTCGCCAGCGCGGCAGCGAGCGGCGCCATCAGAACTTCGCGTTTTTTGATCAGAAACAACGCCGCGCGCCGGGCCGAGCGCGGGCCGAGTCCGGGCAGCCGCGCCAACAGCTGGATCAGGCGTTCGATTTCCGGTCCGGCGGAGATCGCAGCCATCTAAAACAATTTCATGCCGGGCGGCAGCGGCAGGCCGCCGGTGAGCGCCTGCATCCGTTCCGCCAGCGTCGTTTCCAGCTTGCGCTTGGCGTCGGCATGAGCGGCGACGAGCAAGTCCTCGACGATCTCCTTCTGATCGGCTTTGAGCAGCGAATCGTCGACGCGCGCATTGCGCAGGTCGCCTTTGCCGGACAGCGTCACGGTGACGAGCCCGCCGCCGGCCGCGCCCTCGATCTCCATGCGGTCGAGCTCGGCCTGCATCGCTTCCATCTTCGATTTCAGCTCAGTGGCCTGCTTCATCAGCTCGTTGAAATTGGGCATCCGTCATTCCTCGTCGCTGGGCGCACCCTCGCCGGGCGCGGTCAACGACCCGTCCTCACCGCCGTCCGACGTTGCGCCCGCCGGCGGCCGCACGTCGACGATTTCGGCGCCGGGAAAGCGCGCCAGCACCGCCTGCACCAGCGGATCGCCGCGCACATTGTCTTTCAGTTCCGCCTTGCGCGCTTCGGCCTGCGCGCGCAGGCTCGGCGCGCCCGCTTCCGTCGAGACCGCGACCATCCAGCGCCGGCCGGTCCAATCGCTCAGTTTTTTCGACAGCTCGCCGACCAGCGTCTTGGCCGCGCCCGGCTCGAGCGCGATGTCGAGCTTGCCGTCTTCAAAACGGACCAGCCGCACGTCGCGCTCGAGCGCGCTCCTGATGCCCAGATCGCGCCGTTCCGCCGCGAGCGCAATCAAGTCTTCGAAGCGGGCGATGGCGAGCACCGGCGCCGCTCCGGTGTCCGGCTGAGCATCGCGTGCTGCGGTCACCGATGCAGCCAGCGCCGCGCGCGGGCCGCCGCGCGGCTCGGCGCGCGAAGTGAATTGGGAACGTGCCGGCGCTTCGCCGCGCGGCATGGCCGCCGCCGCGCTGCCGCCGCCGTTGCCGCGCT
>JASHPU010000044.1 GCA_030037885.1 Xanthobacteraceae bacterium | reverse complement strand
CCTGATACCTGACTCCTGAAACCCATGCCCGTCCTCTATTTCGTGCGCCACGGCGAGACCGATTTCAACATCGCGCACCGGCTGCAGGGCCGTTACGAAACCTCGATCAACGGCCGCGGCCGCGACCAGGCCAAGCATTGCGCCGGCGTGCTGCGCGACCTGTTCGGGCGCGCAGAGCGCACGGCTGTCGATTTTGCCTACGCTTGCAGCCCGCTCAAGCGGGCGCGCGAAACCATGGCAATCCTGCGCGCGGCGCTCGGTCTCGACGCAGCGGGCTATGCGGTCGACGCGCGGCTGCAGGAAATCGCGTACGGCGAATGGGAGGGCTCGACCCTGGCCGAGATCAGCGCGCGCGATCCGCAGCTTCTCGCGCGGCGCGAAGAGGACAAATGGGACTTTCGGCCGCCCGGCGGCGAATCCTATCGCGACGTGGCGGCGCGCGTCGCCTCCTGGTACGCCGCCGTGAGCCGCGACACGGTGATCGCGGCGCATGGCGGCATCGCCCGCGCGCTGATGGCGAATTTCGGCATTCTGCCGGAGGAAAAAGCGACCTTTGCCGAAGTGCTACACGGCGCCGTCTATACGTTCGCCGACGGCAGCATGACACGCTACGCGTAAGCCGTAGCCCGGCTTGAGCGGAAGCGAAAGCCGGGAACGATCGCGTCGCTCGTGGCCTTTGTCGCCAGCCCCGGATTTCGCTGCGCTCAATCCGGGCTACATGTCCGCCATCCGTTGGTTGCTGCGAAATAGCCAGACCCGCTCGGCCGAGCTTGTTTGAAGCAAATCCGGCCGCGCCCGTTGCGGTTGCCGATCATTTGGAACGATGCCTGTTCGGATTTGACCGGGTGGACCCCAAGCGGTACCACACCCGCCGCGGCGCAATTGCGTGGATTTTGCACGTCTTGGCACGTTGTTAGGTCATGTCCTTCAACACGTTCGGCCACATGTTTCGGGTCACGACCTTTGGCGAAAGCCACGGGCCGGCGATCGGCTGCGTGGTCGACGGCTGTCCGCCGCGCATCGCACTGACCGAGGCCGACATCCAGCCCTATCTCGACCGCCGCCGTCCCGGCCAGTCGCGCTTCACCACCCAGCGCCAGGAGCCGGACACGGTGCGAATCCTGTCCGGCGTCTTCATCGACGAGGCCAGCGGCCGGCAGGTGACGACCGGCACGCCGATCGCGCTCCTCATCGACAACGTCGATCAGCGCTCCAAGGATTACTCCGACATCAAGGACAAATACCGGCCGGGCCACGCCGACTACACCTATGACATCAAATACGGGCTGCGCGATGACCGCGGCGGCGGCCGGCAATCGGCGCGCGAGACCGCGATGCGGGTTGCGGCCGGCGCCATCGCGCGCAAGATCGTGCCGGCGCTGAACCTGCGCGGCGCGCTTATTCAGATCGGCCCGCACCGCATCGATCGCGCGCGCTGGGATTGGGCCGAGGTCGAGCGCAATCCGTTCTTCTGTCCCGATGCCGAGAAGGCGGCGTTGTTCGCCGATTATCTCGACGGCGTGCGCAAGGCCGGCTCGTCGGTCGGCGCGGTGATCGAAATCGTCGCCGAGGGCGTGCCGCCGGGCCTCGGCGCGCCGATCTACGGCAAGCTCGACGGCGATCTCGCCGCGGCGCTGATGGGCATCAACGCGGTGAAGGGCGTCGAGATCGGCGCCGGCTTTCACGCCGCCGCGCTGTGCGGCGAGGAAAACGCCGACGAGATGCGCATGGGCCATGACGGCAAGCCGGTGTTTCTGTCCAATAACGCCGGTGGCATTTTGGGCGGCATTTCCACCGGCCAGCCGGTGGTGGCGCGCTTTGCCGTCAAGCCCACGTCTTCGATCCTCACGCCGCGCCGCACCGTGGACCGCTACGGCAACGACAGCGAAATTTCCACCAAGGGCCGCCACGACCCTTGCGTCGGCATCCGCGCCGTGCCGATCGGCGAGGCCATGGTGGCCTGCGTGATCGCCGACCATTATCTGCGCCAACGCGGCCAGGTCGGCGAACCGCCGGCGTGGCCGTTGGTGCGGCGCTGACGGGTGAGCATGACGCATCTTCGCATCGGCCCGCTCGAACGGCATGGTCATGATGCGCGATGACGTATTAGATACGCTTGACCGATCGCCGGCCGGAGAACGTTGAGTGTCCGAAAACAGCAAAGTTGCCGCCGCCATCGCCGCTTTCGCGCGCGGCGAGGTCGTCATCGTCGCCGACGATGACGACCGCGAGAACGAGGGCGATCTGTTCGTCGCGGCGAGCCTGTGCACGCCGGAGCAGATGGCGTTCATCATCCGCCACACCTCCGGCATCGTCTGCGCGCCGCTGGCGCCCGAGGAGGCGCGCCGCCTGCATCTCGATCCGATGGTGGCGCTCAACGACGCGCCGCTCGGCACCGCGTTCACCGTCTCGGTCGACGTGCGCCACGGCCTGACCACCGGCATTTCCGCCGAAGAGCGCACCAACACGGTGCGCGCGCTCGCCAACCACAACAACGGCCCGACCGATTTCGTCCGGCCGGGCCACGTGTTTCCGCTGATCGCCCGAGCCGGCGGCGTGCTGATGCGCTCCGGCCATACCGAAGCCTGCATCGATCTGTGCCGGCTCGCCGGCTTGCCGCCGGTCGGCGTCTTATCCGAGCTGATGAACGATGACGGCACGGTGATGCGCGGGCCCGATCTCGCCAAACTCGCCGAGCATCACGGCCTTGCGCGCCTCACTATCGCCGAGCTGATCGCCTACCGCCAGGCGCGCGACAAGCTGATCGAGCGGGCCGGCGAATTTCCGGTCGAATCCGAGATCGGCACGCTGACCGGCTACGCCTTTCTGACGCCGTTCGATCCGGTCTACCACATGGCGTTCGTCTATGGCCGCATCGGCGACGGCAACAACGTGCTCACCCGCCTGCACCGCGCCGACATCATCGCCGACGTGTTCGGCAAGGCCAAGGCGATCAACCAGGCGCTGGCGCGTTTCAAGGCCGAGGGCCGCGGCGTGCTGGTGCTGTTGCGCGACGGCACCGCCGGCGTGCCGGTGGTCGGGATTCCGAAATCCGACGAGACGCGCTCGGGCGAGGCGCGCAGCCGGCAATGGCGGGAGGTCGGCCTCGGCGCACAGATTCTCAAGGACCTCGGCGTCAATTCGATCCGGCTGTTGTCGTCGCGGCCGATGACCTATGTGGGCCTGTCCGGGTTCGGCATCGAGATCGTCGGCATGGAGCCGGTCGAGGCGTAGGTCGCGATGCTGGTCGGCGTACCGAAGGAAATAAAGGACAACGAATATCGCGTCGGCCTGGTGCCGTCGACGGTGCGCGAGCTGACCGAGAAGGGCCATCAGGTCGTGGTCGAGGCCGGCGCCGGTGCGGGCGCGGGCCTGCCCGACGCCGATTACCGCACCGCCGGCGCCGAGATCGTGGGCGATGCCGACGCGGTATTCGGCCGCGCCGAGCTGATCGTCAAAGTCAAGGAGCCGCTCCTCGCCGAGCGCAAGAAGCTCCATCGCGGCCAGGTGCTGTTCACCTATCTGCATCTCGCTCCGGACCGCGCGCTGACCGAGGATTTGCTCGGCGGCGGCGTCACGGCGATCGCCTACGAAACTGTAACCGGTCCGCAACGCACGCTGCCGCTGCTCACGCCGATGTCGGAAGTCGCCGGCCGCATGGCGGCGCAGGTCGGCGCGCGCTGTTTGGAAAAGGAAAACGGCGGGCGCGGCGTGCTGCTCGCCGGCGTGCCGGGCGTCGGCGCGGCCAGTGTGCTCGTTCTCGGCGGCGGCGTCGCCGGCAGCAACGCCGCGCTGATCGCCGCCGGCATGGGCGCCGACGTCACCGTGCTCGACCGCAATCC
>JASHPU010000043.1 GCA_030037885.1 Xanthobacteraceae bacterium | reverse complement strand
GGCCCAAACTTCCTCTACGCCATTGTTGTTGAGAACGAGATTGCCATTCGGACCGTCGCAAGCATTCGGTGGGCAGGTGACGCCGGCTATAGTCGAGACGACCCCGGCAAATTGGCCCGGAAGCAACTTGGTCTGGGCCAGGGTTTGGGTATTGATCACGTCGACTGCCTTATTGGACCGGTCGGAAGGGTGTAGGTATGGGTTTCCGGGTCGACCCAACTGATGTCGAACGAGCTCAGTGGCGCACCCGTAATCGTCACCGTGGTCTTCAACGTGAAAAACGGGTCTGCGAGAGCCACGGCTGGCACGGCGAACAGAGCAGCCACAGCGAAACAGGCGAGCCGTCTCACTGTTAGTCCAGTTCTCTTACGCACGATTTGCACGTTTACCTCCCTTTGCTGTACTGAGTTTCGGTTCGTGACGAACCGAGCTTCGCAACTGACCACGCACCGCCCAGCATGCGGACATTATCGCCCGCGTACCTGACGGCGGACGTGGCACGCGCGTCAGCAAGCAACGTTCGCCGGACGACTCTCCCGGGCCACGACGCTCGCTGACGATTCCTCGTCGTATTTTTTTGAAGCGAAGACCAAAGCGATAAACTCCCACCGACACAGGAGTTCTTCGTTGTCTCACTATCACAGATTTGGAAACGTTGGGAATAATTTGTCCATCCTGGGCCACAATGAGGGTCCAATGTCGGAAACCTGACATGCCTCTATCGCGTGAACGCAAAGCGCATCACCACCAACGCTCGCAAGGCGCTATCCGGCCGTTGGCGAACCTTGGCTGTCGCGCGCAGGTCAATAGCGGCCAACGGCGTCACACAATTGAGACATGAATTCATAATGGTGGTGTCACACGATTCGGATTTGAGGACCGGAACGCGTTCCGGAACGACAAATGCGCGTCCTCATCGCCACCGATGCATGGTATCCGCAGGTCAATGGCGTCCTGCGAACATTGATAGCGCTGCAGCGCGCCGCATGCAGCCTAGGTGTGACGGTCGAATTCCTCTCGCCCGAAGGGTTTCGGACCGTGCCGGTGCCGACCTACCCGGACCTCCGCCTGGCCATTCCCCGCCGCAGCCGGATCGCACGCCGCATAGAAGAGGCCCGGCCCGACGCCATTCACATCGCCACCGAAGGGCCGATCGGCCATGCCGTGCGCGCCTATTGCCGCCGCCACGGCCGGCCGTTCACGACGAGCTACACGACCCGATTTCCCGAATATATTGCCGCCCGTGCGCCGGTGCCGGAGCAGTGGATCTATGCGGCGCTGCGGCGTTTTCATGCTGCGGCGACGGTCACGATGGTGGCCACGCCGTCGTTGATGAGCGAACTCGGCGAACGCGGCTTCAATAATCTCGGCATGTGGACGCGCGGGGTCGACACCGCGCTGTTCAAGCCGGATCGCGCCATCGCCGTGGAATTTCCGCGGCCGATCTTCATCTGTGTCGGCCGCGTCGCGGTGGAAAAGAATCTTGACGCCTTCCTGTCGCTTGACCTTCCCGGCAGCAAGGTCGTGATCGGCAAAGGTCCAATGGAAGCGGAGCTGAAGGCGCGCTTTCCGGACGCGAAATTTCTCGGCCAACTGGAAAACGGCGCGTTGGCTAGCCATTTGGCGGCGGCCGATGTCTTCGTCTTTCCGAGCCGCACCGATACGTTTGGCATCGTGCAGCTCGAGGCTTTGGCGAGCGGCGTGCCGATCGCGGCCTTCCCGGTGACCGGACCGAAGGACGTCATCGGCGCCAATCCGGTCGGCGTCCTGAGCGAGGATTTGCGCGCCGCTTGTCTCGGAGCGCTGAATATCTCACGCGCGGCCTGCCGCGCCTTTGCGCTGCAATACTCCTGGGAAAACAGCGCGCGGCAATTCATCGGGCATGTCCGCAAGGTCGCCAGTGCTGAAATCCGCGTTGCGAATGCGGCCGAGCTGACCGGTCAGGCGCTCGGTTGACTGAACAGGCTCGAAGGAAAGGAAGGACACGCCATGACTGATGCCCTGCGCGCCGAACTCGACAAGGAGACCATTACCAAGGCTTACGCGCGTTGGGCGCCGCTTTACGATCTCGTCTTCGGCGCCGTGTTCGAACAAGGCCGCCACGCCGCGATCGCGGCCGCGCAGCGCGTCGGCGGCCGGGTCCTCGAGGTCGGGGTCGGGACCGGATTATCGCTGCCGTATTATTCGTCGGACCTGCGCATCTGCGGGGTCGACATTTCCGAACCGATGCTGCGCAAGGCGCAGCAGCGGGTGACTGAATATGGTCTCGATAACGTCGAGTCGCTCGAGGTCATGGATGCCGAACATCTGGATTTTCCCGATGACTCGTTCGACGTCGTTGTCGCCCAATATGTCATCACGACCGTGCCCAATCCCGAAGCCACGCTCGACGAATTCGCCCGGGTCTTGCGCCCCGGCGGCGAAATCGTCCTGGTAAGCCGCGTCGGCGCCGAGGCCGGCTTGCGCCGCGCGCTGGAGAAGTGGTTTGCGCCGGCGGCGCGCAAGCTCGGCTGGCGCACCGAGTTTTCGTTCCAGCGCTATGCGCAGTGGGCGAAAAGGACGCACGGCGTGCAGTTGATCGAGCGCCGCGCCATGCCGCCGTTCGGCCATTTCTCGCTGATCCGCTTCACCAAGGGCGATGGTGCGCAGAACGGACACGCCGCGGCGGCGCCGGCGCGCGCCGTTGCCTGAAGTTCGCCCGCGGCGCGCGATCGTACCGCGGCCGCCGCCACGGGCACACGTTTCTCCTTCGCCGCTTCGCGGCCGTAATGGCGCCGGTCCGTCCGCTACTGTCACGCTGGATTCATCGAATCGCCATAGCGTTGCCTGACGCCCTTAATGTGGAGGACACATATGGCCGGCTTTCTTGAGGCGCTCCGGACCCAGCGATGGGATGATCATCGCTACTATCATCACAGCAGGATCAATCAATCGCTGCATTTCGTCAGCGCGCTCAGCTTCCTGTTCTCTTATGTGATGCTGTTCAAGGATCCCGCGGTCTCGGCGCTGGCCGGCTGGCTGGTCGCCATGACGACGCGGCAGACCGGCCATTTCTTTTTCGAGCCAAAGGGCTACGACGAGGTCAACGACGCCAGCCACGAATACAAGGAAGGGATCAAAGTCGGCTACAATCTGCAGCGCAAGGTCGTGTTGCTGGCGATCTGGGCGCTGTCGCCGCTATCGCTTTATTTCAATCCGACGTTCTTCGGCCTGTTTGCGCCCGCCGGCAGCAAATCCGAGTTGATCCGGCAGATCGGCCTGATCTGGCTCGGGCTCGGCGTCGGCGGCGTGGTGTTCCGCAGCGTTCAGCTGTTCCTCATCAAGGACGTGCAAACCGGACTGGTGTGGGCGACCAAAATTCTCACCGATCCGTTCCACGACATCAAGCTTTACCACAAGGCGCCGCTGGCGCTGCTGCGCGGCGAGCTGATCGATCCCGGCATCGGCGACCAGTGGGATGAGGCGACGGCCGAGGAATTGCCGCGCACGAGTTGAGAACGGCTCATACGGCTTTGCGTTTGCGGCGCCCGGGCAGCAGGCGATGTGCGATCATCTCTTTGAAGATCGCGCGTTTGATCGAGCTGTTGGTCGCCGCCGGATCGCACCACCACCAACCGTCATCGTTCATGGCCTTGGCGGCGGCGACAAACCGATCGGTCACCGCGGCGAAATCGGCATCGGTATAATTGAGGCTGAAAATGAGCCTGCCGGTGCCGATCCAGCTCAGCGCCAAACCCTCGGCGCGCAGGTAATATTGCAGCATCCAATTGTATCGGCCCGGCTGCGTATAGCAGACCGTCCAGATCGACGACATGTTGGCAACCCGCACCGGCACGCCCGCCTGCTCGAGCCGCGCGTTGAGCCGCGACGCCCGGTGGTTCCAGACCGCGTCGAGATCGCTGTAGAGTTCGCGCGCCGGCGGCGCGTCGAGCGTGCGGAGAAATTCGTTCATCGCCGCCATGACATAGGGATGCGCGTTGAACGTGCCGCGGGCAAAGCAGATGTCGGCCGGCCGATCGTCGCGAAAGCGCTTCATCAGCGCCTTGCGCCCGCACAGGACGCCGATCGGCAAGCCGCCGGCAACGGTCTTGCCGTAGGTGACCAAGTCGGCAGCGACCCCGAAATAGTCCTGGGCGCCGCCGCGCGCGAGCCGGAAGCCGACGAACACTTCGTCGAAAATCAGCACGATGTTTTGTTCGCTGCACACCGCGCGCAGCCGCTGCAGCCAGTCGGCATAGGCCGCTCTGTCGAAATCCGCGCTGCGCGCGCTGTCGAGCAGCGCCGAATCGGTCGGCGCGTTCGCGTTGGGATGCAGCGCCTGCAGCGGATTCACCAGAACGCAAGCGACGTCGCCCCGCCGTTTGAGGATGCGCAACGTGCCTGCCGAAACATCCCGCAACGTGAGGGTGTCGCGCGCCGGCAGCGGGTTGCCGATGCCGGGCTGCACGTCGCCCCACCAGCCGTGATAGGCGCCGGCAAAACGCACCAGGGTGCGCCGCTTGGTGTGATAGCGCGCCAGCCGCACCGCCTGCATCACCGCCTCGGTTCCAGACATGTGGAACGACACCTCGTCGAGTCCGGAAATCTGCTGCAGCCGCCGCACATTATCGGCAACGATCGGATGGTAGGCGCCGAGCACCGGACCAAGCGCCTGCACGCGCTCGACCGCACGCGCGATCGCCGCCTTGTAGAAATCATAGCCGAGAAGATTGACGCCGTAGGAACCGCTCAAATCGTAAAAGCGATTGCCGTCGATATCCTCCACGGTAACGCCCGTGGACGATTGCAGGAAGGCTCCGACCTGGAGATGGCGGCGCACGAACCGGCTGAACTGAAACGGCACGCGATAGGCTGCGGTGAACTGCAAGTCGGAGATGCCGCTCTGCGCCTCGGTGCCGAGTGCGGCGGTCTTGGCAAAACGCGTCCGATAAAGCGCGGCAAGCCGCATGAAGCCGGCGCGGCGGCGCGCGGCGACCGGCGGCGGCGCATCGTCCGCGCAAAACAACCGGCTTTCGTCATATTCGTAAAAGCGCACCAGCGACGCGACGCGCTGCGCCAGGCGGACATGTCCGGCGAACGACGGATGTTTGCCGGCGCCGGGCCACACGCCGCGCTTCACCGTCGCCAGCGACGCCGCCAGAACGGCCATGCTGACGCCGCAAGTGGCCAAGGTCAGGCCATGCCAATCCATCGAATCACGCTATAGCGCGGGGAGTTTACGGCCATATGACGGTCAAGAGCCGGCTGTTGCGGATTTTGCGGCAGGACGACGTCAATTTCTTCGTCACCAACCGGCTGCCGCGCCGGTCGTTGAGCCGGTTCGTCGGCTGGTTCAGCCGCATCGAGCAGCCGCTGGTGCGCGACGTATCGATCGGCTTATGGCGGTATTTCTCCGGCCTCGATCTGGCCGAGGCAGACGGCGCCGAATTCCGCAGCATGCATGACTGCTTCACGCGCCGATTGAAGCCCGGCGCGCGACCGATCGACCCGGCGCCGAACGTTCTGGTCAGCCCGTGCGATGCCGTCATCGGCGCGCATGGCCGGATTTGCGGCACCGAGCTCTACCAGATCAAAGGCAGAAACTACGCGCTGACGGAGCTTCTCCGTGATCAAAACCTCGTCGAAGCGCACCGCGACGGCTGCTATGTGACGCTGCGCCTGACTTCGGCCATGTACCACCGGTTTCATGCCCCCCATGATTGCCGCGTCGAGCGTGTCGGCTACATTGCGGGGGACGCCTGGAACGTCAATCCGGCCGCGCTGCGGCGCGTCGACAAGCTTTATTGCAAGAACGAGCGCGCCGTGCTGCACGTGACGCTCGCCACCGGCGCGGCGGTCAGCCTGGTGCCGGTCGGCGCCATCCTGGTTTGCGGCATTCGCCTGAATTTCATCGATCTCGATCGCCTCAAGCACGCCGGCGGCGGCACCGTTTCCTGCAATGCCGAATTCCGCAAGGGCGACGAATTGGGCTGGTTCGAGCACGGCTCGACCATCATCGTGTTCGCGCCCGGCGGCTGCTCGCTCTGCGACAACGTCCAAAACGGTGCGATGATTCGCGTCGGCCAGGCGCTGCTGCGGCTGCCGTGAGGATGCTCGCGGCTATGCGGTGACGACAAGACTGCTGCGTGCTTGTCCCGCATAGCTGAACGCGTCGCTCTTCGGCCGCTCGCCGGCGATGGTGTGGCCTTCGACCATATAGTGAACCGCCTCGGCGATATTGGTGGTGTGATCGCCGATTCGCTCGACGTTCTTGGCGCAAAACAAAAGGTGAATGCAGATCGAGATCGAGCCCGGGTCCTCCATCGTGTAGGTGAGCAATTCGCGGAACAGCGACACGTAAAGCGCGTCGATGTTCCGATCGTCTTCCCAAACCTTGAGCGCCTTCAAAACGCTCCGACCGACGAAGCTGTCGAGCACCGCGCTCAGTTGGGCGATGGCAAGCGTCGTCATGTGGCGTAAGCCGCGCGCCATGGTCCGCGCCGGACGTTCGTTACCCATGGCGATCGCGCGCTTGCCGATGTTCTTTGCCAGATCGCCGATCCGCTCGAGATCGTTGGCGATGCGCAGGATCGCGACCAGCGAACGCAAATCGACCGCCATCGGTTGACGCAACGCAATGGTCTCGACCGCGCCTTGCTCGATCTGCCGTTGGAAATCGTCGACCGTCGCATCCGCGGCAATGACCCGTTGCGCGAGAACCACGTCGCGCCGATCAAGCGCGTCCATGGCATCGGCGACTTGCCTCTGGGCGCAACCGCCCATCTCGGCAACTTTCTGCGTGAGCTTGGTCAAGTCGGCGTCGAACACCTTGGTGGTGTGATCGGACACAATCATGATTTGCCGCACTTTCCGGCGTCTGTCGCAACGCATTGATGATTCTAGGCTTTACTGATGACCGCCTGATGACAGCGGCGCCGATTCGCGCCCGACGCGCATGCGCGTTCCGCGGTTATCCGCTGTCATGAGGAGCACACGGAACGGGCCGATAAGGCCGCATCGCAGCGATTCGGTCGACGACATAGGACATGCTTGAACCGATTCCTCCAGCGCTGGTCGACGCCATCGGCACAAGCGCGGCCGTGATGACGACGTTGTGCTGGGTGCCGCAGGCGTTGAAAATCGTTCGCGAACGGGAAGCGCGGGCAATTTCGCTGTCGGGTACGTTACTGTGCGTCGCCGGCGTTCTGCTCTGGCTCATCTATGGCGTCGCCATCGCGGACGCTCCGCTCATCGGTTCCAGCGCCGCGACGCTGGCGATAACGACGGCCATTCTGGCCCTGAAAATCCGCCACGGCTGAAGCCGCCGCGCACTTGGGCGCCTTCGCCGCGCGCTCAAGCCGCCATTCCGGTTTCTTGCTTGAGCGCCGGGCCGCGAGCCTGGTCCGGCGGCGCGGCGGCGCCTCGCTCGTCGGTCCAGGTGATGATCTCGAAGCGTCCGTCCGCGTGCTCGGCGACTGCGGTGCAGCTTTCGACCCAATCGCCGCAATTGATGTAGCGGATGCCGAAGCGATCGTGGATCACGGCATGATGGATATGGCCGCAGATCACGCCGTCGACCTGGTGGCGCTGCGCCTCGGCGGCGAGCGTCTGTTCGAACGCCCCGATGTAATTGACCGCGTTCTTGACCTTGTGCTTGGCCCATTGCGACAGCGACCAATAGGAAAATCCCAGGCGCCGGCGGATCGCATTGAAGTAGCGGTTGACCAGGAGCGCGAAATCGTAGGCCGTGTCGCCGAGCAGCGCCAGCCAGCGCGCGTGCTTGACCACGAGGTCGAACATATCGCCGTGCACGATCAGATAACGGCGGCCATCCGCGGACTGATGAATGGCCGTCTCCATCACTTCGATGCCGCCGAAATGGGTGCCATAATAGCCGCGCAGAAACTCGTCGTGATTGCCCGGAAGATAGACGACGCGGGTGCCTTTGCGCGCCTTGCGGAGCAGCTTCTGCACCACGTCGTTGTGGTGTTGCGGCCAGTACCAGCCGGAGCGCAGTTGCCAGCCATCGACGATGTCGCCGACCAGATAAATGGTGTGGGCGTCGTGATAGCGCAGGAAATCGAGCAGACGGTCGGCCTGGCAACCGCGTGCGCCGAGGTGAACGTCGGAAATAAAGAGCGTGCGGAAGACGATCGCGCCGTGCTCAAATTCCACGAATCACGCCTGCATTGTTGACCCGCGGGCTGGGTAATTGCATTCCATTGCAGCACAATGACACGATCGGTTGACGCGCATTATCCGGTTGGCCGCGCCACCGATCGCGGCAGCTACAGG
>JASHPU010000042.1 GCA_030037885.1 Xanthobacteraceae bacterium | reverse complement strand
CGGAGCCGGCGGCGCGCAACGCCTTGGCGATGACCCCGACCAGGAAATCAAGCTTCACCGCAAGGCGCGTGCAGCCCTGAAACTGGTAGCCGGCCAAAAATCCCGATTGCGGGAAGAAAATTTTCAGCTTCTCCAGGTCGCGGTGCAGCAACACGTCTTCCCACGGGATGAACACGTTGTCGAACACGAAGATGGCGTCGTTCTCGTCGAAGCGCGACGACAGCGGATAATCGAACGGCGTGCCCATCACGCTCGCCGTCATCTCGTAGGAGGTGCGGCAGAACAGCTTGACGCCGGGCGCGTTCATCGGCGCGATGAACATCACCGCGAGGTCGGTGTCGTGCAGCGGCACCGCGGCGTTCTGACCGAGAAAGTTGTAGTGCGTCAGCGCCGACGACGTCGCCACCACCTTGGCGCCCGAGATGTAAATTCCGGCGTCGGTGTCCTTCTGGATGGTGATGAAAATGTCCTTGACCTGATCGACCGGCTTTGAGCGATCGACCGGCGGATTGACGATGGCGTGGTTCATGAACAGCACGTTTTCCTGGGCGCGCCGGTACCAGGCCCGCGCGTTGTCGGCGAACTTGCCGTAGAACTGATAATTGGCGCCGAGCGTGTTCATCAGCGCCGCCTTGTAGTCGGGCGAGCGGCCCATCCAGCCGTACGACATGCGCGCCCAGTGCGCGATGGCGTCGCGCTGGGCGAGCAGTTCCTCGCGCGAGCGCGCGGCGCGGAAAAATTTGTGGGTGAAGCCGCCGGAACCGGTATCGGTCGGCGCCGTCAGCAGCGGCCTGGTCTTGGCATCGTGCAGCGCGTCGTAAAGCCGCGCGATCGAGCGCGCGGCGTTGCGAAACGCCGGATGGGTGGTGACGTCCTTGACCCGCTCGCCGTAGACATAGACTTCGCGGCCATCGCGCAGGCTTTCCAGGTACTCGGCGCCGGTGAACGGCCGCCCCTTTGCGGCGATGGCGTCCTCGCTCCTGACGCGGTCCATGGCGGCTCTCCTTGATGCTGTCGCTTTGGCCTGAGGCGCGCGGTTTGCCGTCGCAATCAATCCGGAGCCCCGCCTCTGCCCCGGCCAGGCCCCTTGCCAACGCGATGGCAGTCGGATTAAGTTCAACAGGTTGAACTTGATCCAGAATATGAAACTAACATCGACCACAGCTGTCAAGTCGCTCGACCGCGGCCTCGACATCCTCGAATACGTGGCCGGCTGTCCCGAGCCGCCGTCATTCTCGCAATTGTTGGCGAGCCTGGGCATCCCGCGCAGCAGCCTGTTTCATTTGCTCACGAACTTGCTGTCGCGGAACTTTCTGGAGCGGGACCCGCGGACCGAGCGGTACCGGCTCGGCGCCGAAATCGTCGAGATCGCACGGCAGGCGCAACGACCGTCTTTGGGCGATCGGGTCACACCGTTGCTGCGCCAGCTCAGCCTCGAGATGAGCGAAACGTGCGGCTTCTATGTCCGCCTTGCGGACTCGGTGGAGGTGGTCGCTTCCGCCATCAGCACGCAGGCGCTTTCGTTCACCATGAAGGTTGGCATGCACGCGCCGCTCTATGCGGTTTCCGCCGGCAAAATCATGCTGTCGGAGCTATCCGCGCAGGAGCTCAGCCGCTATCTGGTCCGCGCGACGTTGGCGCCCGTGACGCCGCACACGATTCGCGCCAAGACCCGCCTGAAGAAAGAGATTGCGAAAGTCAAAGCGACGGGGTTCGCCTATTCCCGAGAAGAGTTCACGTTGGGTATTTCGGCCGTCGCCACGGCTGTGCGCAGTGAAGCGAAGTTCTACGGCGCCATCAATCTGGCAGTACCGACGGCGCGCTTTACCCCTGGCCGGGAGGCCGAGTTTCGCGAGGCTTTGCGGCGCGCAGCGCAGATCATTGCGAAAGAGATAAGTAGAGACCCGTGAGGGCTGGAAGGCGGCCTTCGCCCGCGAAGCGCATAGGCGCTAAAATAGCTGCGCTTCCCGGGCGCAGCGCAGCAAAAGCGCGTTCACGCGCGTCTTCGACGCGCTATGGCGTAGCGAAGTGGTGCGCTGCAGACCCGGGATCGTCATAAGCGCCGCGTTTGGGACGATCCCGGATCAGCGGTGCACCGCATCCGGGAAACAGAGTTATCTTAGCGCCCAAGCGCTACAGCGGCGTTCGGACATCGAGGCGGCAGGCCCAAGCACGGCCTAGCCGGGGGCGGTGGGGACGACAAGCCGTCGCAATTGCCGCTCCGCGACGCCCCTGTTAAGAGTTTCGCGGGGATTCACAGGCGGCGGACGCATGGGATATTTCGTCCAGCAGCTCATCAACGGCGTCACGCTCGGTTCGATCTACGGCCTCATCGCCATCGGCTACACGATGGTGTTTGGCATCATCGGCATGGTGAACTTCGCCCATGGCGATGTGTTCATGGCGTCGGCCTTCATTGCGCTCATCGCCTTCCTGATCCTGACCAGCTGGCTCGGCATCGGCTCGATTGCGCTGGCGCTGTTTATCGTTCTCATCGTCGCCATGCTGTTCACCTCGCTGATCAACTGGGCGATCGAGCGCATTGCCTATCGGCCGCTGCGCGGCTCCTTCCGTCTGGCGCCGCTGATCTCCGCCATCGGCATGTCGATCTTTTTGTCGAACTTCGTGCAGGTAACTCAGGGGCCGCGCAACAAGTCGATCCCGCCCATGGTGCAGGGCGAGTTCGTGCTGTCCAAAAGCCACGGTTTTCCGGTAACGCTGTCCTACAAGCAGCTCGTCATCTGGGGCGTCACCGCCGTGCTGTTGCTCGCATTCTGGTATCTGGTGGCGAAGACCCGGCTCGGCCGCGCGCAACGCGCCTGCGAACAGGACCAGAAGATGGCGGCGCTGGTCGGCGTCGACGTCGACCGCACCATTTCCATGACCTTCGTGATCGCCGCCGCGCTCGCCGCCGTCGCCGGCACCATGTATCTGATGTACTACGGCGTGGTGGATTTCGCCGACGGCTTTGTGCCGGGCGTCAAGGCATTCACGGCAGCGGTGCTGGGAGGCATCGGCTCGCTGCCCGGCGCCGTGGTCGGCGGCATTTTGATCGGCCTGATCGAGACGCTGTGGTCGGCCTACTTCTCTATCGATTACAAGGACGTCGCCGCCTTTTCGGTGCTGGCGATCACCTTGATCTTCCTGCCGCAAGGTCTGTTCGGCCGCCCGGATGTCGAAAAGGTCTGACATGGAGGCCGCGCCTGAGGCCCGGCGCATCGATGTCGCCGGCGCGCTACGCGATGCCGGCGTGACCGGCCTGATCGCCTTCGGCCTGTTTCTGCCGCTGATCGGCTTTGAGACCGTCACCAACATCCGCGACGAGCTGATCCTGACGACGCGCTGGCCGCTGTTGCTGGCGCTGCTCGTCGTGATCGCCGGCGGCCGCTTCGCCTATTCGGTCGCGGTGGCGCCATGGCTGGCGCGCCGCGCCGAACGGCCGAAACCGGCGACCAGCGCCTGGCAGCGCCACATTCGCCAATGGCTCGTGCCGTTTGCCATCGGCTTCGTCGTCGTCTACCCGATCGGCGTCATCGCCATCGTCGGTTTCGGCGGCGCGCTGCGCTGGGTCGACAATTTCGGCATCCAGATTTTGATCTATGTGATGCTCGGCTGGGGGCTCAACATCGTGGTCGGGCTCGCCGGGCTGCTCGATCTCGGCTACGTCGCCTTTTACGCCGTCGGCGCCTATTCGTATGCGCTGCTTGCCAAGAACTTCGGCCTGTCGTTCTGGATCCTGCTGCCGCTCGCCGGCATTTTGAGCTCGTTCTGGGGCATCCTGCTCGGCTTCCCGGTCTTGAGACTGCGCGGCGATTACCTCGCCATCGTGACGCTCGCCTTCGGCGAGATCATCCGCCTCATCCTGATCAACTGGGTCGCTCTCACCAACGGTTACGCCGGAATCATCGGCATCCCGCGGCCGACTTTTTTCGGTATCCCGTTCACCGCCGACGACAACGGCTTTGCCGCGGTGTTCGGCCTGCAATTCTCCCCGGTCTACCGCGTCATCTTTCTTTATTACGTCATCCTGGCGCTGGCGCTGTTGACCTGCTTCGTCACGATGCGGCTGCGCCGGCTGCCGATCGGCCGCGCCTGGGAAGCGCTGCGCGAAGATCAGATCGCCTGCCGCTCGCTCGGCATCAACACCACCAACACCAAGCTCACCGCCTTCGCCATGGGCGCGATGTTCGCCGGCTTTGCCGGCTCGTTCTTCGCGGCGCGGCAGGCCTTCATCTCGCCGGAATCCTTCACCTTCATCGAATCGGCGACCGTGCTCTCGATCGTCGTGCTCGGCGGCATGGGCAGCCAGATCGGCGTCGCCATCGCCGCCGTGGCCATGATCGGCGGCACCGAAATTCTGCGCCAGCTCAATTTCCTCAAGGAGATTTTCGGCCAGACCTTCGATCCGACGCAATACCGCATGCTGCTGTTCGGCCTGGCCATGGTTCTGATCATGATCTGGCGGCCGCGCGGGCTGATCTCCACCCGCGATCCGTCGGTGTATCTCAAAGAACGCAAGACGATCGGCGCCGACCTCGTCGCGGAGGGCCGCGGCTGATGGCGCGCGACGAGGCAACGGTGCTCCGCGTCGAGCATTTGACCATGCGGTTCGGCGGGCTGGTTGCAGTCGACGATCTGTCCTTCGCGGTCGAGCATGGCTCGATCACCGCACTGATCGGCCCGAACGGCGCCGGCAAGACCACGGTATTCAACTGCATCACCGGCTTTTACCGGCCGAGCGAAGGCCGCATCGCGTTGCGCCGCGGCGCGCCGGCTTTGTGGGACGCGCTCGAAAGCCTCACCGACAGCGGCAAGCGCGGCCTCGTGCGCCACGACGGCGCGCTGTTCCTGCTCGAGCGCATGCCCGATTATCTGGTGGCGCAGCAGGCGCGCGTCGCCCGCACCTTTCAGAACATCCGGCTGTTTGCCGGCATGACGGTGTTGGAAAACCTGTTGGTCGCCCAGCACAATCCTTTGATGCTTGCTTCCGGCTACACTTTGCTCGGCGTGCTCGGCTTGCCGTCCTATGCGGCCGCCGAGCGCGCCGCGCTCGACAAGGCCCGGTTTTTTCTCGACCGGTTCGGCCTGCTCGAACGCGCCGACGATCCGGCCGGCGAACTACCCTACGGCGCGCAGCGCCGGCTCGAAGTCGCCCGCGCGCTGTGCACCGATCCGGTGCTGCTGTGCCTCGACGAGCCGGCGGCCGGGCTCAATCCGCGCGAGAGCGCCGAGCTCAACGATTTGTTGCTGGTGATCCGCGACGAGTTCGACATTTCGATCCTGCTGATCGAGCACGACATGAGCGTGGTGATGAACATTTCCGACCGCGTCGTGGTGCTCGATTACGGCGTGCGGATCGCCGACGGCGCGCCGGACGAGGTGCGCAACGACCCGAAGGTGATCGCGGCCTATCTCGGTGTCGCCGACGACGAGGTGACGCAAGCCGAGGCTGCCGTCGGCCTATGAGTAGATCCTTGTTTTTCACCTCCCCCTGCAAGGGGGAGGTCGGCTGCGAAGCAGCCTGGTGGGGGTCCGGACAACGTTTGTCCCTTCACCGCTGCGGCGGCCGCACTGACCCCCACCCCACCCTCCCCCTTTCAGGGGGAGGGCGAAGAATTGTCGGACTATGACCGCGCCACTTCTCTCCATTCAAGGAGTCACCGCGTTTTACGGCCACGTGCGCGCGCTCAAGGGCGTCGATCTCGAAGTCAATGCCGGCGAGATCGTCGCCCTGATCGGCGCCAATGGCGCCGGCAAATCGACCTTGATGATGACGGTATGCGGCAATCCGCGCGCGCGCGACGGCCGGATCATGTTCGACGGCCGCGACATCACGCGGCTGCCGACCCACGAGATCGCCCGGCTCAAGCTCGCGCAGGCGCCCGAAGGCCGCCGCATCTTTCCGCGCATGACGGTTCTGGAAAACCTGCAGATGGGCGCCACCATCGCCGACCCGGCGCAGTTCGAGAGTGACCTGCAGCGCGTGCTGAAACTCTTCCCCCGCCTCGAGCAACGTCTTGCCCAGCGCGGCGGCACATTGTCGGGCGGCGAGCAGCAGATGCTCGCCATCGCGCGGGCGCTGATGAGCCGGCCGCGATTGCTTTTGCTCGACGAGCCGTCGCTCGGGCTCGCGCCGCTCATCGTCCGGCAGATTTTCGATGCGATCAGAAAGCTCAACAGCGAAGACGGCTTGAGCGTGTTCCTGGTCGAGCAGAACGCCTATCACGCGCTCAAGCTCGCACACCGCGGCTATGTGATGGTCAACGGCTTGATCACGCTCTCCGGCACCGGCCGCGAATTGCTCGATCGTCCCGAAGTCAAATCCGCCTACCTCGAAGGCGGCCGGCAGCAAGCGCAATGACGGGGCCTGCGGGCATCCTGGGCGCGCTCGCCGGCTTCCTCTATGAGGACGAGTCGTTCGGCATCTTTATCCTGGTGACGATCGTGCTCGGCGGCGGCGCCGCCGTGCTCGCCGGCCGCGCCGTTGCCGGCACTTGGCGGCCTTGGTGGCAGGTCGTCGTCTACACGCTGATCCTCGGCGGCGCGGTGCGCTTCATTCACTTCGCGCTGTTCGGCGGCACGCTGCTCTCGCTGCATTATTACGCCGTCGACAGCGCCGTTTGCCTGATCGGCGGATTGCTCGGTTTCCGCGCCGCGCGGGTGTCGCAGATGGTCACGCAATACCGCTGGATCAACGTTTCCGACGGGCCATTGCGCTGGCGCCGCAAGGCGCAATGACGTAACCTTGAGTTAAGTTTTGCACCTGCCGCTCCGGCGAGAAAAGGGAACATCATGCAACGGATCACCACGCTCGGCCTCGCGCTCGGCCTTGCCTGCGCGCTCGCAGGCTCCGCCGCCGCCCAAGTCAAGTTCGGCGTCGGCGGCCCGATCACCGGTCCGAACGCCGCCACCGGCGCGCAGATGAAAAACGGCGTCGAGCAGGCCGCTGCGGATCTGAAGACCATTTTGGGCCAGAAGATCACCGCCGAGTACGGCGACGACGTATCCGATCCCAAGCAGGGCGTCTCGGTTGCCAATAATTTCGCCGCCGACGGCGTCAAGTTCGTGATCGGTCATTACAATTCCGGCGTGACCATCCCGGCTTCCGAGGTTTATCAGGAAAACGGCATCCTCGAGATCACGCCCGCCTCGACCAATCCGACCGTGACCGAACGCGGGATGTGGAACATCTTCCGCACCTGCGGGCGCGACGATCAGCAGGGCCGGGTCGCCGGCGCCTATATCCTGGCGCACTTCAAGGGCAAGAACATCGCCTTCGTCAACGACAAGACCACCTACGGCAAGGGCCTCGCCGACGAAACGTTGAAGACGATCCGCGCCGGCGGCATGAAGGAAGTGCTGAACGAAGGCATCAACACCGGCGAGAAGGACTATTCGGCGCTGATCTCGAAGATCAAACAGTCGGGCGCCGATCTCGTGTATTTCGGCGGGCTCTACACCGAAGGCGGCCTGATCGTGCGGCAGATGCGCGATCAGGACGTCCAGGCGCCGCTGATGGG
>JASHPU010000041.1 GCA_030037885.1 Xanthobacteraceae bacterium | reverse complement strand
GCGACTTGCTGAGGCCGTGATGATCATACTTGCTGTTGAGCGATTTCCGTTCGGAGTGAACCTCTTACTCGTCATGCGCGGGCTTGACCCGCGCATCCATGCTGAGGAGCCGATAATTGATGCTGTTGGCAAGAGTGCGCAAGTTCAACCGCGGCATGGATTGCCGGGTCAAGCCCGGCGATGACGATTTGGAAGATTTAGTCGAAGCGGGAAAACTCAAATACCTGCCCGGCACTAGGCCAAGCATGCCAAAAACGAGTCCGTTTCGCTCCCTCGGGGAGTGGCGCAAACTGAATTAATCGCCGCGGCTTCCGCCGCTCAGTGCACCAGCGTTTGCTGCTTGAGCCGCGCGATCTCGTCCTTCACGTACAATTTTTTTCGCTTCAATTCCGCAATCTTGAGGCCGTCGGTCGATGGATGCGCCAGAGCTTCGGAGATTTCCTGCTCCAGGGCCTGATGCCGCCGCTCGAGTTCCGCAAGATGCGATTCGATCGCCATGTGGCCTGCCTCCTTGCGTTATGAAATGTCTCTCATCCGATGAGGAACGCCTTCGATCACCCCGTGACAACCGCATGATACTCTGTTTACGGCGTCGCGGAAGGCCCCGGCGCGGGCTCTCCCCTACGGCGTCGCACCGGCTGGACTTGTCCGGCATTAACCAAGACGCGATAATCCGCGCCGCCGGACCGGCCAAAAGCGTGCCAGGCAGCGAAGCCGCAACTTAACGGCGCGACCAAGGCAAAATGACCAAAGAGGAAGAACGCGAGCTTCGCGCGCAGCTGGCGCGGCTGCAGCAGGAGCATCGCGACCTCGACGCCGCGATTACGGCGCTGCAGGAATCGCCCGGCGCCGATATCATCCAGGTGCAGCGCCTGAAGAAGCGTAAGCTGCAGCTACGCGATCGCATCACCTTCATCGAAGACCAGCTCACGCCGGACATCATCGCCTAGCGGCGCTCGCGGCCGCTTCGCGCGTGCCGGCCGAGGTGTTCTTCTGGCGCTTGCGCGCGTAGGTATTCTTCTCGCGCTTGCGCGCGTACATGGCCGCGTCGGCACGGGCGACGAGATCGGCTGGTGTTTCGGACGCGGCGACCAGCGCTACGCCGGCCGAGGCATCGACATCGAGCGTGGTAGCGCCGAAGCGCACCGACTCGGCCGCGATGGCGTGCTCCAAAGCGACAGCCTTGGCTGCCGCGGCGGTGCCGGTGACGTTCCACAGCAGCACGACGAACTCGTCGCCGCCGAGGCGCGCGACGACATCGGAGGCGCGGACGTTGCGGGTCAGCGTGGCGGCGACGGCTTTGAGCACTGCATCGCCGGCGGCGTGGCCGTGGCGGTCATTGACTGCCTTGAAGCGGTCGAGATCGACGAAGAGCAAAGCGGCGCTGGCGCCGTAACGCTTGAGGTAGGCCAGTGAACGCTTGAGCTCACGCTCAAAACCGCGGCGGTTCAACAATTCCGTCAGCGGATCGGTCTCGATCTTGGCTTCAAGATCGCTGACCTTGGCGCGCGATTGCGCAAGCTGCGCCGCCAAACGCTCGACTTCGGCGGCAAGCCGCATCGCCAGCGGGCGCGACGGCGTTTGGCCGGCGCGCACCGGCGCCGCGGCGGGCTCTTGCGCGAATCGCGCCGGCGCGTGCTTGGCCGGCGCCGGCCGCGACGCAACCGGCTTGCTCTGCGGCCTTGCAGCCTTGCGCTTTGTCATTCTCCCCCTCGTCCTGCCCCCCAAGGCGAATCGCCGGCGCAAGAATAACGCGCCGGGGCAGGCTCGTTTGAGGGCGCCTGTCGGCCTGCTGCCGGCTGGCCGACGTGCGGCGGATTGTCGCAGAGACGGGAGGCACGACTGACGCGGGGCTTGTCACGCGGCCTGCAGGTAGGCGAGCGGGCCGGTTTGCGTGTCGTCGAATACCGCAGCGGTGAGCGGTCCGCCGAACACGGCTGCGGTATCGAGATTGAGGCGGTTGCTGCGCAATTGCGGCGCGGCGGTTTCGAGCGGCGTGTGGCCATGCACGACGAGCCGGCCGTAATCGCGACCGTCGCCCAGGAACGGCTCCCGGATCCAGAGCAAATCATGCTCGTCCTGAGCATCCAGCGCCTTGTCCGGATTGACGCCCGCGTGGACGAAGAAGCGCCGGCCGTCGTCGTAGTTCAAGCGCAGCGAGCGCATCCACTGAAGATGCGAGGGCGGCAGATCGCCGGCGGCGCGCACGCCGTAGCTCAGGAGCGTATGCGCCCCACCGTTAAGAAGCCAACCGCCCGCCGGTGCGCGGCCGTCGAGCAGCGCCAGCACCCAGGCTTCGTGGTTGCCCATCAGTGCTATGAGCCGCTCCTGCAACTCGTCCTGCAGGCCCATCATGGCGCGGACGACGCCGGCGGAGTCCGGGCCGCGGTCGATGTAATCGCCAAGAAAGACGAATCGCATGGCGCGGCCCGCGGCATGCCGCCGGCACGCCTCCACCACGGCCTGCATCTTATCGAGCGAGCCGTGGACGTCACCGACCGCGTAAGTAAGCGCCATTCCGCGCGTTTCCCGGTTTTATGAAGTTTCCCAATGAAGGCCACAATCGGGCACCATCGTTCAGTGCCCGTTCACCTAGTAAATGCGAACTATAGGCCAAAGGGGGCGGCTGGACTTCGCTGAGGAACACGTCGAGGTAAGGCCATGAAAAAGATTGTGATTGCTCTCGTCGCCATCGCGGCGCTTGGCGCGACAGCTCTGGCGACCGCGGGATCCGCAGAGGCGCGCTGGGGAGGCTGGGGCCGCGGCGGCTGGGGCTGGCGAGGTCCGGGCCCCGTTGTCGGCGGCTTCGTGGCCGGAGCGCTGGTCGGCAGCGCGCTGGCGGCGCCCTACTATTACGGATACCCGTACTACTATGGCCCGTATCCTTATGGCCCCTGCGCTTGGCGGACCTATTGGAATGGATTCCGTTGGGTGCGTGCATGCTACTGAGTCCAATCGCCGGCTGAGATCAAACCCCGGCGTGCTCGGGACGCCTGGACCTGATCACCCGCTCTCGTAAAGACGTGGGCGCGACCTGCCGCGCCAATCCAATTTCCGCCAAAGACTTCGTCCTCAATGGCGGCAGTGAGTTTTGGGCCGTGTCGCGGCCTCGGGGGTGCCACGGGGGGACTTCCGCCTAACGAACCTCAGTCGGATCGGTGCCCGGCCGATCGCTCAAGGAGAACATATGCACAAAGCGCTCATCGGGCTCGCCGCCGCGGCGAGCCTCGGCCTTGCGACCGCGGCCGTGCCAAGCGCCGCCAATGCCGGCTGCTTCGGCTGTGCCGTGGCGGGGGGCGTGCTCGGCGGCGTCATCCTCGGCTCTGCCATCGCCAACGCCAACAATCCGCCGCCGCCGCCACCGCCGGGTTATTACGGCTATCCGCCGCCGCCGCCGCCCTACGGCTATCCGCCGCCGCCCGCTGCCTACGGACCGGGGCCCTATGCGGCCGCACCGCCGCCCTGCCATTTCGAGAAGCGGCGCGTCTGGGTCGAAGAGGTCAACGGCTACCGGATTCGCTCGGTGCGGATCTGCCCGTAACTGGGCACATCATTGCGCGCCAGCGTCATCGTTGCACCGGCCGGCTTAACGTAAGCCGGCCGGTTTTGTTTGGTGGACTTCGCCTTGGAGTCCTTGTCGAGCAGAGAAAGCCGACCGCAACGCGACGAACCCAGGCCAGTCGCCAGTGCGTTAAAGCGCGATGAAATTAAGTTGATTCAGTCCATCGTCATTGCGAGGAGCGAAGCGACGAAGCAATCCAGAACGGCGCCGCCGTACTGGATTGCTTCGCTTCGCTCGCAATGACGAGCGAGTGGATCGACATAAAATCATCCCGCTCTAGCTTCGCTTGACTGGCCGGAATTGGTGTAAATGTGTCAAGTTTTGGCGATGTCGGGTCTGGGGGCTACAAGTGTCCCTGCACAAGGCATCGCGGCGCGGTAGAATAACTCCGCCGCACCGCTTGCAACCCCTTCTCCCCGCCTGCGGGGAGAAGGTCGGGATGAGGGGGCCTCGACGCATGCGTGGCGCAAACGCAACGAAAACCAGTTTGGCTGGACAATTGCGGCGAAACTCAACCCCTGCCCCCACCTGCGCTCGCGCTCGCTCGGCGGATTCAAATTCGTGCGTCAGC